>JAQVKF010000235.1 GCA_028694795.1 Thermoguttaceae bacterium | reverse complement strand
GAAACGGGTTCTGTCGCCGGGGCAGGCTCTGTCGCCGGAATAGGCTCTGTCACCGGAGTAGGCTCTGTCGCCGGAACTGGTTCTGTCGCCGGAACGGGTTCTGTCGCCGGGGCAGGTTCTGCTACTTGGGCAAAAATCGTGCGGGGCATCATCGCGGTCGTTTCGGTCGCCACATTTGTCGTTGCGGCTGCATTGCTACCGACACCAACCATCGCGGGATCAAAATTCGCCAAACCACCCATTGTTTTCACAAATAACAGCAACAGAATCACAACGGGAATAATCGGCAGGAACGTAGCGACTTTTGCCACATACTGCACACCTTTGAGACCGATAAACGCCGCGGCACACGCCCAGATGATTCCAATCGCGAAGTGAACCGTTCCGTTGACCTCCGCTCCCACGCTTCCCGCAAGCAGCATTCCCGAAAAATACGCGTTCACGCCCAACCAACCGAATTGTAAAATGCCCATCAGGAAACCGGGCATCAGGAAACCGCCCGTCGTACCATAGGTTGAGGTTCCGACGACAGCCAATGAAAGTCCCGTCTTTTGTCCCATCAAACCTGGAGCCAAATAGCTTCCGAAATGGCAGATCAACGCACCGACGATGATCGCCAAAATGGGAGCCATCAATCCGGTCGCAAGTGTACCGCCAATCGTTTTACTGAGCGTCGAACCGGACTCCAACACATTGCCACAGGCAACGTCTTGCCAAAAAACGAACCAAAGCATCACTCCGGCGTAGGTCTGCGCGGCAGATTTGTACCAAGCGACGCGAGAACCCATCGGCACTGGTTGTGCGGACGCCACATAATCTGGAAGTTGAGTAGACATGAAAACTCCTTACCATTCTGTCCCAGCGATATGAGATTACGAATGCTCGTCTTTTCGCCGCCAAAATTCCGCTCCGCGATGAGCTATTTGAGCGACCGTAAAATCGACAACATTTTCCATTGAAACGACCATAAAATTCACAACAAAACAAAAAACGGTCCATCTATAAGCCGGGTTCTGTTCCGAAAAATCGAGGTTACCCCCGATTTTCTTCGATGATCATTTATCTAGGCGTTGGATTACTCCAACGCTCAAGCGATCTACCCGAATGGCGTGACGTGACGGGCAGCCACGTACGACCGAAAGCAAGAGACGAATCTCCGCCGTTCAATCGATCCACTCTGTTTGATCTTGCTTCCCGTGGGGTTTGCCTAGCCGGCCAGTCACCTGAACCGCTGGTGAGCTCTTACCTCACCGTTTCACCCTTACCAACTCAACCGAAATTGAACGGCGGTTTACTTTCTGTTGCACTGTCCCTGATTTTCGGAATCGGCGGGAAACGAGTTCCAACGATTCCTTATATCGGTGGATGTTATCCACCACGGTGCCCTGAGAAGCCCGGACTTTCCTCTCCCGTTTTCTCACGAAAATGGCAGCGATCCTCCAACGAACCGAATCTTACAGCCGCATTATAGAAAATTTTGATACGTGAAACTAGAGTTTTCTAATTTATTTTTCAAAATATACAGCCATGCTCCGAAAAAAGCGAAAATTCCATGCGATCAGGTCACCAGAGCAAACGGATTGGGAAATTTAGACAGCACCCAACGCACCGTTTCCGCATCAACCCATCGTAATTCGGTCGAAGCGGCGGCGGCCAATGAAAGATCAGCCAAACGTATCCATTGACGTGGGTTTCCATTCGTTTCTTCCAGCATGCACGCGATCGCGTCCTCGGTGAACAGATTTCGTCCAACGCCCACCGACGCCAACAGTTGCGATACCACCATGGACACGGTGTCCGCGCTCCACACGCCTAATTCCATCGTCAACGGACAGTATTCGAGAAAGTCACACAGACGTTCCATCCGACGAGGTCGCGCCGTAAGAAGTAGCGTCAGACGCAACGGCGTGTCGGCTTCCAAATGGAAAAGCCTCTGTACACGTCGCAACGTCGCCTCCGACGCGCGGTCCGCGTCTTCCAACACCAGCACCGTAGTTCTCCCAAAATACGCAGATTCCGCAAAGTGATCCCGTAGTATTTCGCCAAATCGATTCGAATCGCCCTGTTCGGCATCCCAACCTAATACGTTCGCAACCTCGGGGAAAAACGCGTCATGGTTTAAGCCGTCGAGTGAAATAGATGCGGCCACCACGCCATCGGCACGGAGTTCGGCCAATTGAGAAGCGATACACCATGTTTTACCCGTTCCCGACGCGCCTAAAAGCAATCCCGCACGAGTGTTCTGTTCGAGCAAATAGCGAATTCTCGCCGCAACCTCTTCATAATCCGGTGTTGCGACAAAAAAACGCGGGGCGTACCGCGATGCAAACGGCGTACATTCCATACCCCAATAATCTGCGTACATATCCCATCCTTCCCAGATTTTGACCGAGAAACACACAAACGTGAATTTGCTCGATATTCCGCACGACTACACGTATCTTTCTATTCGGCTTTTCCCGGTTCTTGCTCCACCTTTCTTTAGGCGGATTCTATGGTTTCACAGGGCCATGAGAATCCATTGTCCCCTTTTGCAGCAACGGCTAGGAACGCCCGGCAATGGTATTGCGTTACCGGGCGATTGTCATTGGTCTGCCGATACGGTCGCGGCAGCCGCGGCCGACGCATTGGCTCATAAATTTCGCGTCTCCGGGCGGTGGATAACGCAGGAACGCCCACCCCTCGAGGGTTCAGGCGAATCGCGAAAGTCGCAAAAACAGGGTAAAACGCTGTATAAACATCGTAGTGGGGCGAAGCGTTTCTTCCGTCGCGCGAAAGCCTATCGTCACCTTTTTACAGTGATGACAAGCTGAAGTTGAATACGACATATTTTCATTCATGCTCGCTACTGTGTCTTGCGATTTGTACACATGTTTGCGTGAACACGCCCTGGAAATGAGGGGATTTCACTCGTTGTATACCATCCTGTTACAAACGGCGTTTGATAATCTCGATGGCACCTTTTTTCATTTCGAACAGAGACAAGACTTCCAATACAGCACCCGCGACTCCAAATGGTAACATGGCCGCAGGATGGAGGTAACTCAAAAGACTCGCAACACTGACGATACACCAAGCTAAAACGAGCGACTCATTGGTACGAACGGGAGACTGACACATTTCGAGTGTTTTGTTCATATCCTGCGAAAGACCATAAAATGCGACAAAGCACCAATAGAGATTAAAAAATGGAATAAAACAGAAACCGACCGCTTTGCCTGGAGTCGTACGCGCAATCGGGGGCGAAACCAATATCCAGAATTTATAGAGCAATAAAAATTCAAACACTTGAGCCGCGATCAATATGGGAATGCCAATCAGAAAAACCATTGAACAACAGCCCACTGCGAGACAAATCCAAAAAATGAGAAAATACTTTTCAATTGTCTGGATTTCCGTATCTTTGGACGGAACGGCTTGGGGAGGAGGAGGGGGAGGATACATTCCAGGCATGACTGGCGGCAATGTGAACGACGGAGTGGATGGAAATAAACTCTTCAGTTCCGTATCCAAGATATTCGTCCAATTGGACATTCCAAAACGCCAAACCATCGTTGCGGGGGTAATGATCCCTCTAGCAATGGCCTCGTTAATCTCCACATCACCCACAGGTCCCACCTGCTGCTGATTGACCACATAATACCATGTCATCGGAACGCCCTCGAAATAAAAGAGGATTTAACCGTACATTGATCGCATACGCGGAGTATAAAATACCAGACGGTGGAGTTCAATACTCCACCCATGGACAAATTAGAAATTTTCCCTTCGCAAAATTCTTTACATGCCCTCCAAATGAACGATGGCCGGGCCTCGATTGATTCCAAGTACCTAGCTTATTTTTCTAGCGGCGTGTTTTCGGGATGGAAAAAACGCAATTGGTCCCATGTTTCGCTATGGAGATGACGAATATTCGTCTCATCGCGAGACTCCAGTACGGTCGCATGGTTGGCGCGTGTCTCGTTCGTTTCCGAAGGGGATTCGCACCATAAAAAATGAGCGGCAATAGACTGCTGCGCATGTTTATCATTATATTTTTCGAGAAGTTTGACACCCGCTTCCGGTCCAAGCACGTTCATCGTCGTTGCCAGAGCATCCGCCGCCACGGCATCTTGACCGACCAGCGACACGCTGTAGGGCGTCGTGACAGCCTGCCCGGTCCGCGGATCGAGAATATGCGAATAACGTACACCGTTAATGACCACAAATTGAAACGCGTCGCCGCTGGTCGCCGCAAAACAATTTGAAACCACGACATAATGCGACGGACGCTGCTCGGCAGTCATTGCAATGTCCCGTTCATCCGCCGAGTCCGGCGTATCGGACGAATGCGACACTTCCGCCGTTTCTGTTGCACCGACCGAATCGGACGCGTGAGCCGTTTCCGCTGTTTCCTCCACATCTGTCGCACGGGACGAGTGTTCCTGTTGGGCGATATCTTCAGCCGAAAGATCCGAAATCTCACGATATGCGGGTTGAACGCGATTTATGCCTTGCGTTGTGGTGAGCGGAGCGACTCCGAGTACCCAGCCGCCGCGCTCCCCATCTTGGCCTGGCGGTGGATCACTCACGCCGACATCGCCGCCCGCTGACAGGAGGGCAGATTGTACACCATGCAGACGCAACGTTTTCAACGCCTCCGCGACGATATATCCCTTGGCGATACCGCCGACGTCCAGCCGCATACCGCTCACCTTGAGTCGGACCGCTTGAGTCGCTGGATCGAATTCGATATTGCGCCAATTGACGAGTTTTAACGCCTCTGACATCCGCTCCGGAGATGGCAGAGCACGCGACGTTCGGCTACGTCGCCACAGTCGAATCACAGGCGCCGCGGTAATATCAAACGCACCATCGGTCCATTCGGCAAATTCAACGGAACGCCGCAAAACATACCATAAATCGTCGCTCACGGGCACCAAGGCACCGCTACCCGCGGTATCGCACAATCGCCGAAGTTCGCTCTCTGGATTGTAATCACTCAGAATACCGTCGAGTTGGTCGATCCTCGCGAAGGCCGCCGCCGCCGCTTCGGACGCAACCGTCTGTTCAGAAGCATACGCCAAAATCGTCAAATCAATACTCATCGACGTATGGGTAAAGCGATACCGCTGCATCGAATCGGAGGCCGATACCGTACCACCGGTCAACATCCAGGATAAGATCGCCCACAAAAAAATCCGCATCTTCGTTCCTCGCCCTATCAATGGCAAAAATCACAGAAAACATACCTTGGAAAACACGAACGACACCCCTGCGACCAATTCGGATTGGGGCATGAATTCACGCACAAATTCCGTGCCCCAACGGCTTTCAGTCATGCTCTCCAAATCGTTTCCTCAGCATCAGTATACCCAAAATTCGAAAGACAAGAAGCCCCGGCAACAGGGCGTTGCCGAGGCTCGAACGGGGGGTTCTAGATTGAGGTCATTTTTTTGAGGAAATCAGCTGTATCCATGCGAACCATCGAAAACGGTTCGCAATTCACTCGTCATCACACCCTTTACTTTTCCGGAGCTTCCGGTTGATCCGAGTCCGGACCACGATCACGCGGGCCATGACCTTCGCCACGGTTCATCTCGCCACGCGGGCCAC
>JAQVKF010000234.1 GCA_028694795.1 Thermoguttaceae bacterium | reverse complement strand
CCGCCGCATCAAGGCTTATCGTCGTGTCTTTACCCGTTATGATAAATTGGATATTATGTATCTCGCTTTTGTTCACCTTGCTATTATTAGCGAATTGTTACGCCAAATTACGTGAACACGCCCTAGACGCACAAACTTCAATGTCAATCAACTCAACGCCCCGATTGCTGTTATTTCATTCTTGGCCATGGTTTTTACTATGTGATTATATGTGAACACACCCTAGGGTGAATGCTCACATTTGAAATTATCCGAATCGAAAAGATTTGGGAATTTTCCAGTGGTCATGACGGTTGGTCAACGGAAAGAGTCCAGATCCATGATCGGCAAAAAGTCGCCGGAATGTTCCACAAACACACACTCTTCACGAAGATGCTGTATACAAGATTCGAAATATCGGGCATCTTCGGGCAAAACATGACGAAGATGCGACCAGCCGAGTACATCTATTCGTCGTGGCATAGATACCAATCCTGTCACCGCATCCATAAATGCATTCCAATTCATTCCGTAAAAATTTGGGAAAAAAGACCGTCTTTGAGTATCTGCTGCAATTCGTATGAGTTTGTTACGCGTCGAAAATCTAACGGTACACGCTCCGGACGTTCCGCGAGGTGCTCCTCCAGCATCGATATTGGTGACGCAAGTCGGCTAGATTTTGCAAAATGAGCCGTTTCGGCTGTGTAACGCCCATAAATGCCGAAAGTTCGCTTTCTTGAGCCGATGAACATCGTAACACCACTGCCGCAACTAGACACATGAACATCTGTTCATGATCCGCGATGCAGATTCGACCTTGTGAAACTGCGTACGTATTTAACCATGTTCGAAATCGTAAGCAGTGTTCCAAGAGGTACCGAGCCACCATATCGTCCATCGCATTCCACTCTCGATGATGCCCGATTGCAGAAAACCATGTTCATCACGCAACACGGGGACACGAATCCGCTCGATTAGTTTTGGATCAATGATGCGATTGCAAACGAGATTGAGTAAGTCAATCCAAATCGATACGTCTGTTATTGTCCATATCACGGGAAATGCCGCTTCGTTACGTTTCGGTTCCTGATCCATCTCAACCTCCCACACATTCAGACAGACTGGCTGGCGGCGTATTCGCACTTTTTACTGGAGCGTGTTAATTCACACCGGGTGGGTAAGCATGTAGGCCACCGATTGCGGTCGCTGTGTTTCCAGCATCGGACGCATATACCCCAACCCGACCGCCCGAAGGGCCGGGAGGGGGTAAAAACGCCATGCGGTCAATCGGTACGGCCAATCGACTTCCTATTTTACCGGTGCGGTGAAATGGTAAGTGCCCGAACCAATGGTAAAGACACTACGATCTTCTTCCACATTGACGAAATGAACACCAGACGCCTTCTTGGCCGCGCGACCGCTTTCCATCACTGAGTCCGCATCGGTCGTCGGCATGTAAACCGTCGCCGTCGTATTCGCCGGAATCGTCACACTCAGCGTAAAAACGCCATTTTTCTTCGTCCATTCACTACGAATCTCGCCACGGATTGATGGATATGCAGCCTTGGCCCACGTCAAATCACCAACGGGATACGGTTTAATACCAATCTTCGCAAAACCCGGAGCTTCCGGTCGAATACCGGCAAGATATTCGTAGAACCAAATATTTAGGTCGCCTACCAGCATCACGTGATTCTGTGAGTTCATCGCGGGATCCGCCGTATTGCCATTCCACAATTCCCAAATCGTCGTCGCGCCGTGATCGACCATGAAGCCCCACGACGGGAAGTCGCGTTGCGTCGCGATCCGGTAAGCAATATCCGCACGGCCACGATCAGAGAGCGTTCGCATGAGTTGCTGCGCTCCGATCAACCCCGTACCGATATGGTGATCCACTTCGATTTTCTTCACCAACGCGTCAAATGCCTTCGCCTGCTCTTCCGGAGGTACAATACCATAGGCTAATGACAGAACGCTTGCCGTTTGCGTTCCATTGTCGAACAGACCGGTATCGGCGTGATAATATTTCTTCAAATAGGCCGCAGTCATATCGTTCGCTTTTTGGTTCCATTTCGCGACTTCCGCATCGCCCTTACCGAGAATCTCGGCGTATTTCGCCAAAAGTTTGTAATTCTGAATCGAATAGGAGGTGGACAAAATTCCTTTGGACGTTTTGCGAGCCGGGTCGGCGGAATGGATCAGCTTCGGATCTTCCGGCGGCATACACCAATCGCCATACGTATCCTGTTCCGTGATTCCCTCTTTCAGGAACTGCTCCATATGCGTCATCCACTTCGCCATCGCATCGTAATTCGCGGCCAATACACGCGTGTCGCCATACTGGCGATAGATTGTTTCCGGGATAAATGTGAACGCGCTAGGCCACGTGATATTCTCACTGTACAGTGGCCAGTATGACGGACAAACGTCCGAAAGCGCACCGTCTTCACGTTGAGCATCACGAATGTCGGTCATCCATTTCGGATGGAACGCCGCCACGTCGAACAAATACGTTTCCCCTCGCGATTCCGCGGCTCGGTCGCCAAGCCAGCCCTGACGCTCATCGCGTTGCGGACAATCGGTCGGCATCGAACGATAATTTCCGCGCGTTCCCCAAAAAATATTATGGTGAATCTGGTTCAACAGCGGATTCGAACACGCAAACGATTCGATGATCGTCATATCATCATGGACGACACAACCCTCGATCTTGAGCAATCGCACATTCCCGACCATTTTGACTTCCGCAAATCGGAAACCATGGAAAACGAACCGCGGTGCCCAAACTTCCTGTTCGCCCTTGCCAAGTAATGTATAAATATCGGTCACCTTGGCCGAACGGATGTTCGCCAGATAAAGCGTTCCGTCATCATTAAGCGATTCAGCGTGACGCAAAATCACCTGTGACCCAGCCTCACCCTGAACCGTAATCTTACACCAACCAACAAAGTTCTGCCCAAAATCGACCACTTGGGTATCTTGTGCGATTTTCGTGAATTTTTTCGGCTCCAACGTCGCCGTCACCGCCAGTGGTTCCGTCGGCTGCGCGCAGAGCGTCCCCTTCGGTGCAGGCATTTCATCCGCCACTTGCCATGCCGAATCGTCATAACCCGAACGACACCAACCGAGCATCGCTTTGCAAGCGTCGTATTCCTCACCATCATACTCATTATTCGCGACGACCGGACCATTATCCGTCGCTTTCCACGTTGTATCCGAAACGACTCGCTGTTGCGAACCATCGGCGTAATCAATCACGAGTACCGCTTTTGCCTGCGGCAGTCCGAACGTCGTCGCTCCAGGCTGACGCGGCGAGAACCAACGTCCATTACCGAGCCACAAGCCGATCGTGTTGACCTTACCCGGCATCACAATATTTGTCACATTTTGCGTCGTGTAATAAACACGTTTGTCGTATTCGGACAAAGCCGGCCCCAAAACATCCTTGCCAACTTTCGAACCGTTCATCCGCAATTCATTATTGCCCAAACCGCTGTAATAAATCGCGGCGTGGGCGATTTTTTTATTTTCCACGTCAAATTCTTTGCGCAATTGTCGCGCGGGCAAACGCGGCGCGTTCGAAACACCAATCTCTTTACCCCACGGAGCGTCGCCAAACTTCGCTACCACGACTGACGGTTTCCAATTTGCGGTATCCAGATCGACATTCGTATTCCAACCGTCCACCGTCTCCGTGAAACCGAGCCACTCAGGGTCGCTCACGATCTTCGTTTCCGCACCATCTTTAGCCGTAAGGCTGATCACGGCAAGCACGCCCGCTGGATTGGGATTATCGCCCACATTCGACGCTTCGATCGCGATTAAATTTTTGCCATTTTGCAGTACCGGCAATAAATCGTACGAACCCGGCGACTTATAATCACCACTCGTTCCGAGATATTTTCCATTGACCGTTAGAGTGAATCCGTTATCGACGGCGAGTACCATCGTCGCCTTCGCCAGATTCGCTACATCACCCACCTCGACAACCCGTCGGAACACCCGCGAGCCGATTGGAGCACTTTGCGGATTTTCTTCACCACCGAACCAGATCCAATTCGAGCCGATGAACGGACTCATGCCCGCTTCCGCCGGACCGCGATTCACGCCGATCCATTTCGCGCCCTCCCAATCGGAATCTTTCAGCAGGCCGGTTGACCAAAACGCGGGCTTGCTCCACGGCGATTTAACGCCTTTCTGGTCCCATAGTCGGACCGACCAAAAGTACGTTTTCCCACATTCAAGAGCCGCACCCGCATACGCAATCTGCGCTGTCGCATCGCCTTTGACGCTTCCGGTATCCCAGATATCGCCTTCACCCGCTTTTATTTTTTCCTGTGTGGAAGCAACGATCACCTGATACGCCGTCTGTTTCAAACCGCGAATCGCCGCACGCTGATTCGCCACCACTTCCCAGCTCAACAGGGGTGGGTTGGCGTCAATTCCTTCCGGATTGACACGATATTCGGTCCGCAAATTCTCCGCGCGAACGGTCGAATTCTGTGCCATGACATTCGATGACAGTCCGGCGAAAACGCCGCAAACGGCCATCAGCCACAAACATTTTTTCAGCATCCTAAAATCCTTTCTCATAGTTGATTTTGCATTTGTATCTGATTTTGTTGTTGGTTGGCATCTTTTGTCGAATTTTTCGGAAACTTTGCGACTAAACGATTCGTCGCGCACACACCTTCTCGCATTAGCCAAAAAGCCAGCACGACCAACATCGCGCCAAACGCGATGAGCAAGTATTTGGAATTTTGGCACCAGTCGTACATATTTAAGCCTAACGCATACAGCGGAATAATCAACATGGTCACCATAGGAATCCCTAAAAAGCCCCACATTCGCTTTCGTTGGTAAAGATAAACCGTTCCAACGATTAGAGTTAGCCCGGCAATCAGCTGGTTTGCCGCTCCGAAGAGCGGCCAGAGAATCATGCCACCCGTACCCGGTTGACCGGACGGCCCTGGAACCAACGCCATTAAAAACGCAGCCAAAACCCCCACTGTCGTCGCGACATATTTATTGCGTAACGGGGCAATGTGGATCGCTCCACCGAGCTCTTGAAGCACATAACGAAACAGACGCATAGCGGTATCGATGGTAGTCGCGGCAAAGCTGACCACCAGCACCGCAACGATTCCACGAGCCAACCCAAACGAGATACCCATCGAAGCGATAAAATTACCACCGCCCTGAACGAAAATACCGACTTGCTCGCCCAATTTGAGATCGGCCCAATTTTTCCCATAGTGCGCAAGCCAAGCTCCACTCATACCACCGACCGCATCATCAGCCAAAAACATCCCCAGTCCCGCCGTACAAGCAAGAATGACCAGTACAGCCAACACCCCTTCCACCAACATGGAACCGTAACCGATATATTGCGCGTCGGCCATTGAACCCATCTGTTTGCTCGATGTTCCACTACTCACCAAAGCGTGGAACCCGCTCACCGCGCCACAGGCGACCGTAATAAACAGGAAAGGCCAAATGGGTGGAGCGCCCTGGGCAGAAGCCTCCGCGATGCGCAGTGCCGGAGCAGTCGCGAACAGGTCGTTCGAACAGGTAAACGCCGCCACACAAAGTCCTAATACCATCATCGCCATCGCAACGT
>JAQVKF010000035.1:18456-24740 GCA_028694795.1 Thermoguttaceae bacterium | reverse complement strand
GGAAGTTCCTCTTCCAGCTCCTCTCGCGTCATAATGTCGATATCCCAGCCGCACAATTTGCTCGCTAGCCACACATTTTGACCAAAACGACCGATCGCTAACGATAACTGATCCTCTTGAACCAAAACGATCGCTCGCCCCAACATCTGGCAAAGAATGACTTCTTCCACCTCTGCGGGCTTCAACGCGTTCGATATAAACTCCAACGGGTCACTGCTCCACGGAATGACGTCTATCCGCTCACCACCCAACTCTTCATGAATCCCTTTAATACGGCTTCCACGAATCCCCACACAAGCTCCCACGCAATCCACACGGGGATCGCTACTCGCAACCGCAATCTTAGTACGATAGCCCGCTTCACGCGCAATCGCCTTAATCTCGATCACATTATCCGCAATCTCTGGAATCTCCTGCTCAAACAGCCGCTGTACCAACTGCGGACGAATACGACTCAATATGATACGGACACGTGAACCTTGCTTCTTCACCTCGAAAATCGTCGCTCGCACACGCGCATTGACCTCGTATCGCTCACCTGGCATCTGTTCGCTGCGCGGAAGAATGGCCTCGATATCCGACAACGCAACCGTCGCCGCACCACCATCGTAACGCTGAACGATACCCACCACTAGCTGGTTACGCTGTTCCTTGTATTCCTCAAATAACGAGTCTCGCTCCGCTTCTCGGATCTTTTGAATCATTACTTGACGCGCCGTCTGCGCCGCGATACGCTCGGATATCTCATGCGGAGACATCGGCTGGCCATCACACTCTCCCGAAAGAGTCCCATTCTCACGATTAATCGTAATGGTTATTTGCGCATCTTCCCCATAGTGCCGCTTCGCCGCTGACAAAAGGGCTGCTTCTAACCCCTGAAACACGATCTCCTTACTGAGACCTTTTTCACGGTGGATGACATCGACTATTCTGAGCAATTCAGTTGAGTTCATTGAGACCTTTAGGTACTAAATACCATCTAAATACACTGACATACCCCTACCGAGCCTTATCCAACGACGGAACCTCGCACACACACCGCACCACCACGCGAACTCAACGCACCAGCATTTCATACACATGGTCACACACGCCATGGCCCTCCACAAGCACTCCCCCCTCACCAAGACAGAACACCCAAAGTCTGAGGTCCGATAATAACCCCTCACACCTCGTACAATCCACCTGATCACGGGAGATACTCGCCCGACGTCACTCGAACAGGATACTTCGCCAATCTTGCTTTTGTCAAATCGTTGTCGGACAAAAAATCCAACAAAAAACTTCAGGGAACATCGTCACCTACCCAACCGTCACCCCTCGAATCACCCCAAACGGCCACACCCACGTCTCGACAGCTTCTACTCGCTCGACAGGAAATGCACCCCCGCGATTTTATCAAACCGCTTCAGGTACTGCAAATCCACCAGCCAAACAAAAAGCTCAAAAACCGACGTATTGCCAAGTGATCCTCGGAACAAATCGTTAAGAAAATGACATTCCCTGAAACCCGTCTCTCTCATTATAACGTATTTATCGTAAGATACCACTATCTGAACGAAAACTGTTCATTTTTTTCCGCAAAATTCCTCGTAGCGGTGTCCTTTTCATAGGAAAAGTGGATGCTTTCGATCAAACCTCCCGATATCGACGAACCAGAATCGCTCCCGCCTCCCCCTGAACGTTCATCGTTCCCGCAAGCATATAGTCTTTCGTCACCGAACGATTCTCATGAAGCAGATTTAACCCTGCCAGTTTGTCCGGATTGCCGCAATTCCGAATCGCGGGAATCGTACCATGGTACAGTGAAAGCAAACCCGCCGCAAATTCCACCATACCACCGCCACATCCCATATTGCCCCAACGATCCTTCATCGCCGTCACCGAAACCCTATTCCCAAGCGTCTCACGAACCGCCGCCGACTCCTCCAGATCGCTCTGATGCGTTCCCAAACCATAGGCTAAATAGAAATCCAATTGGTCCGGCGTAACCCCAGAACGCTGTAAGGTGTGGCGAATCACTTTATTCAACGCTCTACTACTGGCCGGACAATCGACCGCATCATGTGCCGCCCCCGTATCCGAAGCACAAATCTCTCCGTAAATCGTCGCTCCACGTGATTTCGCATGTTCCAACGCTTCCAACACCAAACAGGCCGCTCCCTCACTGGGCAACGTACCGGTACGATCCGCATCGAACGGACGACATGCCGACTCAGGTACCAGTCCCCGCGCCGCCACTTCCGTTTGTTGGGTAAAATGGACGAGACGAACCGGATGAACACGAGTTCCCGTGGCTCCGGCAAGCATCATCTCCGCGCGGCCACGACGAACCACCGCCGCAGCCTCACCAATTGATGCCGCCGCGGAAACCTCCCGAAGCATAATCGAGTTGCTCGGACCACGAAGATCATTATAAATCGCCACGTGACTCGCCGGCATATTGGGGAGATAGAGAAGCAACCAAAGCGGCGACATCTTCGATAGACCGCTCTCACCCCACGTGCGTGTCGAAATCTCGCACTCCTCTCCGTCGCGTCCCATCGCTTTCAAACACGATAAAATCGCTCCATCAAAATCTTCCGTAGCCGACACCATATGGTCAGAACCATAAGACACGCCAATCCGATTTGGATCAACCAAACCGGGCGTCCAACCTGCAGACGATAACGCATGCTGCGCCGCCGCCACACCCATCTGGGTCTCCCGGCACATCAGCTTCAGCCCCTTGCGAATCTGCTTACTCGTTTCCTTAGGAAGCTCCCCAAAATCCCCTATGCATCCTCCAAACTCACTCGCCGGCGCATAATAAGGAATCGGAAAATCAGAACCAAATGTGTCGGTAGAAATAACGGCACTACGTCCGGAGAGCAAAAATTCCTCGACCGATTCGCTCGTCATTCCTCCTGGACAAGCCATCCCGATCCCCGTAACCACCACTCGACGCTCTATTGCGCTCATCCGGAAAACTCCGTTTCGTACGTTACTATGTACACTAATTTCAAATGAAAATTTCAATCTCTTACGATTTCCAACCGCATACCCCAGCGACTGCCACCAGTCACCGCCCACTTAATTCCTCACACATTGAACGGAACAGGCGTCGCGTCCGGTCTTCCCCGTACTTGTCTTCCCCATATGCATGTCTCCACATGTATAACCATGTCCAAACACGGCGGAATCTCATGACGCGGGTCGTAACGAAACGCAGTCCAATTCCACCAAAAGCTCAACCCGTGAGTCGCTCTGTCTTGGTATCGGCAAATTACTCAACAAGGAGGAACGATTCTCAGGTTCAATCGGTGGCACCAATCCCAAACTCAATAATAACGTCTCACCAATCGGCCAACGAAACCGCTCCATTCCATCCTGCTTAAAAATTTGGGGGACTTCGATCGCTACCTGCTGTTTCTGACCGGCGGGGCTCGTAAAATTGACTCCCACTTTGGACATCTTATCGAGAATTGCCATCTCGTAATCCAACGCCGCGTCCATCGTCTGGTAGTCAATCCCCGGAAGGACAGTCACCTTCGCCGTAAAACCCTCCACAAGCGTACCTGTTGATTGCTCGTACCCAGGAAAACCGGATACCGCATAGGCATCCTGAATAAATCCACGATTTCGCAAACTCTGAAGCGAAAGTGCCACCCCACCTACCGCAATCGGAGCATTGGTCACGAACGACCCCGCATCCTTCGCTCCCGCTTGTGCTCCTGTCGCCAGTGCAATCGTTCTGGCCACCGAGGACACTCCATCCGATGAAGTTCCCACGCCTAATGAGGTTCCCTGCCCTGCATTCCCTGTCCCGATATTTCCGATTTTCCCTCCGGCCACAAGGTTTGAATCCACACCAAAATAAGTACGAAAACCGCTCTGTTTCTGGATTAACGCATCAAATGACGACGCATTTGTTCGATTGAGTGTCCACGCCATCACGCCGGTGTTTTGCACCGAAACCGACGCCAAGTATTGACGCAACGTCGTTCGCCATTGAGGATCGGACACCGAAAAAAAACGGACCCGGCAACCGTATTGAATCGTTTCCAACGCGGTAAAACGGCTCACCACCTCCGCCACTACCTGCTGGACCTGAGGAGTGTGGTACACTCGCAAACGCTGCGGCGTCGCGGAAAGCACACTGATCGCCTCGCCACACCAAATCTCCGGGCCTGTCTCATGGATAATCCATTCAGTGATCGCTCGCACCGCAGTGGCCGAAGCCGCCGACGCCCCCTCGCCATTATCCGAAACCCCACTCTGGACCACACCAGTCAACGCGGAAACTCTCGCCACATAAGCACTTAAATCATACTCACGCCAAATCTGTCCATGTTCTAAGGGAAATAACGCATTCGACGTATCTTGTGCATTATCACCCTGTCCATCTCCCTGCGCCCGGACAACACCCGACGACAACACCGCGGACGATGAGAATAACCCCTCACCCAACAGCATGCCCGCGATCCAATCTCGACGTGTTGCGGTCATCCAACGACACTCCTACGGCAAAATCTCCCCACTTTACAGGGCTGCGTCATCGCCCAGACTCACCCTACTCGCCCCACCATCGTCCAAAGAATGTTCCTCGGAAGGTCCGAAACCAAGCAAAGACCTAAACCCATCACCCCTGATAACGTCCCACAATCAAAGAGGCATTATGTCCGCCAAAACCGAAACTGTTCGACATCGCATAGTCCACCTTGCGCTCACGCGCAACGTTGGGCGTATAATCCAAATCGCACTCCGGATCCGGCGTATCCAAATTGATCGTCGGAGGAATAACACCTTTTTGAATCGCCAACAGTGAGAAAATCAGTTCCAACGCTCCACTCGCGCCCAACAAATGCCCCAACTGGCTCTTCGTGCTCGAAATACTCACCGAATAAGCCGATTCACCAAAAGCCTTCTTCATCGCGACCGTTTCCGCCATGTCGCCCAACGGTGTACTCGTTCCATGTGCGTTAATATAGCCAATTTGCTCGGGATTTAACTTCGCATCTTGCATCGCGACCCGCATCGCCCGTGCCGCGCCACGTCCCTCTTTATCCGGCTGCGTGATATGCGTTCCATCAGATGTGGTTCCATAACCGAGGAATTCACCATAAATTTTGGCTCCTCGCGCCTTGGCATGTTCCAATTCTTCCAACACAACCGCACCAGCACCCTCGCCCATCACAAAACCGTCTCGATCCGCATCAAACGGTCGGCTCGCCTTGGTCGGATCATCATTACGACGAGAAAGCGCTCGCAACGCACAAAACCCACCGACTCCAAGCCCTATGATCGCTGCTTCGCTACCTCCGGAAATAATCACCTCCGCATCACCGCGTTCGATCATCCGTGTCGCCTCACCCATCGCGTTGCTCGCACTCGCACACGCCGTCACAATCGCCATACCCGGACCCTCCAGCCCATAATGAATCGATATATGGCCGCACGCCGCGTTCGTGATCATCCGCGGAATCGTATACACCGAAATTTTATCCGGCCCGCGTTCCAATAAACGACTGTGCTGAGCCTCCATTTCCTGGATTCCACCCACACCAGAGGCATAAACCACACCACAACGTTCCCGATTCTCACGATCAAAATCTAATCCCGAATCTCGAACCGCATCAATAGCACTTGCTAAACCAAACTGCGAGTACGGGTCCAAATGCTTCGCGTCTTTGGGATCCAGATATCCATCCATCGACCAGTTGGGGACCTCACTTCCGATCTGCGTTCGAAAATGCGAAACGTCAAACCCCTGAATATGCCGAACCCCACTCTCGCCGTCGCAGAGCCGAGACCAGACCTGATCCACATGACTACCAAGCGAGCTAATTATTCCGACCCCCGTAATCACCACTCGGCGACGCTGATATGTTCGCGTCGATGGATTGTATGCAACTCGCTCCGTCATGGATACCTTCGTCCTTTGCTATCTTATGTTCCACTTTTATGTTAGAGCTTCGCTAGTGGAATCAGATGCCCACTCAAATACCACAGGCAAAGTTCTTCCACCCCAACGGCACGTTTCCTAGGGAATCGAAAATTCATTTTCCAAGAAAACCGCCCATTCAAAAGACATGAAAATATTTACAAAACATGGAATATTCCGCTGACCAATACTGTTTTGGAGTAAAAGTAATGGTACTATTTTACGGTAAAGAGACTGGCGACCTAAAAACTCTACATCTCAGGTCCACCTTATCCACAACACCCCGCAAGCAGCGTCTCCTCGGAAAATAGCGGCCCTCAAAATGATGATGGCTCATCAGACCATCATCACTAGGCCAACC
>JAQVKF010000035.1:0-18446 GCA_028694795.1 Thermoguttaceae bacterium | reverse complement strand
TATGAAGCCAGCCGTCCAGAGGCCACCGCCAACTGTATGGTTAGAGCCAACGCTCGACAACCACATTCCCTCACCATGTAAATATTCCTGCCCGATGGTACTTCACGCCCTACCATGGTGTCCTGACTCGACGGCAGAACACCTAGGCACAACTAGTCCTTAGAAACCAGCTGTTCAATATGATCAATCGCCTGACCAACGGTCTGAATCTTATCCGCCGCATCTTCCGGAATATTGATGTCAAACTCTTCTTCGAGTTCCATCACTAACTCGACGGTATCCAAAGAATCCGCCCCAAGATCGTTCACAAAGTGCATATCACGTGTGATTTTATCCTTATCCGCAACTCCAAGCTGATCCGCGACGATATCAATCACTCTCTGAGCAACATCATTACTGTCAGACACTGTTCTTCTCCTCATTTTAGTTTCTAAAACGTTTGCGGGGATCTTACATACCGCGTTCACTCTCTCGAAACGCAGACCCGCATTCCACTAACTCATATCGACCTGCAAACCGCCGTCGCGCCGGAAAAGGGCCGCGTTTCAAACGAATACCCCGCTCTCTCACTGCACACCTCATCCAACAAAGACGGCGTCCCACCAAGTCACACTAGCATCGGTTTCGACCAAACCCGACCACAACCAAAAAGCCTTCGGTACCGTCGAAACCACCGTACTATGATCATACCCTCTTTTTTCATTTTCTTCCAGACCGGTTTCATCCATTCCAGGCGATTTTTATCGATCTGACCACCATGGTTTCCTCCCGAAGCCAAGAGGGAGACACCACCACGACCGTTCCGACGGCTCATTTTGCCGCCACGGAATGTTGCGAGGAAAGCCATTTCACGAAAATCGGCTCGGAAACTCGTCTAGCGCTAGATGGTTGTCGTCAAACCACCATCCACCGCAAGTACTTGCCCTGTAATATATTGCGCCGCGTCACTCACTAAAAACAACATCGCCGCCGCGATATCATCCGGAGTCCCCATACGGCTAAGCGGAATCCGTTTGGAAATCTCTACTTTCACGTCATCCGAGAGAACCGCTGTCATATCGGTCGCGATAAATCCCGGCGCAATGGCGTTAACCGTGATATTTCGACCTGCGAGTTCCCCTGCGATCGTGCGAGTCATCGCAATCACCCCACCTTTGGACGCCGAATAATTCGCCTGACCAGGGTTGCCAATTTGTCCAACCACACTGGCCATATTCACAATTCGACCGTAACGCCCCTTCATCATCGTTCGACAGATCGCACGTGTAAACTTGAACGTGCCCGTCAAATTGATGTTCAACACCGCGTCCCACTGCTCGTCTGTCATACGCATCACCAGCGTATCGCGTGTAATCCCCGCATTGTTCACCAAAATCTGAACGCCGCCCCATTTCTGAACAATTTCATCTATCGTTGTCGCGATGCCCGTCGCATCAGTCACATTACAAACCCAACCTGCCGCCTCGCCGCCCTGCACGGTCAACATTTCCGTCTGATTTAGTTCCGAAACCGTCGTTTGCAACAGCTCGCCATTCACATCTAACAACGCCACTTTCGCACCGCTCACCATCAACGTTTCCGCGATCTTACGACCGATACCACGCGCCGCACCTGTGACAATGGCCACTTTTCCAGAAAGATTCACCTTCAATGAATCGCCTATTTCCATTCTGTTTTCCTCTTCGATTTCAATTCACTCAATTTCAGCCATCGACTCATCATGACTCAAAGCCGCCAGCCACCCCAGCCCGCTTGTTGAATAACACAACTCAATGGCCACACGACGCACAACCATCACAATCCAACCTACCGTCCCAATCTACCGCCATCACGCCACCACCGAATGCCACTTCCGACATTGCGGACGCTAGCGGATTTCAATCCGCTTCACACGCACGGTACCATCACACAACGGTAACGTCACACGCAATTGCTTCATCGCACCGGTGTATCCGGTCAGCCCTGATAAGTCCGCCGTTACCGTTTGATATTGTGCACCAGTTGCGACCGGAACCTGGACCGTAAGCAATGGTAAACCGAGTTTTGCTTGTTCTTCTGGAGGCATTTTACGAATATCATCGGAATCGACCAAATCCGCGGGCGTCACCGGGTCCATGCGTACCAGCAAACCAAGCGATTCGGGCAAATCGGCACCGTCGTTCGGTTCAACCGCCAGCTCCATCTCGAACGTCTTTCTCTCCTCCGCTCGCCAAAAAGTGCGAGGCCCCACCATGACACCTGGCGTCCCCTTGGTACAAGCGATCTTCAGCTCATTCTCAATCGGACAGCCCGCATCCGTCGTCCCTTCATACACCCAATGTTGGCGATCGTGCGCAAAAATCCAACACGTAGAAGCCTGATGCGGCGCGATATCGTACACGAATTTCCGAATTTCTTCAAGGGAACCCACGATAAAATAGGTCTCATAAGTCGATTCGCCATTCCAATCTAAAACTGTGCTAGAAAGCGGCGCAATATACCCAGTCTGGCCATTTTTTGCTCCACCCACACCTTTTGCCGCATCCCCGCCATGGAAACCAGCTGTGATATACATCGAATCGGGCTGATAAACGCCCACCCCGATATCCGCGTCATTGACCAGAGCAGACCAACATTCTGGAATATAGGCTTGTGTCCACGGCCATCCCTTCCCATCCGCTTTTCGGACGAGTGTGCGCAGCGGCTCGCCCTTAAACGGCTTCACACCCTGGTACGTCACCAATTTGTACCATGGACCATTCGTATACAACGCCGGCATTTCCTGTGAACGTCCGGCATACTGAGTGTGGTCCAAGCGATGGAGCCGAATCGTAGCGGTCAATTTGAACGTGTTTTCCGAGAGTGTGTAGACACAACGGAACGTACAATCGCCAGGAACATTAAAATGGGGCCATTGCTTCGGAATACATTCCACGACCATCGCTCGCGTTCCCGTCGCCACATCTTCCACATACTCAAATTGAGTCACTTCCGACGGATAGCCGCCGGCATCGCCCGCCTGAATCGGATTCCAACCCAATCCCGCCCACGACGGCATCGGCTCTTCGCCGTTCGGACCGATGTACGGATTCGGACCACTGTAATACGATAGCTGAATCTGGCGTCCCCAATCACAGCTGTTAATCATATTTTCGCCACCATTCGCCTTGTCCGCGAGATAGGTGACCGCTCCACCAATCGAAAGATCAATCCCCAGCTTCACACGATCATTCTCTAAATATCGCATATCGGGTTGGAGATTCGCAAGCTCCGGATTCGCGGGATTCCGTTTCGCAAAAGCGGTCGGATTTCCCATCAACGGCCATAACGAACCCGCCGCATATAACATGAACGCTCGACGTGGGAGCATGGATGATCCTTTCCATTTGACGATTCTTGAAAAAAACGATCCACTCTACCAAGAATAGATCGTTTCGCCACTCTGTTCCATCGTATTTCAACACCACCCCACAGGCCCTCGGAAATTTTCCCCGCAGAACGGCACCACCCACTCACATAGATTCGCAAAGCAAAACCGCTGTTATTCCCACGGGAGTAGCCCCACTGGAACAAAACACCCTGGAAGACGGAACCCCAGCGTATCGGTCTGATTAAACCTCTAAACTTCCACACCATCGCATTTCGCCTTACGATCAATCCGTTTGAGCAATCCCTGTAGGACACGTCCCGGTCCCGCTTCGTAAAACTGGTCACACCCTTCCGCAAGCAGCCATCGCTGCGAATCCTCCCACAAAACGGGCGAGATAATCTGGCGTTTCAGCAAAGCTCGAATCTCCGCCGGATCGGTATGCGGCTTAGCATCCACATTCGAAACAACCGGAATCCGCGCGGGCTTAAACTCAGTCTGATCCACAATTTCGGTCAATTTCGCCACGGCAGGTTCCATAATCTTCGTGTGAAAAGCACCCGCTACGGTCAACGGTATAACCATCATAGCGCCGGCATCTTGCGCCGCTTTCGTGATACGCAGACAAGCCGTCTTCGTCCCAGAAACGACAATATTCTTCGGACACAGCAGATTCGCAATCTCCAACGTTTCACCCTCACGGCACGCGATGATCAACTCGCTCACCTTCGCTTGTTCCAATCCCAACACACTCACCATGCCACTTGGAACCGCGTCTGAAGCCGCTTGCATCGCCTTGCCACGGCACTGCACCAAGCGAACACCGGAATCGAAATCCAATACACCGGAAAAAGCCAACGCCGTGTATTCACCCAAACTCAAACCCGCGGCAAAACTCGCACCATCCACCGCGGAGGCGTTTCCCTGACGAAGCACTTCGACCGCCGCTAGGCTGGTCACAAAAATCGCCGGTTGACTCACCACCGTGGAATTCAATCGTTCACTTGGGCCTTCTAAACACATTTCGACGAGGTCATAACCCAAAATTTCGGACGCACGCTTGTAAAGGTCCGACGCAACTGACGACGAGGCCATCAGACGTCGTCCCATACCAACAACTTGGGCGCCCTGACCGGGAAAAAGAATTGCTACTTGCCCCATCTGTGATTCTCCTAAAAATCAATATCATCTACTGACGACACCGCTCTATTTGATACTTATTTTATACGAATTCCAATGGAATCGACATACCCAAAAATGAACTCTGCACCACGCTATTCCCTTTATAAGCCCTTCCGAGGTTCCATGCAAGACTACCCCACCGAATATTTCGACTCAATCCATCCGCTTTTGCCCTAATTGCCCTACCCCTTGCCAAAATCTTCACCATTCACACTCACAGCCATGTAAATCAGTTCAAATCGCGCGCGTGGACGTTGGTACAAGTGAGACATCCGCCCAGGATTAAATTCTTAACCACAAGAATGACGCCATTTCGTCTTCTCTACTGCGACAATCGGCGATCAATCCATACCAAAGAAAAAGCAAACATAAAAAAAAGGCAAGGTCCAATCGACCACGCCTTACCTCTATCCCATTCCCGCACGAAAAGCGACCACCGCCCTACAGGACCACCCCACACAGTGGAAGCAACCCGGCAAAACAGCGGTCACACTCACATGGAATCCATTCGAAACAATCACTCCCTCGAACGAAACTCAATCGAAAAAACTACTGCTCGTCCACCACTTTGCGGCCCATGTAGTAACCACAGTTCGGACAAACAACATGCGTCGGAATCTGTGTACTGCACTTTGGGCAACTCGCCAGCTGCTTCGCAGTCTTCGCATCATGTGCACGACGCATACCAGTACGAGAATTGGATTGACGACGCTTTGGTACTGCCATAATATCGATCCTTCACACTTAAATTTGCAACCGGTCGGAACCTGGCCACGAACGCTCTCTCACGGCCTTCCTACACCGAAATCCTAGCCAAAAAATTGAGTAATCGAATATCATACCCGTCAAAATCGATCATGTCAACCGGTTGTGACGAAGACAACACAAAGGAAACCGTTTTTTACTGTCGATTCCACAGAATTTCATCAAAATTTCAGCGAAATCCGACGACGATTTCCAACGATTCGGCAGGCCGCTTCCACACACAGCACGCCCATATGAACCAAATGCCGAAAATCAAAACAACCGAAGCCAAACAATACAGATGAACTTCTGGAGACGGAAATTCACCAAAGTGCAGGCCAGCCCGGTTTTCATCCGGAGAAAACGCCTCTATCCCAGTTTTTCCTGGATGAATTTCTTGGCGGCCACCAACGCTTCACCGAGTTTCGACGCGTCTTTACCACCGGCTTGGGCCATATCCGGACGTCCGCCACCGCCGCCTTTGACAATCGGAGCCACCGCTTTGAGCCAATCCGCCGCACTCAGACCGCTCGAAACAAGATCTCGCGAAACACCGGCAACTAGCATCACTTTGCCCTCTTCACCTTTCGCTGCGAGGAAAACCGCCGACGATTCACTCTTTTTGCGAATCTGATCAATCGCGTCACGCAGTGCCCCCGCATCCGCCGTATCGACTTCCGAAACGACGATTTTGGTCGTACCCGCCGTCACTGCCGCCGTCAACAGCGTATCCACCGAAACGCCGCCTTTCACCACAGCAGCCTGCTTCTTCAGCTGGCGAACTTCTTTCGCCAACGCTTCCACCCGCGTCGAAATCTCTTTCGATGGCACTTTCAACACTCCGGAAATCGCCGAGAGGGTGACACCCGCATCATGTCCCAACTGCCACGCTTGTAGCCCCGTATACGCCGCAATACGTCGCGTACCCGCCGCCACCGACTCTTCTGAAACGATGCGAAACGAACCGATTTCCGCCGTATTCGTTAGGTGGGTACCACCACAAAGTTCCTTACTAATTGGATGGTCAGACACGATACCAACCACGCGGACCTCGTCCGGATATTTCTCGCCAAACAGCATCATCGCACCCGTTTGACGTGCCTCTTGAATCGGCATCACCACCGAGGTCACTGGCGTCGCAACAAGTACCGCCCGATTCACCCAGGCCTCAATCGCCACCAATTCCTCTGCCGTCAACGACTTAGGATGCGGGAAGTCAAACCGCAACGCATCCGGTTCGACTCGCGAACCCTGCTGCTGAGCATGCTCACCAAGCACCTGGTGCAACGCGGCATGGAGCAAGTGCGTCGCCGTATGTGCTCGACGAATCGCCCGTCGTCGCTCGTGATCCAGCGAACCAGTCACCGTCGCACCAACACGTAGTTCCCCCTCTTCGAGCATCCCCAAATGAAGCGTCAAACCACCATCTATCTGCGTGTCAATCACCTTAAAACACAAACCGTCTGCAAAAATCACACCACAGTCACCCACCTGACCGCCCATCTCGCCATAGAAGGGTGTCCGGTCCAGCACGACAATCACGGGTGTTTTCGAATCATTTTTCAGGTTATAGTGGTCACAAAGAACATCTTCCGCAATGATCCCAACAATCTTCGCGTCACTTATCGACTCACGATTGTAACCAACAAACTCCGTCGCCGCGACCTGCTTCTTCAGCTGGTCAATCGGCCCTGATTTAAACAATTCGATTACATTTCCCGCGCCGGACGCAATGCCATGCTCTTCCATCGCTTTTTTGTAACCGTCCCAATCAAACAGCAAACCACGTTCCGTGGCGAGCGTCTCGAAAAGCTCCGGCGGAAAACCGTGCGTCTGGTACATTTCCGCCGCCTCATGGCCGGAAACCATTCCACGATTTTCTTTCTGCATCTGCGCAAAAATTCGATCGATATACGCTAAACCACCATCTATCGTTCCCAAAAAGTTTTCTTCCTCCGCACGAATCACGCTCGCCACACGTTCCGTCGTTTCCTGAAGCTCCGGATAAGGTCGCTTCATCATCTCAGCCACCTTGTCAACCAACTGGTACAGGAACGGCGTGCGCAAACCGAGCTGATGTCCGTCCAGCACCGCACGACGCAACAGCCGTTTAATCACATATTTCTCTTTGTTCGGACCAGGAATCACATTTTCATGAATCGCAAAAGTACAAGCTCGCACGTGATCCGCGATGCGACGGAATCGGCGTCCATCGTCACTGTCCGGGGCGTAATGGCGTCCACAGACCTCCGCAGAAGCCTCGACCAACGGACGAAGCGTATCAATATGAAAATTCGTCGAAACACCCTGCAACGCCGACGCGATACGCTCCAAGCCCATCCCCGTATCGATATTCTTGCTCGGCAATGGACGCAAATTGTTCGGCAAACCCGTTTTACTCGTGTTTTCGCCAACACGATTAAACTGCGTAAAGACAAGATTCCAAACTTCGACCGTTCCGACGCAACCGGTATCGAAATAGATTTCAGAACACGGACCGCACACGCCGTCCGGGCCTTCGCTCGGTGCCGATGCCGGCCAGAAATTTTCATCCTCATCCAATCGCGAGATCCGCTCCGATGGCAAACCTATCTCATTCGCCCAGATATTGTACGCCTCATCATCGTCTTTATAAACGGTGACCGACAGCTTATTTTGCGGGATGTGAAGCCACTTCGGCGACGTTAGATATTCCCAAGCCCAATGGATCGCTTCCGTTTTGAAGTAGTCTCCAAAGCTGAAATTTCCCAGCATTTCGAAGAACGTGTGGTGGAACGCCGTACGACCGACATTGTCGATATCACCCGTTCGTAAACATTTCTGACAAGTGGTCGCTCGTGTAAAATCGAGCTTGCAACGTCCTAAAAAGTGGTCTTTGAATTGATTCATCCCCGCTGGCGTAAACAATACCGACGGATCCCAACGTGGTACGAGTACATCGCTCGGACGCCGCGTACACCCCTTCGATTCAAAGAAACTGAGATAACTCTCACGCAGTTCATCGACTTTAATCATGACGTTCTTTCACTGCCACTACCGGCGATTCGTTCCTAATAGGACCTGTTTGCAATGGAATTTCGATTTTGGAGGAATCAGAATATTCCCTTTTCACACTCAATTGCCACCAACCACTCGTGAATAGCAACAGTTCGAAGGCGTTAGACCCTGTACGAATCCGCGATGATTCCGAAAAAACCACGACGTTTCGCTAGATCCGACTTCTCACAAAAACGGCAGCCTCCAATCCCTCCGAATCGATTATTTTACCCTTTTTCCATCTTCTGAGAAGGGGCAAGGCAAGTTCCACATCCGCCAAGCTGACAAACGCATTCTGATAGACACACCATTCATCATTGCAAGTCACCGTCCATTGCCATGGAACGGATAGTTCTTTAATTCCGTTTCGGTACGTTACCATCGAGTTCATCGGGCGAAAGCATGTCATGAATGATGCTTCCATAAGGGACCCACATCGTGTTATTCTCGAGTCTCCCCATAAGCTGTTTAATTTCGTATAATCCAGTCACCGTGTGGTAACTTGGAACACGCTGCTGAGCTGGCGAGACTGGTACCCCCACGCTCTGTTGGTACGATATAGCCTCACGAATGATGATCACTCCCATGGCTGTCTGTTCCGTGAGTGGTTTCGCCGTGAGTTGGTTCAATTTCACCCGAAACAATGATCCACACTGTTCACTTAGTTCTTTTGCGTGTGGCGTCCATCTCGGTTCTTGTGCCGACGCTCCCCCCACTCCTAGAAAAAATTCTTCTTGATTCGGTCGGGAGGCGACAAACCAGGTACCAAGCATGGCACTACAACAGTTGCAAATCACCGCCGCATTGTGCGTTCGCTCGAAAACTGCGACTAGGTCGTCTCGTATTTCCGGATACGCCCAACTCGCATACTCGCTGTAACTGGTTGCGTAAAGAAGCGATGAAAGCTCATTTCCATCCCCTCGTAACGTGGAGCGATAGGCGTCCTGAACCGCAGGATACGCACGCAATTCCAAAAGCCGTCGCCATAAAATCCCATACGTCTTTTCCAAAACCGATTGGTGCGTTTCGTCCAAATTACCCCAATCCGCAAACTCTTTTTGCAAGTGAACATGCAGTGACAGTAAGTATTCAACCTCCTTGGACTCCACCGCGTTTTCGTCGTCAGACGCTAATATGCGAGTATAATTCTCCGCCCATTCGGTCGAATATGTTTTGAGCAACAACGCCAATGATTTCTGCATCAAAGGAACGCAAGCTACTCGTGTCGCGACCTCACGGGATTCGAACACGCAAGAGCGTTGAGATGGGAGCGGATCGTTCGGATCCGGCTGCTGAGACTGTGACATTCCCTCCTCAGCCAATAACATACAAAACCACAAAACGCACACACTTGCAACCATCGTTTTCATGGTAAAAATCCTCCAAAAATAGTGTCCTAATGACGCCATTATCTCATCATCGGGGCTACGAAGCGGAAAACTTTACACAATACAATATAGGTCGTGTTCACATATCATCACATAGTAAAAACCGATAGCCAAGAATGAAATAACAGCAATCGGAGTGTTATATCGGCTGATATTGGAGTTTGTGCGTCTAGTAAAAAGGTTTGGAAGAGGTGTTTGAGGGGAAAATTTTTGTGAAAAATTTCCTCTCATCCATTTTATTTCGCTCCAAAAAAGTTTGACGAAAAAAGCATTTTCTACGAAAATGCGCAAACTTTTTCGAACTTTTTACCTGACGCTGGTGTAGCCAGTCGCTCCGATTGGGGTGGCAACTTGTGTGAACACGAACTAGTATACATCATCGAACGAACCAACTTCATAGGTTGTATAGTCGTTTATAAGTTTAACCTTTGAATATCCGATACTATAGTCAATTAATTTAATTTTATTCAGAGGATATCCGGTATTTTCTTTATGGAATACGACAAATTATTTATAGAATGAGATACATTTAAGGCGGTTATATGTACTATACAAATATTCCCACCCTTACGCTTCATTCAATTTGAGAAGTGCGTCACGCCCTGACATACCAACCGTCACCCCAAGCTGTGCGGCTGCCGAACTGAGGCGAACGACCGGAGCGTTCAGCATATCGTCCAACGTTTTGACTCCCGTGACAATCGCGGCGGCATCGCCGACCTTTTCCGCGATAGCAATGTCAAAGTACGCACAGGCAAGAAATCCGGACTTGGCCGCGATGAGCATCGCACTCGTGTGAGGCGTTTGAATCTGATACGCGATCAAAGACTGCTGATCAATCGTTATCATTTGCGGCATCGGTTCACCCCCTTCGTTTCACTTTTTTGTACAGATTCACTTTTTATACAGAACCCTCATCACTTATATCGGCATCGGTTGGTCAAATCTACCGCTAAATGTACGGTTCCAATCCGTCCATAACATACCGCCGCAAGTTCCGCCGCCGCGTTACGTCGGACGTAAGCACGTCCACCTCTTCGCTGTCGCGACCGCACGTTCGCTCACGGCTCGTCCGGCGGCTCGAGAATAAGCGACCCAGATATCCATGTTTGTCAATGCCACTTGGTCCGCCATGCCGACCACCAGATACATTTCTCACCATGGTTACGCCGTCATAGTCGGCCCAAACGACCATCAAATAAAATCCGAGACCGTCGACGGAGCCACCATCGAGATCCTGGTACGAGATCATTTTGCGGGACCTCGCCCCTCGATCAGTTCTCCCGGATTGGGCAAAATGACCGTTGCCTTAAAATCCCCTTCGAGGAAAAAATCCTAGGCCCGGCAAAACTTTTACCACACCGACAGCCTTCGGAAATATTCAGCCATTCCGCTTCGCCGAGCGTCTTGCCTGAAAATCAGATTAGCCGGAGATATTCCACCGCCCACCCGGGGCATTTTAATAAATATATATTTTTTTACAGTATACAAATGTATGCTGCGAAAAAGTAGAGGACTCGGCGTGTCGCATGGCAAAATAAATGGGTAAGGGCCATCCCACATTCACATATCGAGGAAAAGCCCAACCGGAGAGGGACTTCTCCGCAATATCATGATCACCTTCGGAAAATATTCAACTCACGTGGATGGTGAAAGCATTAATCCGCCCCTTCCGTTGAGTTATGTCGAACGATTCGACCTTCCACCATATAGATCACATCTTCCGCAATATTACTCGCATGATCTCCAATCCGTTCCAAATTGCGTACCGCTCCAAGCAACGACAAAAGAACGGGAATTTTGGATGGATCTTCACTCATCTGCAATTCGATCACACGACGCAGCGTTTTTTTCATCGCATTCAGTTCCGCATCTTGTGTTCGTACTTGTTCCGCCAGTGAAACATTGAGCCGAACCATGGCTTCTAACGCATTACGCAACTGTTGTAATGCCAACGCCGCCATTTCGGAGAGATCCGGTTGTGCATCCAACGGCGGAGCCAATGCACAAAATTCGGCCTTTTTGGCAATATTCACCGCCAAATCTCCGATCCGTTCAAGATCGTTCGTGATTTTCAGCGTCGCGATAATTTTCCGTAAATCACCAGCGACCGGTTGGTAGAGCAACAGTGCTTTCAGACACTCCTCCTCCACTTCCACTTCCTTTTGATCAATCGTATCGTCGGCACTACGAACGGTAATCGCCAGATCCGCGTCGCGTGTATTCAACGATTTGACCGCTAAACTCACTTGCTGCTCCACCATGTCGGTGAACAATAACAGCGACCGATTTAGCGATTCCATTTCTCTTTGTAAGTGAACTGACATGGGATGCTCCGTTTATCGTGACTCTTTGGAAATATTTATTCTTCATCACAGGTTCGCCCCGTCGTGCTTCCATACAGCGACCACCATGGCGGTCGCCCCACGGCCTCCTCGTTCGCCACGTCCGTCAAATGGCCTCATCACCCATAGTGTCCGGAAACATACTGGTCAGTCTCCGGATTTTTGGGATTATTGAAAATCGTAAACGTACTATCATGTTCAATCATACGTCCATGCAGCATAAAAATACACTCATGGCTCACTCGACGCGCCTGTCCCATATTGTGAGTGACGATTACAATCGTGTACTTTTCACTCAACTGTTCGAGCAATAGTTCAATCTGCTCTGTCCCCTCCGCGTCTAGCGCGGAACACGGCTCGTCCATCAAAATGACTTGCGGTTTCAATGGCAAAAGTCTCGCAATACACAACTTCTGCTGTTGTTCCAGAGACAAGTGAACGGCTCGTTTTTTGAGTTGATCCTTCACATCGTCCCAAAGCTGTACATCACGGAGCGCTGATTCGACCATCTCGTCCTGCATGGCCCGTGTGAAATCCCCTCGCTCCGAATGGATGCGCAATCCGAAAAGAACATTCTCACGGATCGAAATCGGCAACGGATTCGGTCGCTGAAAAACCATCCCAATACTTTTACGCAGTTCGGAAAGCGACACATCCGGGTCATAGATATTTTTGCCTAAAACACGAATACTGCCTTCCGTTCGCACATAACCAAAGCGTTCGTTGATTCGATTAAAACACCTTAAAAGCGTCGTTTTGCCGCAACCGCTCGGCCCGATCAACGACGTGATCATCCGCGAACGAATCCGTAAATGAATATCATGCAATGCCTGAAACGTACCATACCAAAGATTCAGCCCCTCAGTTTGAATACTGTCATCGCGTTCATTATGTTCATCATGTTTATGGGTCATAAAACACCGATCCTCACGATTACCCAAACTCGCCACATACGTAACGTCGAGTTAATTCATTCGCCGAATGCTCGAACACCTGTTCGGTCTCACCGGTTTCGACCAGTCGTCCGGAACTCAAAAAAGCCGTCGTATCGGACAACCGTCTCGCCTGCTGTACCAGATTGGTGACCAACACGATGGTCGTCGTTTTCTTCATCTCACGCAAAATATCCTCGATTTTCATGGTGGTAACCGGATCAATCGCGATCGAAAACTCATCCAAACACAAAATTTCGGGACGATGCGACAAAGCGCGCGCCAAAGTCAGCCGCTGTTGCTGTCCACCAGACAAACGTGTCCCCAAATGCTGCAATCGATCTTTCACCTCGTCCCAGAGCATTGCCTGCCGCAAGCAATCTTCCACCAACGCATCCAGTTCCGGCGAACTCTTCATCCCCGCCCGACGCGGCGTATACGCCACATTTTCATAGACCGACAGAGGAAGTCCGACCGGCAGTGGAAAAACCATGCCAATGCGACGTCTTAGATCAATACAATCACACTTTTTGTGCATCACATCAACCTGATTGACGTACACAGAGCCGTTCCATCTGGCCGTGGATTCAAAATCAATGGTTCGGTTAATACATTTCAAAAGTGTCGTTTTACCCGCGTTCGCCGGGCCGATAATCGCCGTGATGGCATGACGCGGAATCGTGAATGACACGTCCTGCAAAGCGATACGTTCACCATAGTGTACCGTAAGATGATCAAATTGGATATGTGTACATGAATTCATAATATCAACTCTATGGAATCAAATGGGTTGGAAATTTTCCGCTCGCACGAAAATCCGATCACCATCGGCGATGATTTCTCAGCCACGTTCGTAACCCAATCGCTCCGCCGCTGATCAACAAAATTAATCCAACCAATGCGACCGCCGTCGCGTACTGCATCTCCTCGCTCACGCCACGGACCTGCGTCATAAGCGTAAATAAGTGCATCGACATCGCCATAAAGGGTTGATCGACTGAATAGGGCAAAATGGACGCAAAACCACTCTCCGCGACCGGTGCGTAAAACACCACGCCAGTGAATAAAATTGGAGCCGTTTCACCCGCGGTACGTGATATCTGTAAAATTACCCCCGTAAGTATTCCACTCATCGAGTTCGGAAGCACAATCGTTCGGATCGTCTGCCATCGCGTTGCGCCCATATTCCAACACGCCATGCGAAACGATATCGGTACAGCCGCAAGCGCTTCACGTGTACTGGTAATAATGACAGGAAGCGTCATCACTGACATTGTACAGGATGCGGCGAGCAGCGATTTTCCCATGCCAAGCGTCAGTACGAACGCACCAAATCCGAATAGAGCGTGTACGATACTCGGCACGCCAGCCAGGTTGACCACCGCCAGGCTCACGACTCGTGTAAACCAGTTGTCCCGCGCATATTCATTGAGATAAATACCAGCCAGGATACCAATCGGAGCGGAAATCGCCAATGTTAGCCAAACAAGGCAAAAAGTGCCGACAAGCGGCGCCCAAATTCCACCCGATTGCATCAAATTTTGCGGATTCTCCAAGATAAAATCCAATGAAAGTGCCGGCCACGCGCGAACCACCAAGTAGGTGAGAATCGCCAAAACAGGAACAACCAGCAACATCGTGAACAAAAAACAGGTCACCGCTGCGATTCGTTCGATTTTGCGCCGTCGTTTTTCTCGTGGTGTTGATGAAAACATGATGATTCCTATCCATTCTTTCGTATGCCACGAACAACCAGATCCGCGATTAAATTTACCAAAAACGTCATGGCAAACAAAAGCACACCGATTAAAAATAACACCTGATAGTGCGTGGAGCCACGGCTGACTTCGCCCATTTCCGAGGCGATGGTCGCCGTGAGCGTCCGGATCGGATCGACCAGCGAATGGGGAATTCGGGTTGAATGTCCGGTCGCCATCAGCACAGCCATCGTCTCGCCGATAGCACGCCCCACACCGAGCAGGACGGCGGCGAGCAGTCCATTTTTAGCGGCAGGAAATAACACTTTATAAATCGTTTCCCAGCGATTGGCACCGAGTGCCACGGACGCCTCACGAAACGAATCTGGTACCGCTTTGAGAGAGTCTTCCCCCACCGACACGATGACCGGTACACTCATCAGCGCGAGCAATATACTACTCGTAAGCAGATTCACGCCGATCGCCGCGTCGGTCCATTCCACTACAAGAGGCCCGACCACCATATATCCGATAAAACCCCATACAACCGAAGGAATGGCAGCCAGTAGCTCGATCACAATTTTGAGCGTTTCCTTCACGTGACCGGTACAAAATTCCGAAAGAAACACCGCAGCGCCAAGTCCGAGGGGAACGGCGAACAGCATCGATAATCCGGTCACCGAAAGAGTCCCCACGATCATCGCTAAAACTCCATAAGTTTCTCGTATTTCCGACGTCGGACGCCAGTTAATGCTCGTAAAAAATTCTTTGAAACTGAATTCGCTATTTCCAATGAGTGGAAAAGCCTCGCGAAACACAAAGAAGAAGATCATCAATACGAATAATATCGAGCTCCATCCGCACAATCGAATGAGCATCTCGATAGAGGACTCGCCTAGGTCCATCGCCCAACGTTTCCGGGCGGAACGTGGTGGCTGGATATCACTCTCAGGCAAACGCATGTTGTATCAGCTCCTGTTGTTCAACTGGAACATATCCGAGCTGTGTCACTAGCTCTTGTCCTTCATTGGAATAGATCCAGTGAAGAAATTTTCCCTCTGGCGAATCGATATTCGCTGTACCACGAGAATAAATGATCAGAGGTCGGGTGATGGGATATTTTCCACTTCTCGCATTCTCCAGTGTGGGTGAAAAGGCCGGGCCTCCGGTCTTCACGGAAAGTGACAACCAATCCACCGCGTCCGTTTTATATCCCATACCGCTGTAACCGATGGCCGAAGGCGTGTGAGACACGATGGCCACTACATCTTTCGAGCCATTGGCATCCACCGTTCCCAATCGATAATCGCGTTTTTTCCCAATGACCGTATCATGAAAGTAGGAATACGTTCCCGAACTATTCTGGCGCGCAATGGGGATGATCTCGTCGTGTTTGGGCGGAACCTTGCAGTTGGGAACGGTGAGTTGCGACCACTTGGTTAGTTGCGGACGATCCCCATAGATTTCGGCAAGTTGTTCCAACGAAAGAGATTTTACCGGATTTCCAGGGTGAACATACATCGCCATCGCATCGTAGCCGACGATATACCCCACTGGTTTGCATTTTGTTTTTTCGACAACCGCGTGAAATTCCTTTTCCTTCATCGGTCGACTGCTCGTGGCGAGGTCGCATTTTCCATCGGCCAGATCGGCGATCCCCACCCCGCTACCCGCCCCCAAAACCTGTATTTCCACCATTGGTTCCACACGATGATATCGCTCGGCCCATCCTTGAGCGAGATTGACCATGGTATCCGAACCATTGATACGAATACTGGTAATCGCGCTATTTCGAATGGCACATCCGGTCGTCCATAACATGGAGCTTGTGAAAAATCCACAGGAAACAAGCCGTAACAGCTCACGACGACTTGACCGCAACTCCACACGAAACGGGTTCAGCCTCACATCAAATATGCATTCACTATTTTTCGTAGAAAAATGGTGTTCGATCAAGTTCACATCTGTCATTTTCAACTAAAATCAGGGGCTATCCTGATCCCCTCTTGTTTTGGTGAGTCGCACATCCATCCCCGATAAACGGGAGGACATCCGCCCTCTTCCACACGTCCACCTAGAATATGATACCATCCGTTGATTCGTTGTGTAGTCCATTTGGGCATTTCATCCAAATTAATATAGAACCAATCCATTTTTAACGCCATTCTAACACCAACGGGAAAAACATTCCATGCGTTTTTTGATGAGGACGACCCGCAAGCGTATGCAGAAGGAACATTCACACCGGAGCCAGCCACGCATCGTTCATGGATTCTTGCGGTCAGTATTGGAACGAGCTTAAATGAAAGCGGACAAACCGTGCGAAGTACCTGTGTTTTTGATCATTTTGAGCTATGGAATTCCTGTTTCTGTGGCGAAAAGTGTTTTTTTCGGAAAAAAAGATTTACCCCTTTGACAAACGCAAGTGAATGTGTAAAATACTCTCTCATCGGTCGTACGGGACACCGCTCTTTTGAGTAGTTTTCGGTGTGGATTCCAGAGACTCGGGTGCATAGCTCAGTCGGTTAGAGCGCTACCCTGATAAGGTAGAGGTCGCAAGTTCGATTCTTGCTGCACCCATTTGTTTTTTGAAGCTTTTTCGCTGGCCAATTCGCAAAAACAAGAGTGTGAACAGGGCGTTGCGGTTACGGGATTGGGTGGCGAGGGGTCAAGTACGGGTTGTGCTTTGTTGGTTTTCTGTGTTTCGCGGTGAAGGGTTTGTGGAGGTTGAGAGAGTGGTGGTCCACTCTTTTTTTGTACCCGCGACTTAGGTTTGTGAATCACCCCGATATAAAGGGCGGCAGTCGAAGATTGCCGGTGCGGATGGTGGTTGATTTTTTTGTCGTGTTGTGGTATAGTGTTCGCGTTGGTGGGTGAGTTGGTCGATAGAGCGGATTTTGCGCGGCAATAATAAACAGTCAATAAGTGTTTTGCGCGGCAGTAACTCAGTGGTAGAGTGCTAGCTTCCCAAGCTGGACGTCGCGGGTTCGAATCCCGTCTGCCGCTCTAGTGTTTTTCCATATCGTTGGCGGTTTTCGTGTACATTCTGATCATCGTTTCACCGTTTTTAATGCGATATTTCGAATGGATTTTTCCATACCGTTTAATCTGGCGGAAATTATTCCGTGGAAAGTCATGGAAACAGCTTTCATCTATTCGAATTTTACAACCATGGTCAATATTTATTTGTTTTGCTGGTTGTTCCGACACATAGAATAGTAGGTAGTAAGATAGGCGGGGGCCGGGTGCCGTAAGGTCCGGATACGACGGGGAGCCGTTGGCAAACAACACCCCGCTTTTTTTTGACTTGTAATTATTTGGAAAAGCCTATAATAGGGGAATGAAAAAAATGATAGACTACCTTACCACAAAAGAAGTGGCCGATATTTGGGGGTGCTGCGACGAGGCCGTGCGAGCTTTGATTCGTCGACGTCGGATTCCATTTGAAAAAATTGGTGGAAGATATCTTATTTCTGGCGAGTACGCAAGGAATAATATCGTTCGTGAAAACGCCGTTGGGAGGCCACGCAAAGGACACTTACAATCCTTGTCGAAATAAAAAAATTTTTCCTCTTGACAATTATTTGGAAAACCCAATAATTAAGGACGTTGTTTGTCAACGGCGTCCACTACTCACGGACGCCACTAACCGCGTCCGTTGTTTTCGTACACCGGTGGTCTGCTTGCTACACCTATCCCGCAGCAGGCCGCTGGTGTGCGGAGGTGTCTTGCTGTACGCTTGTCGTGCCTAGGCAGTACACCTTCAAAAATTCTCG
>JAQVKF010000233.1 GCA_028694795.1 Thermoguttaceae bacterium | reverse complement strand
CGATAGAGAAAACCTAGGCGAATATGAAAAAAACGCTGATAGACCTCCTGCCAGCACACACTTCTTTACAAAACGCTATCTTGCAATATCTCGATTGCAATCACCGTAATTAAGTTAAATAACTATAGTCAAGAGCGTGGTTCCCGTTGTCTCTTGGAGGATACTGTTGATACATTAAATTCGCAAGGAGTTACTTTGCAAGGTTTAATCAGAAGTTCGGGGTGTTATATTGGACCTGATAAAAAGTGGTATGCCGAGATGGAAGGAGTCTCCGTAGCAGGTAAGTAGCACCATATATTTTGGGAACCTATCTATGATCAATCGTCTATGTTGACTAGGGCGTGTTCACATCATCATGATAGAAAAATTGCCAACCAACCGATGATATCGGTATGAAAATGGCAAAACAACCATTTGAAAAAATCAAACACGTTTTCCATAAGTCTCGTGGTAGTGTATAGATTGATCATTTTATGATGAGATGTTCATCAACGTCGGCAATGGTTCGGATCGAGGCCCTGGAGTAGAGCGATTTTGCAACGAAAAATCGCGAGCGTAAACGAATGTTGGCTGGGATAGGCAAAAATCCTGCTCTACATGGTGGAAAACGGTTGCAAATGGCGTGCGTTGCCGAAGGAATTTGGCAACTGGCACACAGTGTACATGCGTATGCGTCGATGGGCCGAAAACGGTGTCTTATTCCATCTTTTTGAGTCTCTCCAAAATGAGCTAAAACTCCAAGTGGATACTTCTGCGTTGTCACTCGACAGTAGCTGTATTAAAGTCCATCTCGATGGCACCGGCGCATTAAAAAAACGGAAAACAATCCATCGGCAAAACACGCGGCGGCCGGGAACGCCCGGCTGCGAATTCGCACTGCCGTGCGGTCGATCATGGCCCGCAAAAGCAGTCGCTGCATTCCTGGCTTTTGCTTCTTTTAATTCATACAATGTATTATTCAAATATACACTATGTGATCGTCGCGAGTGGCATGCTCCCGTCGCGTTGATGTTGTCGAAAGGCCATCTGAACGACGGTCCGCAAGGGCGAATTTTGCTTCGCAAACTGGACGGTCAGTTCAATGGATTGATGTGGCCCGCGGGCGAGCCGTGTGAAGTTGCAGCACCAACGTCAGGTAAAAAGGCCGTAGATCGACGCATGCCGGGAACGGAGTGACCGCATCGGCGGCCATTTTACCGAGTTGGCAGCACCAATGTCAGGTAAAAATCTTATAAACCTACGAATGCCGGGAACGGAGTGACCGCATCGGCGGTCACTTTACCGAGTTGGCAGTACCAACGTCAGGTAAAAAGAGGCAAAAAGTTTTCGTAGACGGTTCTGACGCCTCGTCGCGTTTTACCCGTGATGATAAACTGGATATTTTACCCGTGATAGCAGGTTGGATATCATGTATCTCACTTTCGTCCTCTTTGCCATTACCCGCGAATGGCTACGTCGAATGATGTGAACACGCCCTAAATACCATAGGATCACCCGAAGTTAAAAATCATCGAAGTGGTAGAACGCCTGCCGAGTACCGAAACTGGGTCTGTGCCTCATCCGCGGATCGGTAAGTACACGGATTCGCCACTACGAAAACGCCCGTGTCCGGAGATTTACCGGAATAAAATGCAAGATAATGCGTATCTCGAATGACTGTCGCATTCACGTTACCTGCGTCAAATGTGACATCACTCCCCATGGAAACGGCCTCTGAATCTGGCCATGATAATGGATTTTTGAACACTTCTTCAGGATTCGCCACGCGACATCGAAGTACACCGCGACCACGATGGTAATAATAGTTATTTAGCAGACCGGTTTCAGCATCCAGTATCAGGCTCGGAGTCGAGGCCAGCACGTCGCCGATATTGGTTGGCAAGCGGGTCCAGGTCACACCGTAATCCGACGACACCATCTGAAATTGGGAACGAGTGGTAGACGTATCGCTCAATTCGGATCTCGCGATGGCAAGAATTTTCCCATCGCCAAGATACACCGCAGACGGCTCTGTCGGCCAAGTCGATTTGCTCAAATCCGACTCAATGACATGTTGGGTCCAGGTCACACCGTCGTCACTACTGGTAAGTGTGCCCCACGAATGACACGGGCCATCGTTCCGATAGTCTCCCGCGAACCATAGTGCCATCAGGCCTACCGTAGGGACCGCGAAGACGTCGGTGATTTGGATAGGTACCACGTCGAGCTTAGGGGTCGCCAGATGGGTAAACGTAATACCGTCCGTGGTACGATAGAGATCGTGATTCCACTCTGGGCCTATACGTCGCACCCAAAGGAGCATCGCACCGGTGGAATCGAGTCCCTTACCAATGGTAACCTCTCCATATCCCGGCATATCCGCAACCACGGTCTCCGGTGTCCATGTTTGGCCTTGGTCCGTGGAGGTACGAGCGTACACGGCACGAGCGTCTTCGTCAATGGAGTGCGCCGAGCCGCGGCTGTAAACGCAAACAAGTTTCTCACCTATGGCTTGAATCACAGGCCAGGAATTATAGCCACTGACATTCTGTACAACGATCGGTTTGGTCAGAGTATTCAGTGGTATTATTTTGACCATCACCAATCCCGTCGGACGGCTGAATGTGTCCGCAGGGTCGTCCGGTTCACGCGCAACTCGTACCGCCAATGGAACGTCTGGATTTACCGGATAGTACGATTCCAGCACGATGGTCCGAGTGTGACACGCGGCGTCGGGCAACGTCGTCCGTACGGGAGTTCCCATCACCGAACGCTCTGTAAAAGCCACGTTTTCCACCATTTGCGAGAGATAGACGCGATAAATATCTTCGAATGCGGAACTGGTTTCCGGATCGGTCGTGGTCACCACAATTTCGATCTTCACTCCGTTGCAATCGTGAGGTAAACTAGGTACGATTCCTGCGACAGATTGACCAACGGTGCCACCCGATAGAGACCACACCGGAATACATACAGAGCCGCTCGACATGGATACGAGTGATGGCTGGCCCGTTGCGATCGACAGCTCGTTCGCGGCGAGGTAAAGCGGGGCAAACGATTCGCGATGGCGTTTCTCCGCAGTCACTGGTTCCGCAACCTCATGATTCAAACTCACCTCGTCCACCCGCGACGTGATGGCATCGGACACAACCGGCTCGGACGGCGTAATGGCGTCAGGCTCTTGCGCAAAAGTCATGGAGGTTCCTCCCACGATGATCAAAAGACAAAATAAAATGGAATTTCCCAACCGCATGTCGCTTTTCCTCGATAGAACATAGATATACGAATTTCGTCTAAACCGCAGTATATCACGGCACGCGTTGGATTTCCAGTCGTGTGAATCACCAGATGTTTAGCCGTCCTCTCGGGCTCCCCGTGAACTTACGAGGTCGTCGCAAAGGAGCCCGCCGCGTGAGCCTTTGGCCGTGGTGTGCATCCGATTGGATTTTGCGTTGTTAAAGGCTTCTGGTAGGGTTTCAATGGATCGCCTGTTTACTTGAAATGAGGATGCTATTCGTTTCGATTTACTGTTTACGCACACGATGTTTCGCTGTAAAATCAACGGTTGAAGTATGTCCGCTCCAGTTCTACCGGAATCCATATGACACGAAAATCGAGAATCACGATGCCGCTCTCACCTGAAACGATCGGATTTCTACTGCAAAATAAAATTCAAAATGATCGCGACTGGTTTGCCGAACATCACGCGGAGTTTCAACGGTGTGTATTATCTCCGCTGGCAGAGTTGGTCGAAGCACTCACTCCCGTCATGCGTCAGATAGATCCACTGCTTGTTTGTGAACCGAAGGTGGGCAAATGTATTTCTCGAATCTATCGAGATACGCGATTTTCGCGGGATAAGTCGATTTTTCGCGATAATATGTGGTGTGTTTTCGTGCGGATTAAAAAAATTTACCGTGGTAGTCCAGGCTTTTTTTTCGACTTTTCATCCGATGGCTTCAGTTATGGCTATGGATATTATCAGGCCGATCACAAGTCGTTGAGCCGAATCCGCACACTTGTTTTGTGTGATGATCCGCATTGGCGACGTGCCGATCGCGCCTTTTCACGGCAAAAAAAATTTACACTGGAAGGCGATTTGTATAAACGTACACGATTTTCTGAGGCGACGGAACGACAGCGATTCTGGACCGATCGCAAGAATCTCTGTTGGGTTCACCATAGTGAACAGATGAATATGCTTTTTTCCGAGACGCTTGCGGATCAACTTGCGGCGGATTTTCTGCAACTTGCGCCGATCAGCCAATTTTTGACCTATGCGGAAGAGACAAAAGAGACGGAATAGATCGTCAAATTCGGTCTTCATTGGTCGGATTATTATATACTGTCCAAATGTATCATCCCAACCAGACCGCTCGCAACGCAAGCCGGGACGCTTTCTTATTGGGTGTCGGCAGTCCCAACGTCTGGTAAAAAACACCATGCGGAGCAGGCCGCTCGCAAAAAATTCCGCCGATGATGATTGTTTTGGCTTGTCCGATTCGTTACCATGGATCTATGGTGCAGTTTACAAAAACTTTTTGAGGGCGTTTTTATGGAAAAATTACAACAAGGAGCTTCGCGTCGCACATTTTTGCAAAGTTCGGGTGTGTTGGCGGCAGGCGTCACACTCGGTACACTCGCGGGAATGCGTGTGCCGTCCGTTCACGCGGCGGAAAATCATCGATTGCGTCTCGCGTTCATCGGTACAGGCGGACGTGGCACGGGCGCGGTGATGGATGCCATGACCACACGTGGACAAGGCCCGATTGAGCTGTATGCTATGGCCGATCTTTTCGCCGATCGCCTCAACGGTTCTTACTCGCAATTGGCTGATCAAGTGCAAGACGGCGAAGATTGGCTCAACGTGTCAGAGGATCGTAAGTTTGTCGGTTTTGACGCTTACAAAAAAGCAATCGACTGTCTGGAGCCAGGCAACATCGTAATGATTACGACACCACCGGCATTCCGTCCGACAATTTTTGCGTACGCCGTTTCGAAAGGTATGAACGTTTTTATGGAAAAACCACTGGCGAACGATGTACCAGGCCTGAAATTGCTCTGGGCGTCGGGCGAAGAGGCGACGAATCGCAATTTGAAAGTGGGCGTCGGGCTGATGTGTCGGCATTGTGATGCCCGTCACGAGCTGCTCAAACGGATTCGCGATGGTGAAATCGGCGAGATTATGTCGATGCGTACCTATCGAGTCCATGGTCCGGCGGGTGTCGTCGGTCCGCGTGAGCTGAACGATGGCAATACGGAACTCGAATGGCAGATGCGTCGTTATTTGGGATTCTTCTGGGCGAGCGGCGGCGTATTCAACGATTATCTTGCGCATAATGTGGACGAATGCTGCTGGATGAAAGGTTCGTGGCCCGTCAAAGTACAGGGAACTGGTGCGCGTGCGTTCCCCAATAGTGGGATCGACCAAAATTTTGACAATTATAATATTGAATATACCTTTGCGGATGGTGCGAAATTGCACTGCGAAGGTCGATTTTTATCGGGCTGTTGGGAGCGATTCGCGTCTTATGCAAATGGTACGAAAGGGGCCGCGGTCATTTCCACCTTCATGCACACGCCGGCCAAATGTCGGCTTTACAGCGATTGGAAGATTGATGAATCGACACCCACATGGGAATATCCACAGCCTGAACCAAATCCGTACTACCGTGAATGGGAACACCTCGTGGACG
>JAQVKF010000232.1 GCA_028694795.1 Thermoguttaceae bacterium | reverse complement strand
CCTACATCGAGGGTATCGCCAAAAAAACGGTGGAACTAGCTCCGGGGGCGTTTTTGGTTTTTCGACGCGAACCAGGCAACTCGCACGATCCGCTGGCCATTCTGATTCTCAACAGCCAAAATGAAAAAATTGGGTATGTACCTCATACCAAAAACGAAGTGCTTGCCAATCTGATGGATGGCGGCAAGCTCCTGTTCGGACGCGTCGAAGAAAAAAGGACGCAAGGTGATTGGATCCACATCGCGGTCAAGGTTTATATGCGAGATATCTAATCGTATCCCCCTCAGTTCGAACACCGCACCCCGTCCGCATCGTGGTCCCGTCCCCAATGAAACTTGGCAAATATTTTCTTTCATCGACGCCGTGCCGAACGCCTGTAACCCCGCGTCCAATGCGGCGAATCGACACGGATTGAGTCGATACCGATATCCCGTGGACGATCTCACCCCGTCAAGCCGTAGTCGGCATGGGACGTTCTTCGCTGCCTTCTGAATCGGAACTATCCGAATCGTCGGAATCGTCATTTTCCTCTTCCATCAATGTGGAAGGTCCGATCCCCTTCGTCAACCGTCTGCGTAACGCCTGTCCCACACGGCTGTGTCTGCGGCTATACGAGAAGTAAATAATCATGCCGATGAGGAACCAAACGCCTAACCTCGTCCAAGTCAACCAGCCGAGATTGATCAACATCACTAGACAGCTAAAAACGCCCAAGGGGGCGACGAGCCAGATACAGGGCACGCGGAAAGGACGTTTCATCTCCGGATGGGTTTTCCGCATAATCCAAACCGACGCGCAAACCACCATAAACGCACAAAGCGTGCCACCGTTCACCATCCGCGCAAGGTCTTCCAACGGCAAAAGAGAACCAACCACCGCACTAAATACACAGGTAATGATCGTGCCAATCCACGGCGTTTGGAAACGTGGGTGGACCGTCGCAAATGCTTTTTTCGGCAGCAAACCGTCTCGCGCCATGGCCATAAGTACACGTGGTAAACTTAGCAACAACACGAGCAGCACACTCGTGATCCCCGCCAATGCCCCCACGTAATGACCGTGGCCGCCACGCCAAGGCCTTTCTCCGCAAAAACCGAGGCCAGCGGCGCATCCAGTGGAATATGCACATACGGCACCATTCCCGTAATTACGACCGAAACCACCACATATAAAAGTGTACAAATCACCAATGATCCAATGATGCCAATCGGAACGTCGCGATTCGGATTTTTCGCCTCTTCCGCGTGTGTTGAAACAGAATCGAAACCAATATAAGCGTAAAAAACGATCGCTGCTCCTCCTAACACGCCGCCCAAACCGTATGGTAAAAATGGCGACCAGTTCGAGGCGTCTACATGTCCAACGCCCGCCGCGATCACGAACAACACGGCGGCAAGTTTGATAAAAACCATGACCGCATTGAACGTCGTACTCTCACGAATACCGATCACTAAAATCACACAAAGGGTCATAATCACCACAATGACGAGAAAATTACACGTCCAATGGATACCTCCAAAAACCACGGGCGTCGTTTCGTATGCCTCATATCCATCTTTCGTTCCCGCCGCGATACCAGCTAACGCTTGGCTTAAATCGGCCTGCGGATCATAAATCAGATGCTCTTCCAAACGGTCCCGAACCCGTGCGAGCGAATCGGTTGCCTCTGCTTTGCCATGTAATGTCTCGACCGCCGCAATGGACTCGTCCGTAAAAGTAATCTGAATCTCTTTCAAACGGTGAACCACCGAATTGCTGACCGGCAACGTCAACCGTTCCTTGCCCAATGACGTGTCATAAGGAAGTGCCGTCACCGATTCCATCTGAACCGTTGTCGCGGTTAGATAATCCGCGTGTTGGTGCGTCGCCGTGATGGGATCGCACGTTAAGAAAAGTGGGATCGTCACCAACGCCTTTCCCGCCGAATCCTTAAATAGTCCTAAAAATTTCAAAAAATAATGCGACCAACCATACGCCACACTGCTACTGGCAATCGAGTACTCGAGCAAAAGATCCCAACCGATCATCCACGCAAAAAGCTCGCCCAACGACAAATACGCATAGGTGTACGCCGAACCGGCGACGGGGGCCATTGACGCAAATTCCGCATAACAAAACGCCGCAAAGGTACAGGCTAATCCCGCAATGATAAACGAAAGAATCAACCCAGGCCCCGCATATTGACGCGCCGCCAAACCTGTGATAATAAAAATACCCGTACCTATGATCGCCCCAACGCCAAGCGAGGTCAAAGAAATCGGACCCAACGTCCGTCGAAGTCCTTTATGATTCTGCATATCCTCGAGAACCATTTCGAGCGGTTTTTTCGTTAATAGCTGTTTGCGTATCATCGTAATCCAATTATCTCAATCCAAAGAGTCTATTCCAATATCGTGTTTGTGATGGATGTGTCCCATTCAAAATCGACCACGAGATCATCTTCGGAGCATCCATCGTCCAAAAAATACGACTTTCCAATGGGTGAACCTTCAAAAGAATGGGAACACAAAAAAAGTCCGCTACCGTTGTAGAGGACTTTCTAATCATCTTCACCTATCCATCGCAATGCTCCATCCGCCACCAGCTTCGAATCAGTCCCACCACCAGTTACGTTCCGGCGCCGCCGCGATTTGCAACTCTCCACTGAGCGTCGCGTCCGTCTTAGCTTCCGACAGGAAACGATACGGATTCATCTCGACACCGCCGGATGCGTAAATCGTGCCGCGACTGTGTTTGACAAAGTTCGAACCGGTTGGAATCGTCTTTGGGGCGGACATTTCTGTCGTCGCAAGCGTTCCTTGAGTTCCCATCAAAATTGGGAAATCATACCCCGCGACCTTCGTCAACTCACCCTGATGGAGCAACGCCGCAAGGACCGCAAAGTCCATGCAGTTCTGAAGTTCCGCGAAAATCGGTTCCGCTTTCGCCAGTTCTGGATACGCTTTTGTCATTCGTTCCGCCCATTTTTGCGAGACGGGGTCCGTCTTGCCTGTGCCCTGACGCTGACCATTCGCGTCAACGTAATCGTTCTCCGACAGCGCTTTGACCGAGGCTCCGTTCAATTTCCAGACCGTACCCACATCGTTGCGAACGACTTCGGCATAGGTCGGTTCCAACCAGAAACGCGGTGAGGCGGTCGCATGAGACGCATTCGCCATCGAGAGAAAACTCGGAAGTGAACGAACAGGCGACGGCTCAAACGCCAACGAAATGCTCTTCATACGGAAGTCAGCGGCCACGAGAACGCGGGCAAAATGGCTCGTCGTCGGAACGCCTTCCACGCTAACGACTTGGTCACCCAACGCTTCGGACATCACTTTCGAGGCCGCGCGCGGGTCCATTCCGGAACCGAAATTCTGCGAGGCGGCGGACAAACGCTGAATACCCTCCGGCGTCGGATCAATTGAGCACCGAATCATTTTCGACGTATCTTGTGAACGTAGCGCCGTAAGCATATCGTCCAGCCACATCACGGGGGCTTCTGACTTCAGACCGACCACGTTCCCCTTCGCATCGACACGCCAACCTTCCGCCGGACCGACCAGTAGAATGTCGTGATTGTCCGTATCGACCATTACATATTCGATACGACGCAAACCAGCGAGACAGCAAACGTCTTCCGGAAGCGGCTGCTTCGAATCGAGCGACTTCTGTATCACCGATTCCAAACCGCGTAACGACACCACACGACGTTCGGACTGTGCCGCAAGCTCGGAGTCGACCGGCTGCAGCGACGATTCGATCGTCTTTCGCAAATCCGAAATATCCCGCACCGTCGCACGCGTGACGACACCTGAAGCGTCAATCGACACACCGCCCACGGCACTCGTACGACCACCATAATAGTCATTATTTTGAGCCAACGCAGGTCGACTCATCTCAACGATGCCGTACAGCGACGCAGAGAGGACAAGGCTAAGGATGGCCGCCTTCCGAAAGATCGAAAACCGAAGAGCGTTCGGCATGGTTTGATTCTCCTTCATAGATTTTCATTACCGTCATCCGGAGGCTAGCGCAAGCACACCGGTGGCACAGAGTCCTAACGCCTATTATTACCCAGTTTGCCGTCTGAATCAACCAAATAAAGTTCCCCAAAACACCATTTTTCATTTATTTTATCCGGTTTCTGTTGAATTTACCGATTTTTTATACGAAACGGTCTCGGAAGCACACTCGTCTCGTGACGTCAAAAGGCAATCCTCGCGGAACTATCGCCGCAAAAACCGTTGTATTCGGGAAAACAACTTCCATTTGCCCCATCGAAAAAAGCCAAAAAATACCGAGATACGATGGGCGTCCCTTAAAATATCACACGAACCAAATGGCATCGACCACGCATAAATGTGACTTCCCTGCGCGTTACGTTCGCGTTCCAGAATAGCAGACGAACCAAAAACATAACGGTGGCGATCGCAATCAAAAATCGCGGAAAGTACCCTGCCTTGCTTTCGTTGAACACAAGGCGCGGAAATAACGAAAGCGTTGTGGGAAGAAGCGTGTGAACAAGTCACGGTCTTGCGAGCAAAGTATTATCGAGGGATATCCTAAAAACGACTCGACCAAAGGTTGATCGAGTCGGTTCGCAGCCAAATTGGGCGGGAAAACGAACGCCATCATTCGTTTTCGGGAGTGTCAGCCCTACGGCTTGATAGTCTTTGCGATAGTTTTGGGAGACACGATGGTTTTGAGAAATTATGCGACATCGACGAAGGCCGTTTTCCTGACACCGCAGATGGGACAATTTTCAGGCGCGTCACCAAATTCCAAATATCCGCAAACGGGACAGAGGAACACCTTCGTCGTATCAAGATCCTTTCCCGCTCTGACGGCGGCAAGAGCGGCTTGATAAAGGCCCGCGTGAATTTTCTCCGCGGCATTAGCGAGTCGGAAACCCTTGAGTGCCTTGGATTCCCCTTCCTTTTCAGCTTCCGCGATGAAGGCGGGGTACATTTCGGTGTATTCGTGCGTTTCTCCAGCGACCGCAGTCTCAAGATTTTCGAGCGTGCTGTTGATTCCGCCCATATTGGCGAGATGCGCGTGAGCGTGGAGCGTTTCCGCCTCAGCGGCTGCACGGAACAGCTTCGCGACGTGTGGAAAACCGTCTTTCTCCGCTTGTTTTGCGAAGGCGAGATATTTACGATTGGCTTGACTTTCACCGGCAAAGGCCGCCGCGAGATTTTCTTGTGTGCTCATCATGAAACCTTTCTTGTGTTTGGATAGATCCATTCTCCTTGACACCTATCCAAAAGTGTAGCGAGTATCCGCGATGATTTCCAGCAATAAAATCGAAAACAGATGGTAAAAATGTTGTTTTTTGACATTTTACGCACGATTGGACATTCGGGATCGCGGTATTTTTTCTGGAGACGGTTTGGCCCACAAACCACCGCCCGATATTCGACCGTACGCCTCTAATCAATGGTCACGTTCAGCCGTTCGATCTCCAGCGATTCCGGACCCGTCATCGAACATCCCTTTGATTTGGCGTATCGGATATAATCGACAATCTCCGCCGTTACGCGCTCGCCGGGAGCGAGAATCGGAATGCCTGGGGGATAACACATCACAAATTCGCAACAGACTCGCCCTACCGACTCAGCCAACGGCAGCAATTCTTTCGCCGCGTAAAACGCCTGCCGTGGAGCCAACACCACCTCTGGCGCAATATATTCATGACGCATTAAATTCGTCTGTTCGCGACCAAATCGACGACG
>JAQVKF010000231.1 GCA_028694795.1 Thermoguttaceae bacterium | reverse complement strand
CTACTAGCGATGGGAACCGCGACCTCTTTCCACCGACTGATTTCGCCGGTGATGAATCAGCTTACCGGGACCATGCTGATCCCTGGTGTCGTCCATTCCTGGTGGATTCTGCCGACGTTTTTAATCGGAGCGATTCTCGCGATGCGTGTGCTCTGCGTACTCTGCTTTAGCGGTTTTACCATTTTGTTCCAATCGGCCGCTTTGGTGATCGGAACTGGATTTTGCTTAGTCCAATTGGGGTACGACCTGCCGATGCCGCGAGCGATGGCGGAATGGGAATTTTTGGCCGCGACGCTCGTCGGGCCGTGGTGTTTGCTCACTTCGCTCCTATTACACGCTTCGTGGGTGGTCAACGCGGGTGATCTCATCATCGCCACGCCACGACTGCCGGTGGTGTCTTAACCGCTTGTGAGACAAAAACTTATAGTATCTCACATGTATGGAAAACAGGTAAGGTAAGGCGGGAAATTCGTGAAATGAATAAGGGGCTTCGTGGGATTCGTCTTAGGAGGCTTCCGTGGCACGGCGTACGTCATGAATGTAGGCTTCCGCGGCATCATGGATAATGGCATGGAGTTGGGCGTACACTTTTGCGTGTTTTGGCGTTTTTTGGTTGGCCTCGGCTGTGTAACCGAGCATATCATGGGCAACCAGCACCTGACCGTCGCAATGCGGTCCCGCACCGATACCGATGGTCGGAATTCGTAGTGTTTGAGTGGCCTCCGCCGCGAGCTCTTCAGGAACACATTCGAGCACGACCGCGAACGCTCCCGCCGCTTCCACCGCTTGAACATCGGCCAACAACTGTTCACGATCACGTTGAATCCGATAGCCGCCCATCTGATGAATCGTTTGAGGAAGCATTCCGCAGTGTCCAAAAACGGGAATGCCCGCTTGGACCAGTGCGGCGATCTGATCGGCTACCGCGGCGCCGCCCTCCAATTTGACCGCTTGCGCGCCACTTTCCTTCAGAATTTTTGCCGCCGCGGCTACCGTGTCGTGAACCCCCAAATGTCCGCACGGAAACGGCAGATCAACCACTACAAAAGCGTGTTCCACCGCTCGTACGACCATCTCCGCATGGTAAATCATCTGGTCTAAAGTGACCGGTAGGGTTGTCGAACGTCCTTGTACGACGTTGCCCAGACTATCGCCTACATGGATCATATCGATTCCGGCGTCATCAAAAATACGGGCCATGGGGTAGTCGTACGCGGTGAGAACGGCGATCTTACGCCCATCGAGTTTGTACTGTTGCAACTGACGAACGGTTATTTTCGACATCGTTGGAACTTCCATAGCATGATAGGGAATGGGAAACCGGGGAACAACACCGCTTTCATTATAACAGACTTGACGGGATTGTCACCATCTGCTGCGAAGCATTGGCGGCATCTCAGTTCCAATGGGCAAACACTGTGGAAATGTAGGCCTGACGATCAGCGGAATGGTTATGTGTGTGGATAAGCATCGAAGAAAACAGAAAGAAGAAACCGTGGACAAAACGAGTTTTTTCGTGGAAAATGTTCGATGAGGGCATTGCGAAAGAAAATGATTTAGCGTAGAATGGCAGGACACCTTTTTCTGTACTGCTACAGATTCTGATCAAGAAGTACGCCCTAACTTCTTCCGGAGTTCGCCATGGTATCGTTTCGCTTTACGGATCGTTTCAAGACCTTATATCAATTGGCGGTTCGACTTTCGGAATCGTCCGAATCGGATGCGGTCATGCTGCTGCTGGAAGATGGTCCGATTGATTGGACGCGGTTACGGAATTTGGGCGCGGAAGAGAAAGTGATTATCTCTGCCGATTCAGAATCCATTTTGACAGGTGCGCGGGAAGCGGGATTCGATACGGTTGTAATTGATATGCCCGATTCGCCCATCCATGATCGTCTATCTCGGTCGCTACTGGAAGCTGTCGCGGATGATATTCTCCATCCCGGAGCCTGTGTGACTGCCATCTATAGCGGTTTTGAAGCTGATGTAATCGACTCGGTGACGCTGGTCCAACTGGGCGAACATTTGGATCGTCTGACGGGACGTGAGTTGCGTCAATTGGAGACGCAGGTGCCGCTCGAAACGCTGAAAACAGTGGTCGATTTGGCGACGGAAATCGGTCGAGAGGGGCGTGAAGGTAAACCGGTTGGAACGTTGTTCGTCGTGGGTGACACAAAAAATGTGATGAAGATGACTACGCCGTTGGGATTCGACCCCGTGCGTGGATATAGCCAAAAAGAACGCGACTTGAGCGACCCAAAAGTGCGGGAAGGGGTGAAGGAAGTCGCCCAATTGGATGGGGCGATTGTGGTTTCCGCTGCGGGAATTGTGGTGGCTACCTGCCAACATTTGAACGCTCAAACCAATGTATTGACGCTCTCGAAAGGGCTAGGGGCGAGACACTGGGCCGCCGCCGCGATCAGTAAAGCGACCAAAGCCATTGCGATTACCGTAAGCCAATCCAACGGTTCCGTTCGAATTTTCTTACGTGGAGAGACGATGCTTCGAATCGAGCCTGTCCATCGGCGTCCGATGATCTGGCGGGATTTCGATTATGAACCGCCTGTTGCGGACGCGAAAGCGAAACCGGCAACCTCGGCGGGCGTGGTGACCGACGCGAAAGCGAAACTGGCGACCTCGGCGGGCGTGGTGACCGACGCGAAAGCGAAACTAGCGACCTCGGCGGGCGTGGTGACTGACGCGAAAGCGAAACCGGCGACCTCGGCGGGCGTGGTGACTGACGCGAAAGCGAAACCGGCGACCTCGGCGGGTGTGGTTGCGGATGTGAAGGCAGAATCCAAAAGTGATGGCCGTCCGAAAACTGCAATTCCTCTTCCGCCTTCAGAGCTGTAGCCCTATCTGTGGAAGATGAGATGCCGTCGATCAAGATGAGAAATCCACGGCAAGAGGCGGAAAATGCAATGAAAAACATCTGTTTCCCGATTGCGAATCGTGAATGGAGTTGCCGTTGAAAGTCGTTGCGGACCGAGCTGATTTGGCGTGGTTAGTGGGTGAGACCGCTCAGCGATTGCTGACAAAGTTCGCCGGAAAGCCGGAAAATCCTGCCATGGTGACCCATCTTCGGCAGCGAGAAGGGCTCTCGGAGGTGCGTTGTGCGCTTCTGCTCGAACAGCTCCGGACACGTAGCCGTGCGGTGGTCAAATATCCCGCTCGGTGGGCGAGTCGGTTGTTGGCGACTTCGACTGGCTTGGAACAATCGACCGACGCATGGATTGCGGCGTACAAGGCGACGCGATTTCCTGTCGGTTCGCGTGTGGCGGATCTCTGTTGCGGAATTGGTGGTGACGCGATGGCGTTGGCCAAACGATGTCGTGTAACAGGGGTTGATTGTGATCCGCTCGCCGTTCTTTGTGCGTGGTGGAACCTTTCGCTCGTGTGTCCATGTGCCGCTGTTTTGCCGGATGTAGTTGTTCCGCCCGATTGGCTTGCATTGTCCGATTCTACTGTTTCGTCCGATACTCCTGCGTCGGCGGATATGGTCTACCCATCGCGGATTGTGAATGCGGATGTAACAACGTTCCCGCTGACCGAGTTTGAGGCGATCCATCTGGACCCAGATCGTCGTGCGACAGTCGGGCGAACCACGTTTCTTGAAGCGTATCAACCGCCCAAAAGTACGATTGACCGTATGATAGAAACCATGCGTGTGGCGAAACCGGCTCCTACCTCCACACCAACGGGGACTGTTATGCCGTTGGTGCGATCTGCGAAAAATGTGGAATATGCGCAAGATGCGGAGATGTATCCCCGTGTGGCGATCAAACTCGCACCCGGTTCGACCGCGCCGTCTGATTGGGAAGCTCATGCCGAATTGGAGTGGATTTCCCGCGATCGTGAGTGTCGGCAGCAAATGGTCTGGATGGGCCATTTAACGACGATTCCCGGCCAACGCCGTGCGACAGCGATTTTTCCTTTGCGTGACGTATTCCATCTGGGAGAATCTGCGGAAGAACGAACGGCGACAGTAGCAGAGCCTTTGCCAGCATCAAAATCGTCGCGTGAATTTGCTCCATTGTGTGAATCTGCCGAAGACTCGGAATCAATTTCCACCGTGGTCTCGTCGAGAGAATTCGTGACCTCAGAGGTACGTTATCGATGGAAAACGGTGTATGGGAAGCCGGGCTGTGCGAAGGCAAAAGGCCGTGCGATGGGGGATTTTCCGAAACGTTGGATCATCGAGCCGGATGTGGCGGTGTTAGCGGCGGATTTGACTGGCGTCGTGGCGGAACGATTGACGGCAGAACCGCTCACACCGGATGGCGCGTATCTGACGACTTCGGAATTGGACGCGGCTGTCGCGGCTGAGCTTCCTGTGCGATGTTTTGAATGGATGGAAACTTTGCCAAACGATCCGCGTAAACTGGCCGCGACTCTGAATCGACGGGGTATTGGTCGACTGGAATGTAAAGTACGGAATCTTCCGATGGATTCACGACTCAAATGTCGGCCCGCGGATCCGGTGACAGCGATCTTTGGAAAACGTCCCAAATGGACGGGAAATGTGGCGGCGGTTCTGTTTGTGCTGGGAACGAGCGAGGGCGAACGCCTAACCTTTCTCGGCAAACGCATTCTTGACTCATGGTGCGAATGACCCGACGCGATGGAGCGAAAATGCGTCATCGTTGAGAACCCATTTCAAACGGTCTGATCGGATACACCTGATCTGGGTTTCGAAATGCTATGGCCCAATACATCGAAAGAGTAACCTTTTGCAACTTTTTCCACCACGTAGAGCAGGGTATGGATCATCACAAAATGATCAATCTGTACACTACTACAAGACTTAGGGAAAACGTGTTTGATTTTTTCAAATGGTTGTTTCGCCATTTTCATACCGAAATCACTGCCCATCGTCACTTTTTAGCTCGAAAATCCAACCGACCATACCGCTCAAATCCGCAAAACCACACGAGGGCGGCCCTTTATCAAGAATTGCTGCCCTGTTGATCTCTCCATGAACCGCTACGGCGTACCCTGTTTTCCGGTCAGCGTTCGATTCGGAAGACGTGGAAGCACATCCAATTTCGGAAGACTTCTGTAATATTGCATCCGTTTCTCTTTTTCCGGATCCATTTTTTCATGTTTATCTATCCTAAGAAACTCCTGTTTTACCTGTTGTTTTGCCTTTTCCACATCCAAACCTTGCGTATCAAAATAATCTAGCATGGCTTTACGAAAGGCTGTCGCCTTTACATAATTTCGTTTGCATCCGGCAATCATTCGGGCTCGTTCCTCCTCATTGAGGTTGAGATACTGAAGTAGCTCTTCTGATGGCATAAATTCCGACTCATCCTCTGGAATATATAGGAGATTATCCGGATCTCTAACTAGAAATGTCGTTACCGCTTCTGCAATAATCGGGTCATTTTGCCAATCGGGTATTCGATTCAAAAGATCAATCAGAATGTCCGCATTGTACCCCCTCATGAAGAGAAGTAGAAACATGATCTGTGTCCAAGTGTAGCCGTTACTATTACTCACACCCCTAGCATCTAGCTCCGCTTCGCATAGTAACGGGAGTTTATCGTACCTTCTCCGAAAGATAGCCGCTCTTCCCGCAGGACAAAACGTTTTGCTTTTGGTTCCAGCGTTTGGATCTCCACCGTTTTCTAGAATCGCTTTCAACCAACGACTATCGGCACATTCTTCCGCAACGTGCAAACTGGACATTCCCTTCTCAATGCGGAAAAAACTGAACGGGGTTACCGCATACTGTGCCTCGC
>JAQVKF010000230.1 GCA_028694795.1 Thermoguttaceae bacterium | reverse complement strand
CATTCCGAGTTCACGAAAACGATGTGGCAACGGTTCTGGATGGGTGGTTCGCATCGCCGTGATTGCGACCGGAATCGCGAAGAAGCCGAGCGATTCACGCCAACTTCCCTTGAACAGAAATTCAGGTGTACGAGCGTCTCGTTGGCGGAACGCACTATCTGGATGGTAGGCCCAAAGGCTCAGCAAACGTCCACGTGCGTCACGAATGGGACCGACGACGCGGCCGATCAGCAGTGACGACGAAATCAGTTCCGACGCCTCAATTTCTTCATCCGTGTAACCGCAACGCGTTAGACCATCGTGAAAGATGTCGTGATTCGCGTGGTAACCGAGTCCCAAAGACCGTACCGCATTGGTCGGAATCCCCTGAGCCATCAGAAATTCTTTGGCGGAACGTACCGGGGCGGCGTCTGGCACGGTCAGCAACCGATGCGCGATCCACAGATATGCCTCGACGATGCCCGACGCGCGTTGAGCACGGATAAATTCACGTTCTTCATCAGTGGTCCATTCCGGCACGAGCGACTCGGCGATTCCCGTTCGTCGGCAGAGTTCCGCCAACACTCTGGGCAATACGCCGGAACCAATCGGTGGAAAATCGCCACCACACAGAAGTGTCAACAACGAGCAACCGCCAGTATGCAACGCCTCTGGAGCGAACCAGCAGAGCGTTTTTTCATCGACCCAGAAATGTAATTTCGATGTTTTCTTACGTTCCGATTTCGTTTCCGCACGGTTCATATCGCCCGTCACGGTGGTTCCATCGCCCGTGTTGGAAGCATTTTGCGTGAACGGTGTCGTTTTCGTGGGAGTCGAGTCTGAAGTCTCGCCCTTGATGAACGCACGCCACCGTTCCGTGACGACGCCCAGCTGAGCGGGATCACATTCCGCGAGCCGACAACCTTCACCACTTTCCAGAAAACGAAAATGATCCCCACTTAAAAAACTTCGAAGTGAGAGCGAAGGAGAAAGCTGATTTTCCCAGAATGTGCTTAAACGATTCATCGTGATCACTCCACCTACATACCGCCATCCGCAAAATATGTTCTAGCTTAACGTGAATAGCGATTGGAGGCAAGTATCCACTCGAAAAAGATTTCCGTTATATGCCATGACACACCACTAGCCACCATTCGGATTTGCCAGATCCGCGCCGCAACGAAAAACTGCCGCATAAACGTAAAATCAGGGGAACAAGAGGCAAAAACTTTCAAGACCAATATCGTTGCAGATAACGGCTCGTCAGCAAATAGTCCATGATTCGGTGGAAAATATCCGCCATTTTGGAACACAGGGAGGGTATTCTTAAAAACCTAAAACAAATTTTTCTGATGTAGTCGATCAAACAGCCTAACGAAAAAATAACGATGACCGCGGTAGGCACTTGCCATACAACGTCTAAGAATGCCACGGGATTTTTCGGAGAGACAATCGTGGTGGAAAAATAGGTATTCCAAATCTGCGGATGAAGTTGAAATAAGTAGGCACCTAAACTTAAAGAGGAAAGAACGGAGAGCGGCTTAGCGATCCAATACTGAGTGATTTTGATTCTCGAACAAAAAATTAGCAAAAAAACAGCTTCTGCAACACAAAACGGCGATAGATAACTGAGAATAAGAGGTTTACCACGAATCAGATTACATGCGACCATAAACAACACATAGGGTAATAAGAAAGAAAGTAAAAAAATTCCGAAAGCCATTTTCTGAGAGACAAGAATCCAGATTCGTTCTCGATTTAACTTGATATACGCACCAAAAAAATAACAACACATCAGCCAAAGCGTACTGTAGCCACCACTAAATACGCTTTGCTTCAGAAGCAGCGCAGGAAATACAGAAAATATAAGAAAACAGGACAATACACTTTTGAGTTGCATTTTAGAAGACATATTTTGAAGATAGACATTGATCACAGGAATAAAAAAGAGTAATCCAAAATAGCTTGTAATATACCACCATGGTCCACGTGTGATAGGCAGAAAACAGCAAACCACCTCATTCCGTGATACATGAGTTGATGGGATAAAAAATAGAAAAAATAACAAAATTCCAATACCAAAAAACACACACTGAAACCACAACTCCAACGCCTTGGGTAGGCACTTAGAAGCTGAATTGGCGTTACTTACAACCATGAGATATCCTGATAACATGGCAAAACAATTGACACCCGCAAATGCGACATATTCAATGAACCAGCCATAATAGTAGTTTAATGGGGAAGAACCCTCCTTTAATAGACCGAAATGCATGTTCACAACATGTAATGCTGTAATAAAAAGCATTGCTATAATGCGGTATAGATCCAAACCATACTCTCGAGTTTTTTCCCTCGCATTGCAACGATTAAACGAAGTGATATTCATAAGAAATCCCTTGTGTGGAAAACCGATTTACACGACGGCTACACCGCCATTCTCTTTGAAGGGAACGATTTTGTCAAGCAACAGAGGCCTGTTCGTAAAATCCCATTGCGGTTGGGGATAATAGAAAAGTGTACACAAGGTGATCGTCGGATGGAATGCCGCAACTGGATGGCACATTTTGTGTGAAACACCGCATGAGAGTGAATCATCGAGTGAATGTTTGACAAGCGAAGGCCACGGTACGAGGCGACTGTTTTGCGCAGATCATGGTAACGTCACGGCAGCGACAATTGGGACGTAGGTGCCCTCGCGTTGCCTGTCCACCGCCTGGAAATATCGGATTCTGTGGTGATGGCTCGCCGTTCGCTGGTGAAAACTCAGACCCGGAAAAATGGTTGCCCGTTTGACGAGTATCATGGAACGTGACAGTGATAAGGAAGAACGAAAGAGAAAAGAAAAATGGAGGTGGAATTTTTGGTTGTATTGTTCTTTTGCTCGATGGTAGCCGAGTAAAAGCGTTCCTTTCCAAACTTTTTACCCATTGCTGGCAGTACAAACGTCCAACAAAAAACCCTCACGACTTGCCTCGCAAGCCGCAGGGTTGGAGTGAACCATGCATCGATAAAAAGCCGATATCGCTAATTCACTATCATCTTCGCGTCTAAAATGCGTTGAATTTTCACTTGAATATCTTTCAAGTGCGCTCGTGTGTAAGAGTCCAGCTTGGCTGGACCCGCAAGAAGACTGCCCGTCTTCGCACCAATCGCCTCCAGTTCCAACATCGCAACCACTCGACAATCACGTGGTCCGCTATTACTGGTGGCCAAATCCGCGAGACAATCGACAAATGTTGCTTGCAAATTGCGACGATAAACGTTGATACCCGGTTTGCGATTGGTATATTCGCCCTCGTTTAATCGATTCAATTCATCGAAAATCGCGTTAGAAAGCCCCGAAATCAACTCCGCTGTCGTGAAGCAATCTTGGTCTTCCGGAACGCGACGCTCTGAATCCGAAATGCGTGTAAGCACCGTGGACGACAAAATGCGGCTTAACACACTCACCTGCCACGACAGAATTTGCGATTGAATCGGAGTGTCGTCTAATCCATAATTGCCCGACGCCGTCCAATCGGTATCGACCATTTTGTTCCACAGATCCGCTGGAATATCGAACGCATGTTCACCAAAAACGATCTCTTGAAGCAGCGTCAACGTATCACGCTGTTTCTGGACCTCGACGACTGACAGCGGCAACGTACCGTCTTTATCACCCTTATGGGCACGGCTGATGTACAATCCACCAATGTTTCGTGAAGCGAACAACGCGGCCTGTTGACGAACCGAGTAGAGCGAAAGTAACGCGGGACGAACCCACTGATAGCTTTCACCGTCTTTGGTAACGCGATCGACCAACTGCGGCAAAATCTGTTTTACAAGCCCATCACGAGTTCGCGCGAAAGCGATTGGATCATTTCCGAGATCGAATCGAGCGACGAGCGGATCAGGTGACGGATAGTCTGCATTGTCGTCCGTGGCGAACGTCAGCTCTTTTTCACCACCACGTGCAGCGATTTTGGTCAACTCGGCCACTTCGCCTTCCGTACCGCCGGAAAGTGGTTTATAACCATATTCAATCGCCCAAAAATCGTATTGGCCAAGTTTCGGACTAAAATACTCGCCTTGCGGTTTGCCATAAGGCACAATATTCACGGGCACATAATCCATGATCGAACCAGTGAAACCATAAGTTTTATCACGATTCGGATCGTTGATCTCGTCAAGCGACCATACCGCACTAGAACGGAAATTGTGCCGCAACCCAAGCGTGTGTCCCACTTCGTGACACGCGACCCATTTGACGCCTTCTTTGATCAATTTTTTGACTTCGTCCTCACCGAGCGGCTGCGTACTGCATTCGAGTGAAAGCATTCCGAACGCGATTTGCGGGGTCATATCCCGCGCTACGGTACAGAGGCTAAATCGACTCGATGGATCGGCTTGGAGCGGATTACGTTGTGGTCCGAAACCACCACCCTGTTCGGTGTAGCGAGCGAACGCTGTGGCCGCGACTGAATTCTGTGGAAGCAACGTACCTTCCGCTGGCTTTTCCTCTGGCGGCTTTTCTTCCGGCTTCTCTTTCTGAGAGTAACGTTCGAGCTGAGTACGGTATCCACGAATGAACTCGGCGTCCATAATCACGTCCGCGTCCAGAATTTCGCCCGTGATGGGATTGACACGACTTGGGCCCATCGCGAAACCGGCGTTTGCCGTAATCCAACGGAACGTGTTGTAATTGATATCTTCAGGATCCCAATCGGCGTCATCTGGCTGTTGCCGCACTTCGATCGCGTTATAAAATCCACACTTTTCAAACGCGCGGTTCCACTCCAAAATACCGTCCTGAATCGAGATACGATACTCGAACGGAATCGTCTTTTCGAGCCAGAAAACAATCGGCTTAACCGGTGGCGAAAGCTCAAGCGAAGCGTCTACTTTCTTCAAATTCCATCGTGTAATATAACGGATGAGCGGATCGGGTTCCTTTTTCGAGAAGTCTTGTTGCGAGATCAGGAAATATCCAATCCGATCGTCGGCAATACGTGGCTGATATCCGCTATTCGGTAGCTCGCTGATGGAATAATGGATATTGATGGTCGCGGCCTTCGGATCTTGGAGCGTATCACCAAATGATCCCGAATAAGTTGCTTCGATTTCAATTTCCGTATTGCTTTTGAAATTCTTGATCTGTGTCCAAGTGGAACGTGAACGGTCGAAACTTCGGCCAATCGCTCCGCCAATACCCGGCAGATCCTGCATGAAGATCGAGGTCAGGTCAACCAAATATCCACCATTCGGCCCCTTCGTGATGATCGGCAGTGCATAAAGAATGCTGTCGGTAAACGCGAGCGAAAGTGCTTTGTCTTCCGGTGAGCCTTTTTTCGCGGTGAATTTCAGATTCCGACGAACGATGTAGATTTTATTATCGACTTTCCGGAATTGCCAGAGCCAATCTTCGCCATTGCAGAATAACGACATTCCACCAATCGCAGGATTCTGTCCGATACCGCGTGAAATGGCAACACAAACGATGAAATCTTTACCCAACTGGTCTGGTTTGACCTCGCAAAGCAGGTTATCCCCTTGACGATGCAAATCCAAATACCCCGGAAACGCCTTCGCGTCTTTCAACGCCTCCGCCGCCGGAATCGGATTCGTCGGAGGCGTTCCAAAACCGTAACTCGCTCCCGGAATCGTCGCCGCTGCAATTTTATCTTGCGAAACCGCAACTCCATCACTGCCGTTCGCCGCACTCTCGGTCGCTCCATCCGTCGCCTTCTCATCCGCTTTCGCCACACCTTCAGACGTGGCCAAACCCGACGGAGTC
>JAQVKF010000229.1 GCA_028694795.1 Thermoguttaceae bacterium | reverse complement strand
GAACACGCCTCAATACCTCAGAACCGAACATTCGTTTCGAACGATTTCTAAGGTTTCCGCCGTCGGTCACGATTCGGATGCCAGTTCCTCCAATGGACCAAACGGACAAAATCTCGCCAATCGGCGTTCCGAACGCCATGACAGCCCTCTTTCACGAACTCTGCATACCATTATTCTATTTTCCGGTTGATGAAGCAAGGGATCAAGGGATAAAATGAGTATTGCGTCGAGTTCGTCTGGAAGTAATACGATATTGGGGGTATAATATCGACTTCAAAGGTGAGTGTTCGATGGATGTGATACTTGAGCACCGTTCTGCTGAGTTTTGGACGGTTTTGCGATTTTGTCATGAAAATGGCAAGGCGTATCTGTCCGCGTGAAAAGAGATTCCACCGAATCCGTGTTGTCCCTCAAAATTCTAAAGGTTCCTCCTATGACAGTTCGTACACGTTTTGCTCCCAGTCCGACCGGTTATCTCCACATTGGAGGTGTTCGTACCGCGCTTTTCAACTGGCTTTTCGCCCGCAGTCAGGGTGGTCAATTCATTCTGCGTATCGATGATACCGATCAACAGCGTAACGTGGAGGAGGCACTCGCACCGATTTTGCATGGCTTGCTTTGGCTTGGTATCGACTGGGATGAAGGCCCCGATCAGCCTCCCTCCGTGAAACATTCTGAAGGTCGGAAAGTCGGCGGTCCCCACATGCCGTACTATCAATCGCAACGGACCGCGAAATACCAAGCTGCGGTCGATCGTTTGCTCGAAATCGGTGCGGCGTATCGCGATTACGCTCGTTCGGAAGAGGTGCAAGCGGAGCGTGAGGCGGCTGAAAAAGCGAAACTGCCCATTTGGCGATACAGTCGGGCATGGGCGGGCGACACGGCGGAGAAATGCCGCCAATTGGAAGCGGAAGGACGTACGGCGGTCGTGCGTCTGAAAATGCCGGACAGCGGCGTGCTCGTGATCGACGATCTTGTCCGCGGCCAGGTCGAATTCGATTGGGCTCGCGAACAGGACCACGTGATCCAACGTGCCGACGGTTCGTTTATCTACCACTTGGCGAACGTGGTCGATGACGAGGAGTTTCAAATTTCGCACGTCATCCGTGCGGAAGAACATCTGTCCAACACGCCGCGTCAGATATTTATGCTCGAAGCGTTGGGGTACAAACGCCCGCAATATGCCCATCTTCCATTCGTTGCCGAACCGGGGTCGCACACGAAGCTGAGCAAACGCAAACTGGCTAAGTATCTGAAACAGAAAGACTTCGCGAATTTGGTGAACCATGCGAACCATATCGCCGAAGCGTTGGGTATGGCCACGACACTTGACGCATTCAATCCGGTGGTGACCGATTTTTACGAACAGGTGGGTTACCTTCCGGAAGCGTTGGTCAACTATTTGTGCCTATTGGGCTGGTCGCTGGACGATCACACAGATCATTTAACGATTGACCAGATGATCCGACATTTCACGCTGGAGCGGGTGAATAAATCGGCGGCGAGCTTCGACCCTGGCAAACTTTTTGCGTTCGAGGAACGGCATATGCGTGAGCTGCCCATCGACCGCAAAGTCGAGTTGGCGTTACCATTCGCGGTCCGAGCTGGGCTGCTGAAGAAACCGTTTTCCGAGGTTTCCGCGGCGGACCGTCGTCGGGTGGGGCAGGTGCTGGCGGCGGCGGGCGATCGTATTCGCACGGCGGGTGACATTGTGGATTATACCGATTTCTTTGTGACCGCGGCGGAGTTGCCTTACGACGAAAAGGCGTTGGAAAAAGTCAAGAAGAAAGCGGACGCGATTTTACTGTTGGCGAAGTTTGCCCCGATGCTCGAATCCCTAGATTCCGAGGAATTGACGGCGGCGATAACCGACGCGTTAGTCCATCAGTTTGTGGAAGCAGAACAGTGTAAAATTGGCGATTTAATTCTCGCGTTACGTTTTGCGTTAACGGGCAAAGGGGTCGGTTTTGGACTGTTTGAGGCGATGGAAATCCTTGGTAAAACAGAATCAATCGTACGCATTGAACGATTGCTGAAAGCCGTTAGTGCGGAATAACTGGTGAACTTTCTACGATTTCATAAGGAACATTTCCAGCGGATAGTGAAGAGAAACCGCATTGCATAGGAAACAGGGTGATACCATGGGCGTAGATGTGGACAATGAGGTCCTTGAAACGGGTGACAATAACGAAAAAAAGAGCGTCGATTTTATTCGTGAGTTCGTCAACGAAGACCTCGCAGCGGGTCGATATACCGGCGTACATACGCGGTTTCCACCGGAACCGAATGGATATTTACATATCGGTCACGCGAAGTCGATCTGTCTGAATTTCGGTTTGGCGAAGGAGTACGGCGGACCGTGTAATTTACGATTCGATGACACGAACCCGTCGAAAGAAGAGACAGAATACGTCGAATCAATCCAGGGAGATGTGCGTTGGCTGGGGTTTGAATGGAGCGAATTACACTATGCGTCAGATTATTTCGATCAGCTTTACGCATGGGCTGAACAGTTGATCGAACAGGGTGACGCCTTTGTCTGCGATCTCGATTCAGAACAGATGCGGGAATATCGTGGTTCGCTCACGGCACCGGGCAAGGAGTCACCGTATCGCAATCGTTCGGTGGCAGAGAATCTTGATTTTTTCCGTCGGATGCGATTGGGTGAGTTTGCCGACGGTACGAAAACGCTCCGCGCGAAGATCGACATGGCGTCGCCGAATTTGAATCTGCGTGACCCGGTTTTATATCGTATTTTGCGGGCCGAACACCATCGAACGGGCAACAAATGGTGCATCTATCCGATGTACGATTTTACACATGGGCAAAGCGATTCGATTGAACGCATTTCTCACTCAATCTGTACGTTAGAATTTGAGAACCATCGTCCGCTGTACAATTGGTTCATCGAAAAGCTGGGTATTTACGCTCCACGTCAGATTGAATTTGCTCGATTGAACCTGACGTATACCGTCATGAGCAAGCGTAAACTGTTGCAACTCGTGAAGGAAAAACGTGTGAGCGGCTGGGACGATCCGCGAATGCCGACCATCTCCGGTATTCGTCGCCGCGGTGTGCCGCCGGAGGCGTTGCGTGAGTTTTGTGCTCGCATCGGTGTCTCGAAACAGGACAGCACTGTGGATTATGGCTTGCTCGAATTTTGTATCCGCGAAAATTTGAATCGCACGGCAAACCGTGTCATGGGTGTGTTGAAACCGCTTAAAGTGATCATTGAAAATTGGCCAGAAGACCTGGTCGATGAGCTTGACGCGGTCAACAATCCGGAAGATCTCGCCGCTGGTTCGCGTAAAGTACCGATCAGTCGTGAAATTTATATTGAACAGAGCGATTTTATGGAAGAGCCGCCCAAGAAATATTTCCGGCTCGCTCCGGGGGCGGAGGTTCGTTTGCGATGGGGATATCTCATCCGTTGTACCGGTTTCGAGAAAGATCCGACGACCGGGGAGGTGACCTTAGTCCGCTGTACTTATGATCCGGAGAGTCGTGGCGGTAATGCGCCGGATGGTCGTAAGGTAAAGGGTACGATTCACTGGGTATCGGCGAAACACGCGATTCAAGCGGAAGCTCGGCTTTACGATAAGCTCTTTATGAAAGAAAATCCGGACGACGTACCGGAAGGTGGTCATTGGCTCGACAATTTGAACCCCGATTCGGTGCAGACGATTTCGTGTTACGTGGAACCCTCGCTTGCTGCCGCACAACCTGGCGAGCGTTTCCAATTTGAACGAAACGCTTATTTCTGTGTGGATCGCGACTCCACTCCCACACATATGGTGTTCAACCGTACCGTAACGCTGAAGGATACGTGGGCGAAAATCGAAAAGAAATAACGACTTATTCCAGTGAAGCCGGTCTGATAGATCGGTTTTCTCATTTTGTGGATTTTGATGGCACAGTAGCAACTAGGTCGTGTTCACACTAAAAATTTGATGTGTATGGGATGTTTGCGCGATATAGCGTATTTGTATTGGAAATATCGTACCCTAGAGTTCGACATAAAACCATTGCATCGGCTTATTTGTTCTACGTTGACAGTGTGAACACACTGTAGGTAAAATTCTTTGAACGGACACGAAGGATATGGAGAGGAAACTTTTTGCAAAAAGTTTCCCCCCAAACATCCCCCCAAAACTTTTTACCGTCAGTACAAGTGGCAACGTCGGCAATGGTACGACGTTCGTGTGAACAGGCCTTAAAACGCGTGAACGGCAAATTAGAAATACGTAACCATTCAAGAAATACGTACCCAAGGAGCGAATCACATGCAATGGATCTCTCGTGTTGGCTGGCTGACGTTTGTGATGGCGATTTTCACGGCTCAGATGGTGAATGCGGCGAGTGTTCCTCAACGTGGCGATCTTGTTTTTACCTAAACGTTTGAGGATACGGAGGCCGCCGCACGTTGGCAAATCCCCAAAAATTCCTCCGATATATCGCTTCTCAAAGCGGATCCCTCCGCAACGGAGTCCGGTCAATGGCTGCGCATCGCGGCTCCCAACGATAACGCGGGAAATTTTGCCGTGCGTCTGTCGTTGCCCAAGACGTGGCTCGCGAAGCTGGTCGGTTGCCAGTTGCTTTGCCAGGCGAAAGTGCGTGCCGTGGACGTAAGTGAGCCGCCTCAATCGTGGAACGGCGTCAAATGGATGCTCCATTTCACGACGCCTAAGGGTGATGTGTGGCTTCAAGAAAATCAGGCGTGCGGTACTTTCGATTGGCGAACGGTCCAATTTGTCGCCTTGGTCCCTGAAAACGCGACGGCGGCGGAACTCGTTTTGGGATTGGAAAAAGTCCACGGAATCGCGGAATTTGACGATCTTTCCATTCGTGTGTACCGTCCACGGATACAATTGCCGACCACGCCGATTCCTGGACAAGGCCCCAATGGAACGGCGTACATCGGTCACACGGGGCGACTGCGTGGTGCGATGATCGGCTCCGTGACGGCGGACGATCTTACTGAATTCGGCCAGCAATGGCACGCGAATCATGTCCGTTGGCAGCTCATTTGGGGTGGTTTTCCACGCAGTCCGGCGGACACCGCGACGGCGGCGGAGTATGACGCCTGGCTCGATGGCGAACTGAACCGACTGGACCAGCTATTGCCGGTTTGTAAAGCGGCGGGATTGCGCGTGGTGGTCGATCTTCATACGCCGCCCGGTGGACGCATGGAAAAAGAATCGATTTGTCAGATATTTCAGCGCCGAGAGGATCAGGAACATTTGTTGCGTGTGTGGGACAAAATTTCCAAACGCTATGCGGGTGAGCCGACCGTTTGGGGGTACGATTTGGTCAACGAACCGGTCGAAGGCGTGGTGCCTTCGGAGCTGATGGATTGGCAAACGCTCGCCGCGGAAGTCGCTCGTGTCATCCGCCAAAACGATACGGAACACGCGATTATTTATGAACCCGCGCCGTGGGGTTCTCCAGACGCGCTACAGCATACACGTCCACTGCCGGACGATATTCGAGGCGTGGTGTACAGTGTACATATGTACGTTCCGCATCAGTTTACGCATCAAGGGGTCTATGACTCGCCGGTCGGTGTGAGTTATCCGGGCGAGATTCAGGGTGAGCGATGGGATAAGGAGCAGCTGCGAGAGACGCTTCGTCCCGTGGTTGATTTCCAACGAGCGTATAACGTTCATATTTATTTGGGTGAGTTTAGCGCGATTCGTTGGGCACCGGATGAGAGTGCGTATCGGTATTTGCGTGATTGCATTGAATTGTTCGAGGAGTTTGGCTGGGATTGGGCCTATCACGCGTTTCGCGAGTGGGACGGTTGG
>JAQVKF010000228.1 GCA_028694795.1 Thermoguttaceae bacterium | reverse complement strand
AGGTCCGTGACGAACTTCGGGAACGTCTCACACCTGAGATGCGAACACAGTTGCTATCCGAGTTGGAACCGTCCGTAACACAGCAGCTTTTAGCCGATCTCGAACCGAAAATGCGTGAAAAATTGCTTTCGGAATTGGAACCGGAAGTGCGTGAAAAATTGACGAAAGAGCTGACGCCCGACGTGCAAAAAAAGCTGGAAAGTCAATTGACACCGGAAGTGCGTGAAAAATTGTGGAACGAATTGAAGCCGGAAGTGCGCGAAAAACTTTTGGCCGATCTCGAACCGGAAATACGTGAACAACTCCGTGGCCAACTCGAACCAAAAGTGCGGGAACATCTGCTCGAAAGTCTCGATCCAGAAATTCGCAAACAACTTCGTGAATCGCTGGCGGATGAGGTACGAGCACAGCTTCGCGAGGAATTTGAAGAGGAAGTGCGGGCAACACTGCGGAAAGAACTTGATCCAGTGGTCCGTGCTTCATTGGAAAAACAACTGCGTCCGCGCATTCGGAAACGGTTGACCGTGGAATTGCGTCCCGTTGTGTTCGATTCGCTCTGGGAAGAGATGAAGCCGGAAGTGCGGACAAAATTGGAAGAGTCGCTTCGTGATTCGGTACATTCGGAGATTGCAGAGGAACTGCGTCCGGTCATTGCCGAGGCGTTGTGGACCGATCTTGAACCAGAAATTCGTGAAGAATTGCGGACCGCGTTGCACGACGAGGTGATCGACACATTGCGTACGGAACTCGAACCACAGGTGCGTAAGGAAGTCAATTGCAAAGTGCGTACTCAGATTTGGCGAACATCCGGTCCTCTGCAGCGATTGATTCTGTTGATTCATACGAATGAATTTGACGGCTTCCGAACTGGTTTTCCGCTCGTGACATTGTTTAATTGACGAGACCAAAATTAATCGACGAGATCAAAAAAGCCACAAGACGCGTCGTTGTCATTCACAGGATGTGTTTTCCTTAACGCGGCGTTCCACCCATGCGTGGGGCCGTCGCAAGTGATCGTAAGCCGCTTTTTCGGAAGCGGCTTTTTTCGTACGTTTTTCTGGACGAGGGGGAACTAGAAGGAATTGGTATTGCGTGTTAAAATAGGACCACGAATGCGACTCAGTAGAGGGAAACGCAGCTTTTTTAAGGAGTACCGAACGATGGTTGTTTTCTGTGTGGTGGATGATAAATATATTCCGCTATTCCGGGTACTTTGGGTAGCGAAGACGCCGCACTTTTGTGGTGAGGACGACTGCGAGCGGGAAGGACAGTACGAAATTCGGCTCGAAGATGGGGAAACCGTTTGGGCTCAAACACAGCAAGAACGTGACGAGGTGCTGAAACAGCTCGAGGTATGGGCGATTGGCGAGTACGGCGGTGACGATGCCGACGATTCGGACGAAGACGCACCCGAGGAACCTTAACCCCCAACGTGAAAAACGACGCCGACGTCGAAAATCAATCGGTGGTGAGTGTCACGTTTTCATGCGACCAACAGGCTCCATCCGACGTGGTGGTTTGATGGTATGTATGGTTTGATGACTCGCGGTGATTTGGTGGCGAATCCAGTGCACACGGCGAGATGATCCCAGAGCCAAATGGTAATGAAGAAGATGAGTGGCGAGCAAGTGTTCGGCGGAACCCGGTAGGATACTGATTCGGAAGAATGCGACGGGCTTCAATGTGGTCGCGCACAATTTTGGCGCGAAAAAATCGTGGTTGTAAGCGATATCCAATGGGACAAGTATTAAGAGTGCCTATCAACAAAAAAACAGGAGTGGATGATGCTTCTTGCGAAGGAAATGAAACCGGGATCAATCGTCAACTATAACGATGCCCCTTGTTGTATCGAAGGGGTGAATGTGCAGTCACCGTCCGCACGTGGCGCGGCGACGCTGTACAAATTCCGGGCACGAAACATGCTCACCAAAACGAAGGTGGACTTTACGCTCAAAGGTACGGATACGATGGACGAAGCGGATTTCGGACGCCGTGAATCGAAATTCAGCTATTCCGACGGTACGAACTGCTGCTTTATGGATCAGGAAAGCTACGAGCAGTACGAGATTCGAAAAGAAGACGTCGCCGAAGAGATGAAATATCTCACCGAAGAGATGGATCTAACGGTACATGTATTATTGTACAATGGACAACCGATTGGTATTCAGCTTCCCGCGGTGGTCGAACTGACAATTACGGAGACGACGCCGCGTGTGAAGGGAAACTCGGCCACCGACCGCGCGAAACCAGCCAAACTGGAGACTGGGTTGACGATTTTGGTACCGGAATATATCGAACAGGGCGAAAAAGTCCGCGTTGATACACGTACAGGCGAATTTTCCGGACGTACTTAAGATCAGGTCGTCGAAGTTTTCCTGTCGGCAACATATTCCCCGAAGGAATCCACGTTCTAACACAGTGGATACCTTTGTGGGGTTGGTTGATTACGAATTCCGCGGCTTTCTGCCCCAATGGGGGTTTCGAAGGGTTTCTCATCCTGAATAAAGCCCTCCAAAGCCAAGGCAAGTCCTCGCAGCTACTGTTGCAATCCATAGAGAATGAGGTTGAGCGCGATGCGGGCGGCGTCGTCGCGCAAATAACCTTTGCAATCAATCGAGTCGGCTTTTTCCAGAGCGCAGCTCAAATCGTATGCGGAGAAAAAGAGCCGATATTTTCCATGGACAGCGATCGCCTCTAGGGCTGGTGGCCCGACATCTTCTCGGATATCGAGCGTTCCATCTTGTCGCGTTCCGACTACTTCACGGCGTGTGACATTTGACAGATCAAAGCCACCGAATTCGGTCGTATAGAGAGCCGACTGAGCGTCGATCGGTTCGAGTGGGGCGTCTGGCATAATTTTTGCCATCTCCTCACGGAACGATTTCGCAAAAGCCTCACTGCCGCAAACGGCGTCCGCAAGCACCGTACCGCCACGTTCCAGATATAGACGAATTGCCTCACGTTCGGCATCGTTGAACTGGAATTCACTACGACCGTGGATAAAAAGTACCGGATATCGGAAGATTTTCGGATCACTCGCGGTGAGTTCGACGGAATCGGTCGCGATTCGATATTTCAATTGTGTCGCCGCTTCCTGCAGTAAATTTTCAAGTGCGCGTGGCGCCGCACTGCATCCGCCCCCATGCAAAATCGACGCGATTGCCAGCCGACCTCGCGACATCGTATCACGTTCACGAGCCGCATTTTCCTGATCGAAAATCTCCTCTTTTCCCTGAAGACGCCGATTAGTCGCGTAAGCCAATACGTTGATTCCCAGCGTCATGCCCGCTTGCACCTGAGCCTGGACCGCCGGGGCATACGCCGGCTGTTCGGCCAGCGGATTGCCGCGACGCGGCCGCAATTCCCACAGACAAGAAAGCGGACGATGGGCCTCCTCGGTCGGAAAATAGATCACACTTGTGCGGCATCCGAACTCGACACCATACGCTGGACGCGCCTGATCCGCCGCTAAAATTTCCTCATTATGCCAAATCGGATGCGTGGCAGGCAACAGTTTGAGTTGGTATTCCGGCTCAGGAAAGACCATTTTCATCCACTCACGAAAACTCCGATCGAAGATCGGACCATCCGCCGCAACATATAAAAAGCCGCCATGTTCGAGATAATTTCGCATTTTGGCCGCCGTTTGCTTCAATAACGCCCCATCGTTGGGATAAAGTACCGATTGCCCGCCCAGGTACAACACTGGCGAAGCCGCAAGCTCCTCTTCGGTCGCTAAATCGAGTGAAATCGTCTGGTAGGTCAGCTCCATCTTCCACTTCTGTCCCACATAATCGGTCAAATTGCGAAACGCGTTACGATGTGGATTCCAACGTGGTTGATTCGCCCCCCCTACACGCACCGCTCCATTTCCAGCCGCATTCTTTCCATTCTTCGCAGGTTCGCTAGCCGTTGGAGAAGGATTCGCGTCGAGAACCGAGAACAAGATCGGCATACGTCCTTTGGCAAGAAACAGCAGCGCGAAACTCGTCGCAATCAGTTCATTTTGCTCATTCCCCCCCATATTGCTCCAATGGTCTTGCAAATCGCCCCTCCAACCGAGAATCGAATGACACCCCTCGCGATACCAATCGTAACGTTGACCGTTCCCCTCAAAAAAACGATGACAGGTCAGACGTCCAATGCGTTCGATTCCATAAAGATAATACAATCGATTCACTCCATCGCTTCCGGGATTTCGGCTTGCGGAAAAATTCCGACCGATCCAGAGCATTCCTTTTTCAACCACGTCGTCCGCGGTGGGCGTATCAAGACAACACTGAATTTGATTCCCGACCGCCCTCGCGTCGACGCCGGTTGCTGAATCGAGCGTCATCATCATCGAGCCAATCCCCGCGCAAGTCATGGAGCCGGTACCCGTCCGATTTCCACGACTATACCCCCACGAACCGTCTTGATTTTGGAACGTTTGCAAACGCTGGTAAATTGTTTTCCACGTATCGGCTGAGACGGGAACGCCGTATCGCTGCGCTTCAAAGAGAGCCAAGATAGCGAATTGCGTGTTCGAGAGATCGAATGTGCCAGGATTCGGACTTTCGGTATACGCCCAACCGCCATCTTTTTCCTGAGCCGATTCGAGCCAACGGACACACTCGGCGATCCGATTACGGTCCGCAGCCAATCCCGCGCGGCACAAGACCAACGTTTGCAAACTGACGACATACGTTCTTTCGAGTGGAATCGTCCGAACGGCATTGAGCCCGCGTTCCACCACAGGATCGTCGATCGGTTCGCCGCAAGTCAGCAGCGCATGGACCACCAACGCGGTCAATCCACCGCGAAATTGGCTGTAATCGCCCCACGTTCCATCGGCGAGTTGGCGACTTTTGAGAAACGCGACCCCGTCGTGAATCGCCTCTCGAACAGCCGCCGCACTCACCCGCGTTGGCGCAGCATCCCCCGTATCTTGCGCCAATACGCAAGGTGTACACGTCCAACTACCAACCACCATTCCCACAAAAAAAAAACAGGACCGCCAAATCAAACGTCTATTCCATCGCCCTAAACACTGAGACATACAGGTTTCCTTATTCGGTTGAAAAGTCCCCACTTCACACGCAATCCACCTATATGGATCACCAAAGGTTCCGCCGTTGTTGCGGCGAAGCAAGCGGCGAAATACCGAGATGCCGACATCCGTCCTCGGTCAAGATTCTTCCTTTGGGTGTCCGAATAATGAGCGAACTTCGGAGCAAAAACGGTTCCACTTCGTCTTCGAGTGTATCGGAGGCGACATTCATCGTATGCGCAATGGCATCGACTCCCGCTGGTCCGCCGTGGAACACTCTCGCGAGCGTTTGGAGATATTTTTGGTCCTGCGCATCAAGTCCAAGCGTATCAATTTCGGCCATATCGAGTCCGTCACAAGCGGCGGAAAAGGTGATATATCCACCCGCTCGCGCTTGAGCGTAATCACGGCACCAACGCAATCGATTATTCGCCAATCGCGGCGTACCACGGCTTCGTTTCGCGATCTCCTCACACGCAACTTCATCAATCGGCACACGTAGCTTGACCGCATTGCGGCGAATAATTTCGGAAAGATCCGCCACATCATAAAAATCGAGGTGTTCACGAAGCTGGAATCGGTCGCGCATCGGAGCGGAGAGCATGCCTGTGCGTGTTGTCGAACCGATCAGCGTAAACGGTCGCAGCGGCATATTAATTGTCCGCGCGTTGACCCCTTCCCCCAACACGAGGTCGAGCCGAAAATCTTCCATCGCGGGATAAAGAAATTCCTCCACCGTTTTCTGCATTCGGTGGATTTCGTCGATAAACAGAACGGAGCGTT
>JAQVKF010000227.1 GCA_028694795.1 Thermoguttaceae bacterium | reverse complement strand
CCAACGGCTTTTTGCGATTCGATTTCGGTGGAACGACCGGTCGCATTTCGAGCGATTTGACCAGCGAACGCGTCGCGTTGCCCTCGTACGCCTTGTCCATAAGTACACTTGACCCATTGAACTGACCATCCAGTTTGCGAAGCGAAATTCGCCCTTGCGGACCGTCGTTCAGATGGCCTCTCGACAACATCAACGCGACCGGAAACGTGTCATTTGCGACGATCACATAGTGTATATTTGAATAATATATTGTATGAATTAAAAGAAGCAAAAGCCAGGAATGTAGTGACTGCTTTTGCGGACCATGACCGCCCGCACGGTAGTGCGAATTCGCAGCCGGGCGTTCCCGACCTTTTTGCCTGACGTTGGTACTGCCATTTCATACAGTATCCCTACGGACCGTCGTTCAGATGGCCTTTCGACATCATCAACGCGACCGGGAGCGTGTCATTTGCGACGATCACATGAATTTTGATATTTTCACCCCATGTGTTTTATCGATCAAGTGTCTTCCGTTTTTTGAGCCGCCGACCACCATGGTGGCCTTTCATACATCTGCTGTCGAGTGACAACGCGGAGGTGTTCACATGGAGTTTCAGTCATTTTGGAGAGCCTCAAAAAGATGGAATAAGACACCATTTTCAGTCCATCGACACATACGTATGTACACTGTGTGCTAATTGCCAAATTCCTTCGGCAACGCATGCCATTTGCAACCGTTTTCCACCATGTAGAGCAGGATTTTTGCCGGTCCTAGCCGACATCCACTTACGCTCGTGATTTTCGTTGCAAAATCGCTCTACTCCTAGGCCTCGATCCGAACCATTGCCGACGTTGATAAACATTTCATCGTAAAATGATCAATATGTACACTATCACGAGACTTGGGAAAAACGTGTTTGATTTTTTCAAATGGTTGTTTTGTAATCTTCATACCGATATCATCGGCTGGCAGACCGCTTTTCTATAATTATTATGTGAACACGCCCTAATATCGGATGTTCGCAGGAAAAACTTAAATTAAATGACTATACTATCACCCCTAAAGGAGTGCGATATTTGAATTTGTGAATAGAATGAGGAAATGCGTTATTTGGATATCCGATTCTTCCCAAAATGATTGACGTTGAACCATGCCATCTTTTATAAACGCACCCTGCAGCCGGCAATAGAAATTCCGGATTTCCTTTATTTCCGCGTGGTAGAAAGGGAATGTCTACATGCGGATTTCTTTTTAGGGAAAGAATCATGCGATACAAGACAATTACCATCACCCCGCCGACCGCCGACCTTTCCGGGCAGCTGGTGCGGATCAAGATTACAGCGGATACAGATATGGGAGCCGTGGCTTCCAGTACTGGTTATGACGTTTATTTCACCAATGCGACTGGAACCACCCCATTACCTTTTTCGCGTCTGGAGTGGGCGATCACGGATGGGGCAGCGTCTGGAACGTTCGACGTACTGTGTGATGTGCCAGTGGCTGGATTGACACTGCGTGTCTATTATGGTGGTGATTCGTCCACCGATAAACAGAACCGAAATACAACGTATGCGGGGTATCTGCTGGTTTGCCCATTGAATATGGCGAACGCCGGCGACACGGCGTTTCATGACTTTTCAGAGAACGGAAACGACCTCGCGTATTCGGCAACCTTTCGTGCGACGTTATCCGCGAATTCGACTGGTATTTTTCCATTCGGCGGCGTGAAAAATAGTCAAAGTATATCCGGAGCAAGAGAAGCTTCTAAAACGTTTGCCTGCGTGGCCGCGATGGAAGTGACGTCGGTATACAAAATGACCGCATCCCCTAATCAATTCCCGCTTTCAGGTACTTCGTTTTATTCAATGGCCACGGCGCCAAATACACTTTGGTTCTATAAAATGTCGGATGGCAGCGTTACGAATATTAGTTTGGTTACAAATGGGCCGCACGTGATAAACGCCTATGCAAACGGAACGACGGTAAACGTTGTTAACGCAAGGGCTGGAACGGCGACCAATATTGCCATTCCATCCGCAGGGTATACCAATGTCAATTTTAGTATTCGTTCTGATACGGGAATTATGTCCGAATTTCGCGTGCGAAAAACGCAATCCAACGTTGCCAGTGGAAAATTCCTGTACGACAACCTTACCTTGCCGACCAGCGTTTACACGATCAAAAAGCCGGTGTTACGCCGGCGACACAATCGGATATTGGAGGCGTTTTAATGGCTTTGCGTGGAATGGCGTACAGTGTACGAATGGCGGCATATAACGCCGATGGGGCACGGGTGACAGGGCTTGTGTCCACCATCACGGCGACGCTTTGGGCCGATGGAACCGCGGCGACGTTAACCGGTATCACGATTACGGAGATTGGTACGACGGGGGTCTACGTGATTCCTCTGACACCGACCCAGATGACGGCGTACAATCTTTGCGTGACGGCCACCAGCAGTACCGCGGGGATCACGTTCGACCCCGTCTATTTGGACACCGAAGCGGGAAGAATCGACGTGGCCACCAGTACACGCCTCGCAACGAGTGGATACACCATCCCGCCAACCGTGAACGATATTCAATCCGGGCTGGCGAAAACAAGTGAACTGCCTAGCGTACCCACGGTTTCCGAATTGGTGGCAGGTGTTTGGACGGCAAATGAACGCACGATCACTGGTGGTATTTTGACCATTCCACCACCAACGTTGTCGCAAATTGTTTTGGGTGTTTTGGGGACCAACTTGACGACGCTCGACACGGCCGCCGTCGGATCACTCAAAACACTGTTCCTGCTTCAAACAAACGCAATGCTGGAAAACAACCAAATTAACATTTACGAATTGGACGGAACTACAGTACATACCGTTTATCACGTGATGATGAACAACGACGCCGGAATTACAGGACTCCAAATCTCCATCACTTAAAACGGGGATTTTCGTGATGAACACCACCAATGATTTACATTTATTAGGATGTATTCACGTAATTAATATAAAATATTTAGGGAGTATTGATATATACGTTGGATATACCAAGTCGTGAAATTCGGTGTAAGCCGTCGTAGTACCAACCCATTCGCCCTATATCAACAGTTTGGACTCGTCACAACCAATTTTTGGATAGAAAAAAGGATATGGAGGGAGAACTTTTGAAAAAGTTCCCCTCCAAACTACCCCCAAAACTTTTTACCATACGCACAAGCTGCAACATCGGGTTAAAATGGTACGACATTTATGTGAACACGCCCTAGTAGCGACTTTACAGCAGAATCAACGATCAGGGACATAGCATTCTCACACGAAACATATACAGAATATCCGCACGAACCTATCCACAAAGAAAAAAAGTACAGAGGAGATTACATGACGCAGGCAGAATTATTGAATTGGCTTTCCTCGCAAGATTTTTGTAATGCCATTCTGGATACCCCTCAAGCGATTGGTGAACCGCAGTCCGACGGTACTCAGTGGTATGCGGTTACCATCCGCGAAGTGTATGAAAATTCCGCGATCACACGACGTATTCATTTTTACATTGTGAACAAAGAAACATCAGAAGAGATCGCATACTGGAAAGACGCCATACCAGTGGCTACACTCCAACCCGTGGAGCCAATGCAAATGTACAAGATGATCACATTTCGAACCTTAATTCATCAGCTTGACAACGCGGTAGCGACCGCAATGATTGAGAAGCTAAAGGCCGCAGTGAGCCAAAATGTCATCATTGAACAGGCGTACAAAATGCTGGAAACTTATGGACCAGATGGCGGCATTGACATCAACAGCCGCAACACCCAAATCATGATTCAATCGTTAGTAACATCGAATATTCTGACACAAGCGGAAGCTGACACTGTCATTGCTTTGGCCGATACGGATTTACGGACCACTGCGGCGGAATAACCGATATCACGCAATTCGGGGAGGAGTAGGAAGTTCAATCGTGAATTTTGTTCCCTTCCCCGGTTCGCTTTCTACAAAAATATGCCCATGAAACGCTTCGACGATACGCCGTGTCATCGGCAATCCCAGCCCCGTTCCATCCCGCTTGGTGGAATAAAAAGTTTCAAAAATTTTGGATCGAATCGCCTCGTCAATACCGCAACCGGTATCGATCAATTCCAAAGCAATGCCACTAGTAGTAATAGACGTCGCGATGACCAATTGTCCACCATTCGGCATCGCTTGTTCCGCATTGAGAATGAGATTCCATAACGCTCCACGAAACATCTCGCGATCAATGCGAACGGTCGGCAAATTAGATACCGGAAACAAAAGAATTTCGATCCCTGCTTCCTCCGCGCGAGGCCGATAAAAGTCAACGATCTCACGAATTAGCGCATTAATGTCTACGGATTCAATATTCAAAGTGCGCACGCGCGTAAAATTCAAAAAATCTTCCAGAAGTTGCCTTAAACGTTCACATTCACGTTGTACCGTTAGTACACGTTTGGAGGCCCGGCGAAACAATGGATTCTCGGGATCCACACCCAAATCTTCCGCGAGCAACTCCATGTTGAGCAATATGGTCGAGAGAGGATTTTTAATTTCGTGTGCTAAAACGCCAACTAATCTGGCAATTTCCTCATAATTTCCTGTCATTGTCACTGAATTCATGGCGGATGATTCCTTAATATTGGTTTAACACTCTCATTTTTAAATCACTGTCCCATACGCCAAAAAGATTCCACATGCGTTTTGGATTTTATCATCACGGAGGACAAAATTTTCGCATACTACGCGATGGGAACTTTCCGCTTCTTAGCGTCCCATCGAAGTGTGGGAATCAGCCTCCCCCTCCTTGTACGATGCACCTTAAAGAAAAAACCCCGGAGAGATTCCGAGGTTTTCATTCATGACCACTCACTCGAAACTAGGCGATTAGTCCCGATTTCGATCTCGACGACGTGGACGGCGTTCATCTCGATCCGATCGTTCGCCTCGATCACGATTTCCATCGCGTCGTTCGTCACCATTCGATTCCTCAACGGGATCACGACGCTCTACACGACGATTGTCTCGTTCGCCCCGTTCCGGACGCGATTCTGAGCGTTCGCCACGATCACGGCGACGTTCACCCCGGTCCTCACGCTCCCCCCCCCGATCGGCGCGCTCACCATGGTCCGATCGTTCACGACGATCCCGACGTGGTTCGCGAGTTACTTCGGCTGAAACTTCGTCAACGGCGGCGTTTTTTGGGGCCGTCCCCTTCGTCGGAACATTCCGTACACCAACGTCTGAAACACCAGACTCTTTCGAATCAGTAGCCCCTTCCTCAATCATCACGACCTTATGACTCAGCTTAATACGGTCCTGCTCATCAATGGACAAAACTTTGACACGCAACCGATCTCCCACTTTGCAGAAATCGGAAACATTCGAGACATACTCATTCGAGAGTTCCGAGACGTGGCACAAACCATCCCGTCCTGGAAGAATCTCGACAAAAACGCCAAAATCCTTAATGCTCGAGATTTTACCGTTATAAATTCGTCCGACTTCCACCGAAGCGGTCAAGGCTTCGACTTGTTCACGAGCGGCTTCGGCACCCTCCATCGAATCGCAAGCAATCACCACGGTACCATCTTCACCGATTTCGATAGAAGCACCGGTTTCTTCCTGCATCGCACGAATCGTTTTACCACCAGGACCGATCAACAGGCCAATTTTATCCGGAGCAATATGCGTCTGCAACAGACGCGGCGCGTTGGGGGAAATTTCTTTACGTGGACGACTAATCGTCGAAAGCATCTTGCGGAGGATCTGGAAACGAGCCGTTCTCGCTTGTTTCAACGTCTGTTTGACAATCGGCGGCGTAATTCCGGATATTTTCAGATCCAACT
>JAQVKF010000034.1 GCA_028694795.1 Thermoguttaceae bacterium | reverse complement strand
AATATCCGCCAGAACCTCTTCACGCGAACGAGAATTTGCTTTACTTGTATCAAATGTAATCACAAATTCGGTCATATTTGCCCCGATCACATGTTCATCCATCTCCGCGCGTCCCGTTCGAGCGAGATCGTTCGTACACCATCAATCTCTTGCAATCTCGCCTCAACCAATTCGGCAACTTCCTTCGAGCGAGCCAGAGATGTTCCAGGCGGCAACATAACGTTAAGTTGCGCCACGCCTTCATCAAATGGAGGCAGAAAATCCTGTTCCAATTGTGAAATGGCAACAATCGCGATGACAGCACCTGTACCAGCGATCAGTAATATTGTCTTAGGCAATCGCAAACTGAACCGAATTATCTTAGCTGCAATCCATTGAAGCCCGCTGAGCAGGAAACCTTCATGTTTGCGTTGAATGGCTTTCGATCTAGGCAACAGCCAATACGAAAGAACCGGCGTCACCGTCAGCGAGACGAGCAACGAAGACGCAATCGATACCATGTACGCAATCCCAAGGGGCACAAAAAAACGCCCTTCCATACCACTTAGCGCGAACAGTGGAATAAATACAATCACAATAATCATCGTACTAAAAACGATCGAATTACGAATCTCGCAGCTGGCATGGAAAATAACTCGCAATGCGGGTTCCGAATTCCCTTTTTGATCATTTTCACGCAACCGCCGAAAGATATTTTCGACATCCACAATCGCGTCATCGACCAACTCACCGATCGCCACCGCAATTCCACCCAACGTCATCGTATTGATTGACAATCCAAAATAGTGGAATACGAGGGCGGTAATTAACACCGAAATCGGAATAGCTGTTAATGTGATCAGTGTTGTACGAAAGTTCAGCAAAAACAAAAACAACACCACCGCAACGAGAATTCCACCGTCACGTAACGCCTCCATCACATTATTAATAGCGAGATCGATAAACGTTTTTTGTTGATAAAGATCCGTATCGATTCGTACATCCTTCGGAAGCGACGGTTGAAGTTCCACCAGAGCCACTTTCACCTGTTCTGTTAATAATCGTGTATCCGCGCCCGGCTGTTTCGTGAGGTTCAAAACGACCGCGGGACCGCCCACAAACAGAGGGTTTGCCTTTTCCTCAGGCGAAACCGACTCATTCCCGGAACTCGACAAGGATTTCGATGGAGATTCTTCAATCTCATGATGATCTTTTTGTTCATCAGTGTATTTACGCACAAATACCGAAGCGTCACCGCGTTTAATCTGCGCACCCTCACTTACCGTGGCGACCTGTTCCAACAATACCGCCCTGCCATCACGAATGGTGACTACCAGTTTTTGAAGATCTGAGATATTTTGTATACGTCCTAAACCACGTACCAAATACTCATTTGGTCCGAGCGAATCGATATACCCGCCAGTCACACTACTGTCACTTTGTTCCAGTACCGATTCAATTTCCGCCAGGGTGACACCATATGTGAGCATCGAGGCCGGATTAATTAACACCTGAAACTGCTTGCGTTCACCACCAATTTGCATGACCTGCGAGATACCCGCGATTTTTTGAATGCGCGGCGTAACAACCCAATCAGCTAGTGTACGAAGTTCCATTGGCGACGTTTCGCCAGTCTCACTTCGTATCCCGATCATCAAGATTTGCCCCATGATCGAAGAGATCGGCGTTAGCTGCGGACTAAGATTCGACGGAATCCGTTCCGCGGCAAGCGCTAAACGTTCGTTCGCCGTTTGTCGAGCGATATAAATATCGGTTCCCCAATCAAATTCGACTGTAACGATAGACATTCCCACGCCAGATGCGCTACGCACTGTCTGAACGCCCATCGCTCCATTCATCACCGATTCAATCGGAATCGTGATCATCGCTTCGACTTCTTCAGGGGCCATTCCACCAGCTTCAGTCATCACGGTCACACGGGGACGATTCAAATCGGGAAACACGTCAATCGGCAACGTCTTGGCAATGTACGTTCCATAGCCGACAATCAGTACAGCAATCGCGGCAATCAGTAAACGATGCCGCAATGAAAAACGAATGATAGTATTAAGCATATTTTGTATACATGTTTATTTGTACATAGGTGAATAAAGATTACCACAGAAAACATTAGTGGTTATGTCCCGCATGCGGGTCGACCGCACCACCAGATTGGTTGCGAATCGCCAAATAAATTTGATAGCTTCCACGAGCGGCGACAAAGCGTCCGAGTGGTAATTCACCATCGTTTTCAACGATTGCGGAGAATCTATCCCGATACAATAAGTGTGCCGGATGTCGGTCGAATACAATTTCACCTGTCGTATTTTGCGGCTCCGTTGCTCCCGGAACTTCCGCTACCATCACAAACGTCTCTGAACCTTCCTGTACAATCGCATCCGCGGGTAAAACAATCGCGTCATCACGCCGTAAAATCGGAATCCGCAGCTCAAAACGCTGCCCAGGCCGATATTTCCATGTACTGAATACATGACCACTCGTATCTTTACGTTCACTCTCCATTTGGTTGGGCAGCTTTGCGTAAAACAGAAAAGCTCGTGACGCGGGGTCGATTTGGTTCGCCAAATATTCAATCGTCAAGCCGGAAATTTCCTCTCTCGATTGGTCTGCTCCACTCATACCCGTCTCCAAAATGGCACTAAATGGAACACTGTCTCGAAACATTCGTTCTAACACCGCAAAGTCCTGCTCAAACGCTTTACCCTCGACATACAGCTGCGAGTGATTGCTCAAAACGCACAACGTTTCTCCCGCAAGTACGTGTTTTCCTCTCGACACATCCAACGATTGAACTTGCCAGCAAACGGACGATGATGATTTCTCGGTATTGTTTTTTTCAGAATTTTCAGAACTGGATAATACTTGCGAATTATTTTCATCATCCTTAGGTGCATAAATAGTCACATGCGAGATTAAGGAACGATTCGCACGAATGCTGTCAATCTGTTCCTGTGTTAATCCGTGCAGTAATAACTGCTGTGTCTGCGCGGCGAGCGTTCCGGAAAGCCTTTGCTGTTGATACTGTTTTTCCAACAGGGTTTTACCAGCGATTGCGCCGCCCTCCGCCGCCTGTTCCAAACGTTTCACTTCTTGATCAATTACATCCAACGCAAAAACTGTGTCCAAATATTCCGTCTGTACACGTACCAAATCTTCGTGAGTCAAACGCAACTCAAAAAGCGGTTCGCCCGCTTGAACCGTTTGACCGGCTAATGGATAAACACGCTCAATCGAACCATTCATCAACGCCGAAACAACAAACGTCGAACGACCTGCACGTTCGACCACCATACCCGGAACCGACGCGGTCTGCTCAAATGGCTTCACTTCGAGTTTTGCGTATTCTAATCGTAAGTTTTTACGAGCGACGGGACTTAGGGCGATCGAACGGCTCTTACTCGCCGCCAACGCTGTCTCACGCGCTATCTCTTCGGGCGTTTCATTGGCATGAGCGTGCGACGCTTCTCCTGCTTCTGCGGCATGATCAGCTTCCGTATTGGCTAAATCCGCACTGTGATCATGCTCTTCCGTACAGGTGGATTTTTGTTCCTTGGCTGAATGATCCGCGGTACAACTGAGGTCGGCACAGGGTGGTGGTGCGTTTCTTTTGGAAAAAATGGCATAAGCGATCGCACTTGCGCAAACTAAAATCGCAACGACCACGAAGCCGTTTCGTAAGGTATTATTCATGTGAGAATCCTGTTGAGTTCAACGATATGAGTTATTCACGACGCAACAGGAACAGTTTAGAACAGAAAACGCTGCCACATAGCATAACGGGAAACAGAAACATCACCATACGGTAAAACAGAACTTTCACCCAAGCGAAGGATCGACGGCACAAGCGGTAGGCTCACAGAAACCGGTAACGCGATTAAATTCAAAATCGGCACCTGGATCGTCGTTACCAACGCTTTTTTCTGACGCTGTTGTCCATCGTTGGGAAAAACACAACGAGAATGCGTATGACACGAAGTATGAAAATCGGCATGATCGGAAACAGTACGGAACGCATGTCCGCAAGGAACGCCCTCCAACTGGGTCGTCATCTCGGACAGTGACGTGAACAGGGGCGTGAATAACGGCAAATCGAGTGAATCGGTGAACGAATCGGTATCGGATGTTATAGCGAAGGCCGTGGAGGATGGGCGTGATACCTCGCCGCACGAGCAGGACGCTTCGACGCTTTCCGCCACATGGGGCACTGCGCATAGCGCGTGGACGCAACAACCAAAGATCGCATGGATCGTCAGTCCAAACATCGTCAGCATAATCACTATCGAACGCATCGCATCCTCACCAATCAACGTCACAACGAACCGACTGCGCATTATTCGCGGTACATGATGAAAAACCGCTAAATCCAACACATCTACACACCGGAAAACTCCTCCACTCACCCACACCCTTCCATTGTATCCGAATTAACATTAGGGACAAGTGTCGGGGTGGTCGCCAATGCGGTTTCCACGGTTTTCATGAATTGCGGAGCGGTAATTCCCATCGAAACGTAGATACTCATCAGAGCTTCGACGGAGATTTTGGCGTCTTGGACATTCTCACATGGCATGAAAAAAAGTCCGCCACCCACAGGAACGGGAGCGGTCGGAACGATCACAATCGAATATTCCCGGTCGCCAATCACAAAGCAGTGCGGTGAAACGAGCAGTGCGAGAATGGCCGTCCCCTGATCTTTGCCAAAAAAACAAAAGACCGCCTTCATTCCCTTCGTCGCGTTCGCATCTTTTTTATCGATCATCGCGACGAATTGTTTCGAGGTTCCATAAACGCTGCCCACAATCGGAATTTTTTGTACGCACAGGTCGATTACACGCTGAATGAGCGAACGCGCTCCGGTTTCGACCAAAATTCCCACGATAAAAAATAAACACAGTACGACCAGCGTGCCGCCCAAATAGGCGCTCGGACTGCCCGGTAAAATTCGAAGACCAAGTTTTTGAACCACCTGACCAATCGCGGTATCGGGTCCCAAAAACGAATGAAGAACGCCCGCGACCCAAATAATGACCGCCACCGTAATCACGATCGGAAGCAACGCCAAAACACCCGCGACAAAATAACGGATCAACCGTTTGAGTAGGGTTACAATCCACGACATCGCCAAACACTCCTGGATAAACGTCAGCCTTTTGTATAGTCCATCCGATGTATAGTCGCATCCAAACAAACCCGCTCCACGAACATCATGGAAACCGACATTGAAATCATCTATCGGTCGGTACGGAATCGAACGGCGACTACTCGCACAGCTCCAGCGTCGTCCAGAGCGAAGGATCATCATCCATCGGCAATGGCGCCGCGGGCCCGAGGGACTCCACGCCTAACTCGCGATCATATACAATCGCGTTAAAGCCCAACGCGGTATGTTCTACAGGATCAAATCCGGTCAACGCGGTACGTGGAATCCAACAATCGAGTTGGTAGTCGTTTGGGTTTTCCGGAGGGTTGCGTTTCGGATCACCAAATCGCACAGCCGCGTGCAACCCGTCTTCTGACACAGGATCGGGGTGGTCTTTCGCGCGGTGGATCGGTTGCCACGCCGTAAATGGACGATCTAAACGGACGCCACTTCCACCAGGCATAAATAAAAAACGATGGCAGTAACGATTCGCGCGATGGACAGAATGGACATTTCGCGTGTCGAGCAGGACGGTCAGGCGGTCACTTTCGTCAATCCGATTGGGACGACACCATGGATATTGCGACTTTCCGGTAATCTGAACCGAAATCAACACACCATCCGGATTCCACGCCGCATACCACTGTACAAAATGCGGCTTACTCGGTTCCAACATCGCAAGATTCGCCAATCGATAACGTGATTCCCACGACACGCTTTGCTCTTGCCAGCGTGACGCGCGACGATAACATGGAAACGCCACCGGAAAAAGAAACTGCTTTGGAAGTACCACGGGAACTGAATCGGCGGACATCATTTTCCCCAATGCGTTACAAGTTAAAGAATCGCTTCATGATGAACAAGACGACGCAATTTTTCTTTCGCTCGAAATAAAATAGGTCCCACACTATTTTCGCTAATCTGAAGCGTTTGTGCGATCTCACTGTAGGAACGCGACTCCAAATGGTACATACGAACAATTTGTGACTCTTCCGGCGGAAGTTGCGCGAGTAAATACCCCACCATCTCGCGATCTTCCAGTTGCTGTGTAAAATCACTCTGATCCGATAGCTCACCCACAGGGTCAGGGTCTCCATCATCCGAACCCGCCGACTCTTGTGAACGAGCATCTGAATGAGCGTTCCGCGTTAAATTTCGATGCGCGGCGAGCCGTCGCAAAATAGTACGTCGCGCCACGACCGACAGATAGGTCGCCAAGCTGCTGCGTCCGCGGAACTGACGCAATATCTGCATCCGATTCCGCAAAATTTCCAAAAACACTTCGGCGACAAGGTCATCACGATCCGCCTGCGAGAACAAAAGCCCACGTGTATGAGCGACATGATCCACGGTATAAACCACCAGTCCCGCAAAGCGTCCGACAAAATCCTCCCAAGCCCGTGATTTACCACGAAGACAACGGTCTAATAACGTTCGATCAATATCGGAAATTGCCATGACTTTTTGACGGTTGAACCTCCGCCCCCTCATCGCACTATCGGTCAAAATGGATGAACCATCCGTGGCCCCACCCCTATTCTCGACTCTTTGCATTGTAAAGCAGTTCTGAATATCCGACAATAGCGATTCTTCCTGGATCGTTCAGAAAATCCGCTAAAATTCATACCTATCGAAAATTTCCGCAGATGGCAACCAATATTCCCCCATTTCGGTTGAAAATGTGACAGATGAAAAATCGGCAAAAGTGATTTCGCGATGAAAAATCGCGGACGCGAACGCAACATCTAAGGATAATGAACGCCTAATTCTGCCGAAACCTCCCGAATTCTTACAAAACCCATCGCCTACCCATTCCATTCATTCCCATCGAGTTTTATACTGGTTCGGTTTCGTGTGGCCAACCGCGTTTTCAAAACCGTCGTTATCGCCGTCCGTTTCGTCCACCTTCCAACGGGAATCCGTCGACCATGTCGAAAAAATCCGCTATCATCTGTTTTTCCAATCGAATTTTCGTCCTTCTCATGGGATTGGCCCTCACGTCTGTCGCGTTACTCGTTGGGTGTACCGAGGGTTCCCATCCATCGAGCACCCATGACACAGGGAATGCCACGGCCCATGGCAAGACTATTGCATTGACGTCGCCACGTTTGGAGCCGGGTGTTTACGCCGTCCGTCGTGTGGTCGATGGCGACACCCTGTTGCTGGAAAACGACGTGCGAATCCGATTATTGGGCGTCGATACCCCCGAAACAGTTAAACCGGATACGCCTGTACAACCATGGGGACCGGAAGCGAGTGCGTACACCAAAAATTTCTGCCAAACAGGTTTCGTGCGTCTCGAATTCGATGTAGAACCGACCGACAAATATGGTCGATATTTGGCTTACGTTTACGATTCCGGGAAAAAACAGATGCTTAACGAGCAATTACTGCGCAATGGTTTGGGAAAATTTTTGCCCTATTTTCCTTATGCGGACGAAAAAAAGAAGTTGTTTTCCACCGCCCAGAGTGAAGCCCAACGAGAAAAACGCGGCATCTGGAGCGAATCACCGTGACCGCAACGGCGGCACTTCGCCGAAGCGACAGTACCAACGTCAGGTAAAAAGCACCGAGCGGCCAACCGTCTTCCGCACTCCATGTTTCGAAGCACATACGGGTGGCAAAAGAGGCTAAAACAGCCAAATATGTGTAATCGGAATGTAGCCGCCGTTGGATAAATTCTCGAACGAAAGCGTATGATCGACACGCCACGTGCTGTGGCCGTCACGTCCCTTGGGCATCCCCTTAGAGTTCATCCCCGTCTGATCAATCAGTTGAACCTGCTGACGTTGCGGATCGACGCCCACGACAAGCATCACGTGTCCATCACCATCGTGATTCGTAAGTACGGCATCACCTGGCTGCAATTTTGTATACGCCGTGTGTATGCGTTCCACACCGTTGTCCGCGATGATTTGCAACGTGGACTCAAACGAGGTCAGCCGATAATCACCCACCGGAGCAATACGTCGATTTTGGATCGGATAGAGCCAAAAAGTCATGAGCATCGGGAAATCGGGATCAATCTGCCGCCACGCTAAACAGACGCTTCCGGAACAATCGCTACCCAGATAGGTCGCGGAACCGGTCGGTCCAGTGTAAAGCGGAGCTGTCAGTCGATTTCCATCCGTATTCTGTTTTTTCAACACCTGTTCAAACGTTTGAAGCGTGGTATCGCGTGTGCGCTGCGTGTACGGAAGTCCATAGTACACCTCGCCCGTATGGAATCGGAAATCACGATCAGGGCTCCAATAGGGAATATCCGCCTGCGGCGTCCAAGCCACAGAGGCCATCGCTCGCATCGTATGCACGACCTTTTGCCGTGCCGGTGAAAGTGTCAACTCCACAAGCGTGATCGGAATATAGTACTGCTGTAGTAACGCGTCATAAGTCATCTCCGCATCGACTCGCCAGGAACTGTCGCCCCCTTTGAGTTTTTGAGTGGTACCGACGACTCCCGATTGCTCAATGATCGAAACCGCCTGCCTTTCCGGATTGACACGACTGACCAATACCACGTGACCATGGCCATCGCATCTTCGCATAAGCGCGTCGCCTGGCCGCAATTTCGCATATGCATCCATCATCTTTTGCGGACCATTATCCACAACGATCTGTTTAGTCGATTCGGATGAGGTCACTCGATAATCCCCGACCGCGGCAATTTTCTTATGGTACCCTGGGAACATTTCGGACGTGGACAAAAATGGAATCATCGGATCAACCCACTGCCAAGCCATGGACACGGCACTCGAACAATCGCTTCCCCAATACTGGTCCGCGGCCACCGGTCCGACATAGACGGAAACGCCGCCACCGGTCTTTCGCAACACCGTATCAAACGCCTCCAAATTCACCTCACGAACAGTTTGCGTGTACGGAATACCATGATACACTTCCCCTGCGCGAAACGCGAACTCCGGGGAAGCACTCCAGTACGCAATATCGGTTTGCGGCGTCCATTCAACCGTCGCCATCGCCCGCATATATTCGACTATGTGTTGCCGTATGGGCCAATCGTGAGACTCATCCGAGAATTCCGCAGCATCCGCTGAATGAGCCAACGTGCAAAACACCATCACCATGAGCACCACCCACGGTCCCCGATTATTTATCCGCAAATACATTACATACCTCCCAAATAGGGAGGCATTTGGACCGCGTCTGCATCGGCGAGTTGTTCCGCCGCGGCAAGCTGTTCCGCCTGCCAGTCGTCATATGTTTTCTTCGTCCCCTGCACCCACCATGCTACACGCCCATTAACATGACTTGCGGTCACCATATTTGCCACAGCACTAGGACTATTGAATACCACATCTTCCGTAAAACGATAAAATTTTGGATTATCAGAATCAATCAATTTCCCCTCTTCTACTAATTGATCTCGAAATTTCGCATAACTCAGCCATGAGGGAGTTGCCTGCTTTCTTGCCGTAGAATCTTTTAGTACGATGAATTCGCCATTGACTTCTTTCGCAAAAGCACAAGTTCCGCTACGATGTATTTCGAACAGCGGCGATTCCTCGTTTTCGGTTACCTGAGTGTCGGAACCGGATGTTTTAGAAGACGAATGCGTTTGCGGTTTGGGCTTCAAAACATTACAGCCCAACACCGGAAGCACCATTTCAATGTGCCGCAGGAACGAATTCATATCCGCTCTTTCTGATTCTGGAAGAGTATCAATACAGGTGTAACCTGGTTGCGTCTTTTGAGTATTTTCGAGGATCGCGCGTCCCGTCTCTTGAATTTTTCGAACCAAAAGGCTCTCCAAATATTGCACATGTCCTTTCGTTAAATTTTTATCTTTGCTGACAAAACAGATCACACGTGTCCAAAAATCTTTATTGTTGTCATGTTGTGTGAGCCGTTCCCAAACTTTCCCTTCGCCAACGTATATGACGTCCTGATCGAATCCATCCGTACTTTTTCCGATGAGAAAATAGACACCCATTTCGCGTATTTCTGGTCGGTCAGCCAGATTTTTCAGCTCCGAACGTTGTGCCACAAGGGCCTTTCCCGTCCAGTTCATGATTTCCGCAAGTTGAATCCCCGTGGGTCGTCCGTCCGGAAGAAAAATACGTATTGTATACGGATCCATGAATCACTCCTTACCCCAGTCGCACATTCATTTTAAGCCATGGACGCACCCCCGACCGACCGACAGTCTTATCCGTCGGGAGAAGCATCACCTGCCGGGAGAAGCATCACCTTAGCCATCTCCAAACGCGGTCATTTCTGATCGGCATTGAGCCGTTTTATTTGACGATTTCCACACCTTTAGGGGCTTCGACCGTCGTCTTTACACTGCCATCGGTCTGTTTTTCAGCACGAATCGAAATCACGCCATGCGGCGTCGGATAGGTTCCTTCAACCCATTCCAAATCGCCCAACTGGGGAGCAATACGCACCTTCGCGCAACCGGGTTCCAATACTTCGACGCCCAGCACATGGTGACTCATCCACGCCGTCGGTCCAGAGGCCCAACCGTGACACAGGCTATGACGCAATCCCACATAACAGTGATTTCCGTAATCACCGTGGATATCTTTTTTACCTTCGGGAACAATCTCGTCAATTCGCGCGGCATTTTCCGTCCAACGAATGTCGAAATCTTCCCAGAACGTCGTCGCTCCAAAATCGAGCATCGCCCCCCAATAATCGCGGATACAATCAAGACAACCTTGCGTATCGCCAGCCTTCGCGCGAGCTTCGAGCACATAATAACCATAGAACGTGGACATACGTTCCACACCATCGACCGCCATCACTTTTTCGTTCAGCTCTTTCGCGTCGCCAATACCCGCCAAAACCATGAGCGCGGCGGCCTGTTTGCTGTCACCCGGATCCGGCACATGTTTGCGTAAACGAGCGGCGTAATCTTGGCACATTTTCGTCAACTCGGCATCGTTGTACAGATTACCCATTTTGGCGCCCGCGTCAAAGGTCATCGTGAGCAGAGCTTGCAATCCGGCGTGAATCGCCTTTTCATTGCCGCTCGACGGCCAATCGAGGAAACGCGCGGGCAGATGTTCTTGGTTGTCGTCACCAACATATTTCGTGAATTCCTTCAAAAGTGCCGTCATATAGGGCCGTTGGGCGAGAAGATAATCTTTATCGCCATTCGCCTCGTACCACGACTGATGAATCAATAGCCACCACATTGAGTAGGAACTCAGTCCGTTCATCCACTGTGTCGGCGGCGTTTCGTCGCGAATCAGATCGAGACTTTTTTCCACCACGTTGCCCGGACGTCCGAAAACGACCGAAATGGTACTGGTTTCCGGGTGCATATCACCAATCCAGACGAGTCGATCTCGTTTGATGCCATCCCACAGATATTCCTGCATGTTGAGGTGTACCGTGTATGCTCCTACATTCCAAATGCGATTCAACCGCTCGTCGCTGCACTTGAATGTGCCGAGATACGGCAGATCGCGGTATCGGAAAATGGCACGTATGGACTGCAAATCCACACTCGCACCCTCCGCTTCATCCACTAGGTCAATCCGCACAAATCGGAAACCGGTATTGCCGATTTCCGCCGTGCCGAGCCATGGCACAAGCGTTACTTGATCCCGAATCGCATGGTCATTCGTGGCGCTTTCCGGCCCCGTCGTGCTGCCATTTCCTCTCGGCTCGGACATCGTTTCACTGACCGATTCGCCAAATCGCACACGCACCTTGACCGCCTTACCACTATGGGTACCAGCGACCGCGATACGAACCCCACCCTGCATCTCAAAGCCGAAATCGAGAATCACGCCGGCATCTTTCGTCAGCTTCGTACTTTTCGTACCGCTAAGCGTAATCTGACCGCTATCTGGTTTGAGTAGATTCTCGGCATCCACCACGCCCTCACTCTGCCAAACGACACGGATTGGTAAAATAGTTTTACGAACACGTGGATCTTGTTCTGTACGCACTTCAATATTCTGGTTTTGCAGTGCCAGCGGCAGTGCGGCCTCATCGGCCCAGGTGGTCGTGCTCAATGCACAAATCGCCATCAAGGTGGTTAAAATGGGACCACGCATGTTCCATCCTTTCTCTTTAGATTGATCATATCCGATTTGTTTTCACATATATGGACAATCGTTTCCGGTCCTCGCTTGTCGAGTCTACTACCTGTCGCCAAATATTCCACTCCAACCCAACCGGCAACGTAAGGACATTGCCCCCTAGTTCAGCCGTAAACGCCCGCCGCGACTCTGTAACCGCAGCCGTTTCCTTTTACTATACACTTAAACACCAACATCATTGAGCATGAACCGTTCGAGCGGTCACTTCGACCAGCAGGTCCGGACGATTGGTCGTAATGCTGTCCACGCCCCAACGCAATAATTCTTCCATCCGAGCGGGATCATCCACCGTCCAACACCAAACATAATATCCTCGCTCGTGCATGATCTGAACAAATTCCTTCGAAACAAGACCGTGAGCAATGTCGATCAGATTCGTGTTACAATCGTCCAGCACGGCGATCATTCGGTCCGCCAACTCCGCCGCGGTACCTTCAAATTTATCGCCATAGAGCCACGCAACCGTCAACTTCGGCTCTAACGTTCGTACTTTTTTGGCAACATCCCGCGAAAACGCAATTACCGCCGATCGTTCGAGCAACCCAGCTTGACGAATCGCCTCGACCGTTTTTTCTTCAATGCCGTTCGATTTAATTTCCACCACAGGCGCACACTCGGTCGGTCGGAGTGTTTCGAGCCACGCCTCGAGCGTCGGAACCTTTTCGCCCCGATATTTGGCGTCTTTCCAGCTTCCCGCGTCGAGCGTTTGATACCGTTCATACGCTACGGTTTCTGGAACCGCGTCCAATTCCGCACAGCGTTTGAGATTTCCGTCGTGCATGAGAATGAGAACTCCATCGGAAGTCGGACGCACATCGCATTCGCAACCATTCGCTCCAACGGCAATCGCTTCGCGCGCGGAAGCCTGTGTATTTTCCGGAGCGATGGCCGAAAAACCACGATGCGCAACAATCGGCGCAGCGACCGGCTTAGGCGGAATCGGACGCATGATCGAGGCTTCCACCGCTTTGGCAACTTCAGCGACCGTCGCATCCTCCGCCAAGCTCTCGGTCAGTTTCGCGGTGGATAGCGTGGCCGCGATGGTGGCAAATTTTAGAAAATTTCGTCGGGTGTTCGCATGCATCGTAGTACCTTTGTCTTAAGATTCAATGTATGATGGACTGTACGTGGAAATATGTCGTCGCATTTCCTCCCCAATGAATGGGAGCAACCGCTCGACACCGAGAGGGGCAAAGCGACTTCCCCAAATGTACCGTATTTTTATCCGGGAAAAAAGCTTATTTTTTGCTAAAAAATGAAAGTTTTTTCGGTAAAATATTACTTTTGTGGAAAAAGCCTGGTTTGCCCAGCTTATCCTGTATATATAATAAGGTATCTTCGACTTGGTCATATTGGTCAAAATGTTGGCGAAGTGGCCCATCCATGCCCATTGGAAGGAGTGAAACCATGCACTATCTTTGGTGGTACGTTCCGCAACTCACGGCACCGATGTTGATCGCGACGATTGCGGTCATCCATATCCTAGTATCGCATTATGCGGTCGGCGGAGGCATTTTTCTCGCCTCACAGATTAGTCGTGCCTATCGAGAAGAGGATGCCGAGTACCTCGGTTATTTGCGCAGTCACACGAAATTTTTTATCCTGCTCACCGTCGTTTTTGGCGCGATCACAGGAGTCGGCATTTGGTGGACCATCGGTCTCGCTTCGCCATTGGCTACCGAGGTGCTGATCAAAACATTTGTATTCGGTTGGGCAACAGAGTGGGTTTTCTTCATCGTGGAAATCGTCTCCGCCTTTGCGATGTATTATCTGTGGGGACGGCTCGACGCTCGGACACACACACGGATCGCGTGGATTTACGCCATTGCCGCTTGGATCAGCCTCGTGTTAATCACCGGTATCACGGCGTTTATGCTAGACCCTGGTTGGGCAGTATCACGCATTGAATCGTCCGGTTTTCTGAACAACAATGCGTTCTGGATTGCGTTTTTTAATCCTCAGTTTCTTCCGCAAACCATCGCGAGAACGGGCGGAGCGTTGATGGTCGCGTGTTTGTACGTTCTCGCCCATGCCACGTTGACGGAAAAAAATAGCGCATTGCGGGAAAAAGCCGTGTTCCGCAGCGGTCGATTTGCCGTGATCGGCGCGATTCTAACTTTTATCGGTTGCGTCGCGTCGCTGTTACTAATGCCGTCGTCCGCTAGACATGTGTTCGAAGCCGCCGCCCCACTGACTGTTATTACGGGCGTTTTCGTGGCCATGTCAATCATCTTGGTGCTGCTCGTTTTCCTCGGTCCCGTTTTTCGGCCGAAATGGGTGACCCCGCCAACCGCAATCGCGATGGCTCTCATCGGGGTGATCGTGCTTTCTTCCGGCGAATTTATCCGCGAGGCTGTGCGTAAGCCGTACATCATCTACAACGTCGTCTTCTCGAATCAGGTTTTCCCCAACGAGGTCGTGAAGCTGCAAACGGAAGGCTATCTCGAAAACGGCATCGGAACCAAACAATTCGTCACCTCTTACGCTGAGAAAAATGGATTGGACCTGTTGACCGATGGACGCATTGATTCTGCCAAACTGAAAGCACTCCCAGCGGATGATCCATCCGGCGATACGGCCCCGCGTGCGGCCATTGGCGAATCAATTTTTATGCACCATTGCAACGATTGCCATGTAAAAAATTTGGGATATTCCGCGATCGGTCCGCTGACGACGGGTTGGTCACACGACAAATTGCTCGAAACCATTCATACGCTGCACGAAACCAAATTTACCATGCCACCCTGGTGTGGTACGGATGCTGAGGCGGAGTTGTTGGCCGATTATCTGGTGACCATCCGCTCAGTTGCTCCGGAAGGAATGAATCGCGGCGAAACGAATGCGAATGTGGTACCCGTGAAAAATGCTGAAATAAATGTGAACGCAGAGAAGGAGGTGGCTCAATGAATCCATTGAATCTATTGTGGACGACGCGTTTTTCATTAGCGACATCGCCATTCGCCGTGGACGCCACGTCGCAACCGCCGCTTCCCGCGCCGTTTTGGTTTATCCAATTTTTCAAAGGACTTGGTTTTTTCCTGCATCAAATCCCGATGCACCTATGGTTTGTCGGCACACTTTTAGCCGTCGCGCTTGGTGTATACGGATGTACTCATGGTAAAACGTTCAGCCATCGTTTTGCGCGACAGCTTCCGTTTTTGATCGCACTGGGCATCAATTTCGGAATCGTGCCGCTTCTGTTCATTCAAGTGGCGTATCCGAAGGCATTTTATAACGCGACGATATTAATCGCGTGGCCATGGCTGTTCGTGATCGCGCTTTTAATTCCGGCGTATTACGGCGTTTATCTTTACACGACTGGTAAAAAACAAACGCCGCAAGCGTGTGAATACCTACTTTGTCAATGGAAAATACCATTAGCGGCGGGCTGGGTTGCGGCAGGATGTCTGACGCTGATTAGTTTGATTTTCGCGACGGGTTTTAGCGTATTGGTTGCTGGTTCAGATCAATGGCATCACCTGTGGGAAGCGACAAACGTGGCAGGCGCGGTGACCGGAATTTCACTGAACTTATTTTCACTGGCTTTTTGGTCACGTTGGCTACTAACGGTCGGGTTGGCCTTGGGCACGCTCGGAGCGTGGGTCACGCTCGATTCCTGCTTCTTCGCCGATTCGGAGTCGGACGCATATCATGACTGGTCACAACGTTTTGCGTTGTTACTAGCCGTTGGTCAGGCCTGCATTGCGACACTTGCTGGTGCGATATACGTTTGGACATGGCATGTATCGCTCGGCGGTTTAGGCTGGACGATTATGTTGATAGGCCTTGCGATGCTTTGGATTCCGTTATCGTTATGGGCGAAGTTTGCCATCACACGTTGGAATACCGTTCGTGAAAATTTGCGAAATGGTGTTCGTTATCTCAATTTTCCCATGCAAAAAGTGGGCAAATCGCAGGCAATCGCCTTGATCGTTTCGCAGCTGATTGTACTTCTTTCGCATACAATCGCGAGACAATTGCTGCAAAACGCACAGATTGAAAATGTGTATACCGGTGGGGTGGGATCACAACCGGTGGATCCACAATGGAGCGCGATTGCTCTATTTCTTGTTAGTTTTGTCGGCGGTACGGTCGCCATCGTCTGGATGCTCTACAAGATACTTCTGGTAACACTTTTGCAGCCTGTGGAAACAAACGCAGAAACGATTGTGGATTCTTCCACATTGGATGATGATACTGAACAGAGTAAGACGATAGAAAATGCGGAAATGACCACATATACCGAAGATGAAAACATAGGGCCGAAAAATGATTCCAATTAGGGTGTGTTTACATCATCATTACGATGTGGTAGAAAGTGGATTGCCGAGAGCAGAAGGCGGGAGCACCCGCTGCGACTGTCGTGACCGCATCGGCGGCTTGGCCGCAAAAATCGTGTCGGTTGTCGTTCCATTTAGGACGTGTTCACATATAATCACGTAGTAAAAACGGTAGCCAAGAATGAAGTGACCGCAATCGGGACGGTCTTGTGTTGATTGATATTGGAGTTTGCTCGTCTAGTAAAATGTTTTGGAAGGGGAGTTTGAGAGGAAATTTATTGCAAAAAGTTTCCTCTCATTGGTTCTTCGCTTCAAAAAAGTTTTACGAAAAAGCATTTTCGTAGAAAATGCGCAACCTTTTTTGAACTCTTTACCTGATGCTGGCACAGCCGGTCGCTCCGATTAAGGTGGTAACTTGTGTGAACACGCCCTAAAATCAAGGGAAATAAGTATAGGTTCGTGTCTATCCAAAAATTTTGTGACTAAGGAAAATTAAATGAATGGAGTTTCCTCGTTATTCGAGAGAGCTGTACGGAATCTGATAACGCGGCGTGACACTCGCGAGTTTCGCGGTGAACGTTTCGCGTCGAAATGGCTACTTCGGCTCAGTTCGCCATGGCTGTGGAGTCTCGTGGTAAGCGGTTTGTTCGTTCTGTCGGTCCACGCGGCAACGGTCGGACCGTTTGATACCACCGCGTCGCAACGACAGATGGAACGATGGGCATCGGCGAAGTTCGAACGAGTTTTACCGGTGGATACTTCCGCGAGTGAGCCAGGTCTCATCGTTTTGGCTAATCACGATCCTGTCCAATGGAATAGCCGCGCTGGGCAGCCGATGCGACTAGGGGAACAAACGTTTACGAACGGTCTGTATTGCCACGCTCCAAGTCGAATTTTGGTGAATTTACCCGCGAAAGCGGCTCGATTCGAGGCAACTGTGGGGGTGGACCGCAACAGCGACACGAGTGGTAATCGCGGCTCGGTGGTTTTCCAGCTGATCTCCGATTCGGGCGAGAAAATATACGAATCGCCGCGCATGACCGAGGCGTCGCCGCCGGAAACGTTGAACGCCAATCTGTCCGGGGGGACCACATTCACGCTCCAAATTACCGACGCGGAAGATGGAAACGCTTGCGATCAGGCCGATTGGGCGAACGCGGTGATCACGCTTGAAGACGGAAAAACCATGCGTTTGAGCGAACTTCCATGCTTGGCGACCGCCTCGCCGAAGCCGTTGGATACGACATTGCCGTTCTCGTTCATTTACGATGGAAAATCGTCGAATGAAACGTTGGATAATTGGACACGAACGTTTGAAAAGAAGGAATTAGATGCGGCTCGAACCGCGTGGACCCAAACGTTTACCGATCCGGCAACAGGGTTAGAAGTGCGTTGCGTTGCCGTGACTTACGCCGATTTTCCGGTGGCCGAATGGACGCTTTATTTTCGTAATGCCGGAGATCGCGACACACCGATCATTGAGAAAATTCGGTCGCTTGACACCGGTTTTGCGAGGACGGCAATGAACGATTTTGTATTGCACCATCAGACCGGTTCGCCGTGCCGCGCGGATGATTTTGAACCGTTTGCCGATGTGATGAAACCGGGGACGACGAAACATATCGCGACCAATGGTGGACGTCCGACGAATGACGCTTTTCCTTATTTCAATGTGGAAAATGGGACGGGCGGCGTGTTGACCGTGGTGAGCTGGGCGGGACAATGGGATGCCGATTTTACGGCTGCCGATACCGAAATGCGGGTGTCGTTCGGTCAGGAACGAACGCATTTCGTGCTACATCCGAACGAAGAAGTACGTTCACCGATGTCTGTGGTCCTGTTTTACGATGGCGATTTCGTCACTGGTCAGAACATCTGGCGACGCTGGATGCTCGCGCACAATGTGCCGCGTGACGCGCAGGGCAATCTGCCGATCAACCACTTGGCAGCATGCAGTTCGCACCAGTATGGCGAGATGATCCACGCCGACACCGCCTCGCAAACGATGTTCATTCAGGGGTATTTGGACCGTGGTTTGCCACTCGATTACTGGTGGATGGATGCCGGTTGGTATCCGAATCGTGGGGAAAGTTGGCCCGATGTGGGAACGTGGGAAGTCGATCGGACTCGTTTTCCCAATGGTTTAGCCGAGATTTCCGATTACGCACATCAGCGTGGCGTGCGTACCATCGTTTGGTTTGAACCGGAACGCACGATGCGTGGCCGTTGGATTGTTGATACGCATCCGGAATGGGTTTTGGCCGTAAATGAGGCAAATCCCACCTGCCTGTTGAACCTCGGTCATCCGGAGGCGCTGCAGTGGGCGTCGGACCATTTTAACGCTCTGATCGACAGTGAAAAAATTGACCTGTATCGCCAAGATTTCAATATGGATCCGCTCGATTATTGGCGAAACGCCGACACGGAAGATCGGCAGGGCATCACAGAAATGAAATATGTGGCTGGTTATTATGCCTATTGGGACGCACTGCGAGCCAAACATCCTGGAATGCTGATCGACACTTGCGCCTCGGGCGGACGTCGCTTGGATCTCGAAACGCTGCGTCGGAGTGTCCCTCTGCTGCGAAGCGATTTCATCATGGATCCCGTGGGCAATCAGGGACATACTTACGGTCTTTCGTTCTGGCTCCCATATCATGGAACGGGGTCAAGTCGTACAAATGCGTATGATCTGTGGAGCGTGATGCACTCGTTCTTCACGGCCTGTTTCGATATGCGACCGGAATCCGATTTCACTGGCGATAAAGCGGCCGCAACCAAAGCATTGATCGACCGATGGAAATCAATTACCCCGAATTTCGCTGGTGATTACTATCCGCTCATGCCATACAGCCTTGAAAACAGCCAGTGGATCGCGTGGCAATTTAACCGACCGGAAGCGGGGACAGGGATGATTCAAGCCTTCCGCCGTGCCGAAAGTGTGTACGAATCGGTCCATGTGAAATTGCGAGGACTGGAGCCAGAGGCCAAATACCAGCTTCTCGCCGTCGAACCTGCCGTGGTCAATTCGACGGGTTCAAACAGCTCACCAGCCGTGATGACCGGCCGAGAACTGATGGAACATGGTATTTCGCTGAGTATTGATTCCCAACCGGGCGTATTTGTCTTAAAATACGAGAAAATCAATTGAACATATGGCGTGGAATGACACATAATGATCTGCGTCATCCACGTTTTCGATAGCTCGCTGCGGGTTCACCATGGGGAATGACTTGGGGGGTGAAATTTCCGAAAGAATGGAGGTTTTGCCATCCACGGTCGAAAAATAAGAACGGGTGGATACGATACTTTCAGAAACTTTTTTGGCAGGCGTTGCGGGAGTGGGGCCTCTGTTTTTCTTGTTCATGGCGATCCAGCAAGCGATCCATCGCGATACTTCTATCGATTCTGGGCGTTGTTCCACGTCCGTCGAACGAATCGCTCATCCGATCATCGCTGAATGGACCACCGTCACCATCGTTTTATCCCTCCTGCTTCTATGTGCGATATGGACTCAGACGCCATGCTAGGTGCCGGTAACGCTCTCGGAAACGCCCAATCCCCGTGAAGTTCCTTGGTTTTTCGCCAGTATTCAGGAACTTTCCGCACACCTGTCACATCCACTCGTCATAGTATCTATTCCCGGTATTCTTCTTGGCTTACCATGGTTTGCCCCATACGGTTGTTCCAGCCGCTACCAATGATGTGGACGGATGATCATTCTATCCCTATTTCTCTTTTTTTATTGGCCTGGATTGGACTAACGGTGGTGAGTTTTTTTCTTTCGTGGCCCTAACTGGGCATGGAACGTGGGCTAGGGCATGTCCACATATAATCGCAACGTAAAAGCCCATAGCCAAGAATGAAAATAACCGTAATCAGGGTGGTTTACGTTGGTTGATATGGAAGTTTGCACGTCTAGGGCCTATTCACACAAACGTCGCAACATTTTGGCCTATGTTGCAGTTTGTGCGTCTAGTAAAATGTTTCGGAAAGGGTGTTTGGGGGGAAACTTTTTGCAAAAAGTTTTACGAAAAAGCATTTTCGTAGAAAATTCGCAAATCGTGTAGATGCCATTGTTGATTTCTTAATTCATGACACAGAAATTCCCAAATAGAGTCTTTTTCCATCTCTAACACGTCTTTCATTTTTTCAAACTGCTCTTGCATTGCGATTTCATTTTAGGTAGACTCCGCCACCATTTTGTTTTAAGGGATGCTCCCGAGGGATCCCGCGTATATGTGGAGCGGCATATCATGTCGGCAATCGGTGATTTTCATTTATCGAATAACCATCCATTATCGGGAATTTCATTGAAAATGCTTCGATCAGCACCTTTTATGATATTGATAGTGGTATTATGTATACTTGTGTCCGGCTGTATATCCTCCGCGACGTCTTCCAAAAGTGCGTGTATGCAGGGGGTAGAAGCTTTTCACTTAGGAAACTATGCGCAAGCGTCTGTTCAGTTCCAAAAGGCGTTGCGAGAAAATCCTCAAGATGCGGACGCCCTCTACAATATGGGAGCTGTCTATCATCAACTGTGGATTGCGAATCAAAATTCATCCGACGCGGCTCAGGCGGAACAGTATTATCGAGACGCTCTGAATAAAAATCCGAACATGGCGGAGGCCTATCGCGCAATTGCTGTACTCATGACCACGCAGGGACGCCGTGATGAGGCGTTTCAAACACTGCGAGCATGGGCTCTTCGCGATCAAATGTCGGCCGCGCCACGTTTGGAATTGGCCCGATTGTGCGAGGAACAGGGCTATTCAGACGCGGCGGTTAAATATATCAATGATGCGTTAAAGGTGGAACCGGACAATCCGCGGGCGTTGGCGGCGTACGGACGATTGCGTGAAAAAACGGGTGATACTAATGGCGCGATGATGTGTTATGTTCAGGCCCAAGAGAAAGCTCGGACACCTGAGTTACAAAATTATATCGCCTATTTGCAAAATTCACAAAATGGCGGGGCAATGTACGCGGCTAATGGCCATCCGCCGCAAACAGTTCCTACGACATATCCGGCGACAGGGGTTGAGGTTGCGTCAAATAATGCGGCGACCGCCACCGGCTCGACCGAAAATCGTGGACTGTTTAGCCGGTTGAGCAACTTGTTCTCTCCATCCGGTCAGCGATCCAGTGTCAGTCGTATGTCTGCGAATCAAACGTATTCATCTGTACCTATAGGTGGGTATAATACCAGTAATTATAATATGACTGGTTATGATACTAGTGGATATATGAACAGTGGATATGATATGGGCGGAAATATGGAATATGTCAATGGTGCGTCAGGAGCTTATCCGATGACAGAGTATCCTACTAATGGCACGACCTACCCCGAGGGCGGAATAAGCGGTTATTCTTCCTACCCTGTAGATGCGTCCACTGCTGGGTATCCTGCGGTTCCAGGGGCGACAAACACGTTGGCGCCATCGCCCGAACAATTGCGATGATGTAGACCTATTCAACAGTGACGGCAATCTATTTTGATATGGCGTATCGCCCATTTGCGTAGTAAGCCGAGGGGATGGTGGCTTATTAGGGTGTGTTCACATAAATGTCGTACCATTTTAACCGATGCTGTAGCTCGTGCGTAGTATAGTAAAAAGTTTTTGGGGGAGGTTTGGAGGAGAACGCTTTTGCTCGACTGCAGTCGAGCAAAAAACAATACAGCCAAAAGTTCTACCTCCACATTCCTTTTCTCTTTCATTCCTCGCTATTACCGTAATATTCCATGATGTTCGTCAAATGGACAATCATTTTTCCAATGGGTAATACTTACAGAATTGCCCGGTGGAAAAATGAATGAGGATGTCCAGCCCGCCGAAGTGTCAGTACCCGTGTCGGGTAAAAAGGCCGGGACGATTATCGGTAGGCCTGGGTCCAAGCGGTCTGGTGTTCCGGTTTTCCCTTACGCGGCAACGGCATCGGCTGGTCCGATTCGATCTTCGCCCGTAAATATAAGCTATTCGCGGGAAGTGTACATTTAACCTCTGACATTCCAGGCGTACCATCGCCGGCATGTTCGACGGTACTGGTCGCACAGGTTTGTCCGATTTCGTCTGACCAGGTTGTGACACATCGAGCAGGTCGATCACCCTCTTTCGGCAGATTCATCTGGGCGGTCGTATGATCGAAACCTTCCGGCGTCGTGATGAAACTGACGGTCAACTTTTCATTTTGCCGCGGAGTCACATTTACGGTGAGCGTTTTCGTATCGGCATCCCACAAAACATCGTCCAGCGTTACACCGGTCGAGGCGTAGAAATCGCCTTCGTGCATTGCAGTTAGAATCGCCTCTTGTGTCAATTCGGGAGCTTTGACCATGATCCAACCGCCCGGTGCGGTCGTCACATCTTTGTAGAAATTGTCGTAGTTATGCGTATCGTCGGAGGCTACGCCGTAGAGAAGCGGTAGATTTTTTTCCGCACGGTAAGCGTTGACCACATCCCAGAATTGATCACAACTCCAGCAACCATCTACTGTCGGCCAACTGGGTCCGCAATTGCAAATTTCGAAGAAACGAATCGATGGATAACCGACGAGTTCTTCTGGTGAGACGTCGTACCATCGCCAATCGGGATGATTTAACATGGTAAAAGCGAGCGTTTCCTTACCCAGCTCAGTTTTTTCGTCGGCGAGCATTTTGTCGAGGACTTCGACATTTTGCTGGAGCATCTCTTCAGACGTTGCCGGTCGCAACAGCGGTACGACGCAACGTGTTCCGACCGCGTTGATATGCACCTGCTCTCCATTTTGCGATCCACCCGAATGTTCGTAACCTGGGATCAGAACGAAATTACCGTCTTTTTCCATAAACTTTTTCAGTTCGTCAAAATTTTTCAATCGGATCAGAGTTTTCTCGACCGTTACGGTCTTCTCGACCTCGCTGCCATCCTCGGCCTTTTCTTTCACTTTTTTTTCTTCGGTCACGGTCTTCTTTTCGAGGCCTTCGGAGCCAAATTTTTTCTCAAAACGTTGAAGTGATTCCGGCTTGATCTTATTGCCGACCTCGGCCCAATAATCATTTTGGTCTTGAAATTTATTGTGATCCGATGGGCAGAGAAAATCATAGCCCGCTTGTTTATAGAGACTTAACGATTCCTCAGGAAACGCCTGACCGTCGCTCCAATACGAGTGCATGTGGATCATGCCACGATACCAATGCGGCGAGGTCTTTTCCTGCGTCCAACCGCATACGGTCATCAGCCCGACCGCTAGAAACGTTGCCATGACCACTAAACGCTTTTTCATCCGATGCTCCTTTACATATGGGTCCACTTGCGTTTTATATAACGTACCAACTTGGCAGCCGTGAGGCTCATAAGCCATTTGGTCTTCCTGTATCGAATCCACCACCTAATATGCCGTATCGCGGCAAATTTTATCGGTAATCCACTCAATGTCGGTCTAAACCCGTGATACTACCCGCCAATCGGTCAATCGGCTCGGTCTAGGGCGTGTCCACGTACACGTCGCACCATTTTGCCCCCGTTGTAGCTTGTGCGTCTAGTAAAAAGTTTTGGAAGGGGAGTTTGAGGGGAAACTTTTTGCAAAAAGTTTCCTCTCATGGGTTCTTCGTTTCAAAAAAGTTTGGCGAAAAAGCTTTTTCGTAGAAAATTCGCACCCTTTTTATCTGACGCTGGTCATACCAACTGGTGAAGTATTACCGACGATGCGGTCACTCCGTTCCCGGCATTCGCCGATTCGCGACCTTTTTACCTGACACTGGTACAGCCAGCCGCTCCGATTGAGGTAGCAACTTGTGTGAACACGCCCTAGTCTAAACTAACCACGCAAGGGCCAGTATAAACGATAGAATCCTCCCATGTCAAATTTTGGGCTGTCATTTTACGTTGATTCTATCAGGCGTTGGTTCGCGTTTGCGATATTTCGCCGCAAAATCGCAAGAGTTCCATTCTCATGCGTCGCATTTTCATGAAAATCGAAAGGGGAATGGGGACAATTTTTCGCAGATCGCATATAAACTATACATTCAGACGCGGAATCGATATAATGAAAAAGCGGTTGGACAGGTAGGAATGTCACGAGATCAATATTTTCATCGGAAAGGTACGATTGGAAACGCGAACAACCGTTTTTGCGAAAAAGGTGATTCGGTGCAAATCAATGGATTTTATCCATTTTCATTTTCGATGTTTGTAGATCCGCCATATGTGTAGATTGTCTCAATCCGCGTTAGCTGTCACACCGTTTGCGAGCCATATTTGGCGGTTATTTCGGTTGGCACCATTATTTTGAACCATTTTTATGTAGGAAAGTACTATGCGCAGCGACATCGTTAAAAAAGGACCATCACGAGCAGCCCATCGCAGTCTTCTTCGCGCCACGGGCGTTAAAGATGAGGATTTTAACAAGCCGTTTATTGCGATCTGCAATAGCTACACGGACATCATTCCGGGACACGTCCATTTGAACAAAATTGGCGAGTTGGTGAAGGAATATGTGCGTGCGGCGGGTGGTGTGCCATTCGTTTTCAACACGATTGGGGTGGACGACGGGATTGCCATGGGACATCCTGGCATGAAGTACTCGCTGCCGAGTCGTGAAATCATCGCCGACGCGGTCGAAACGATGGTCATGGCACACGGTTTTGACGCGATGATCTGCATTCCGAACTGTGACAAGATTGTTCCGGGTATGCTCATGGCGGCGATGCGCTGCAATATTCCAACGATTTTCGTCAGTGGCGGTCCGATGGAAGCGGGTATTGATAAGAATGGCAAAAATATTCTTGACCTGATCAGTACCTTTGCGGCGGCGGCGGGCAACCAACAGGGAAAAGTATCCGATGCCGATCTGCTTTATCTCGAACAGCATAGTTGTCCGACATGTGGTTCGTGTAGCGGTATGTTCACGGCCAACAGCATGAACTGCCTGTGCGAAGCGTTGGGCATGGCGTTGCCGACGAACGGAACGCTACTGGCAACGAGTGCGGAGCGTAAAAAGTTGTATGAACGTGCGGCGAAACGCGCGGTCGAGATGGTTTACGAACTCGAAAAAGCGGGGCCGTCGTATCCGTGTCTTCCACGTGCGATTGTCAATCAGTGCTCCATCGATAACGCGATGATTCTCGACATGGCGATGGGCGGAAGTACGAACACCGTGCTACACAGTTTGGCGATTGCGAATGAGGCAAACAGCGCGTACGATATGGAACGGATCAACGGTGGCAGGGCGACGCTGAAGAAGGCCCGCATGCGGCCCTGGCCGAGCGACTGGGCCGCCTCCATGAGGCGTCGGCCCTGGCCCTGGAAGGCGGCACGGGCGGTCAGGTAGACATAGGG
>JAQVKF010000226.1 GCA_028694795.1 Thermoguttaceae bacterium | reverse complement strand
GCATTCGGTGGATTTCGTCCATAAACAGAACGGAGCGTTCCTCCGCGCCGGTCAGATAGGGCACGATATCTCGCGGTGCCTTGAGCGTCGCCCCGTTGGCAATCTGAAACGAAACGCCCAGTTCGTGAGGAACACACATGGCAAAGGTCGTTTTCCCAAGTCCTGGTGGTCCATCGAACAGAATATGCCCCAACGGTTCATTTCGGCTCGCGGCGGCCTCGATCGCGATCTTGAGCCGAGCGTAAATCGCCCGCTGACCGACCATTTCGTCGATTCGTTGGGGACGCAGATCACGATCTTCTTCCACGTCGAGATTTTCTGATTGGATTAACGGTTCACGTACCATCGAAAACTCGCAAACTTTCCTATTTTTACCTGATCGTTACGATCAATTCTCTTGCTGATCACGTAATGGCCCAAGCCATGGCGGACCCCACGCAGCAATCCATTATATCGGTTCTGAATCCATCCGCATACCTATCACGGGCAATTCAACCCGAATTCGTGTTCCCAATCCTGGTCGCGAGTCGATTTCACAACGCCCATGCAATCCCGCAATCCGTGTTCGCATCCCGATCAGACCGTAACCGTTGACGCAAATGGTCCCACTACCATTTTCCCTTTTTGCGGAACGTTCATATTTCATACTTTCCACAATCGTAAAACCCTTCCCATTATCTTTAATCTCCAAGACAACGCTTTCAGCGCCATCCATTTCATCCACTTTGTCCCGATTATGGTCCGATATCTGTGAAGAGTTTTTCATGTGACAAACAGATAGAAGTATCTGCACTTGCGAGGCGCCGCTATGTCGATTCGCGTTGGTCACAGCTTCCTGGATCACCCGGTAGAGCGTCCATCGCAGCGTCTCGGAAGCGTGATCACAACACTGAATCGCTTCAGGCGTGAGCGTGTATGTCACATCGGGTCCGTGAGCGGTTTGCAGATTTTCGATGAGTAATTCAAACGCGTGTTGGCATCCACGTTGGAAGAGAGATGGCGAAGCGTCGGTCAATAGTCGTCGCACTTCACGATGGGCCGTTTGGAGTTGCGTGGTCAGCTGGTCGAACAAATCGCGAGCCTCAGTGGGCCACTGGTTTCGATACGACTGCAGTAATTCGGTGGTCCAGATAGCCGCGGCGAGGTATTGTGCGGCGGTATCGTGGAGTTCCGCACGCCAAAACGCAAGTGGATCGGAAGTGTGAGGGAGATTGGACATCATTGGTTTCCCATGATCGGAGATTTTAGTGGATTCCTGTTTTGGCGATGGACCGCTATCCGGCGACGGTTCGCCGTACACATGGCTCCTTTGTCAATCCGTGTTGGCATATGGGATGTTATTCTCTTTGGCATACTTTTCCGCAGCAGAATTTTTCGGAGTCCGAATCGTTAGTTTGTCGTTGTCACGACTACCATCATTCGCCGCAAACGCGGAATGTCCGATACGTGTCACGCTACTCGGAATCTCGATGGCTATAAGACCTTCACATTCACAAAACGCCGACTCCCCGATACTCGTCACGCTTTGGGGAATCGTCACCGATGTTAACTTGCTACAACCATAAAAAGCCAAATCCCCGATGCTCGTCACGCTCTCCGGAATCGCCACTGATGTCAGCTCGGTACACCGCGCAAATGCCGACTCCCCAATGCTCGTTACAGGCAGGCCGTCCATGGTTGAAGGAATGACCACATCCCCTTCTTTCACTCTCGTCTTCATGATGGTCACCGACGCCTTATATTCGAAATCGCTCGCCGGATTCAACCCCAGTTCCGCCATCCCGGATTCTCCAGTCGCCACGGCTTCCGCGAAATCAGATCCCGCTGGTTCCACCGCTTTGGATTGCGTCAACACCTCCTCTCGAATCACCGAAGTGTGCCAAGTTAAGGCCATCAAAATTGGGAGCATGACGATCATATCCGCGAGGATAACGCCTTTTTTCCCACCCACCACTCTTGACACGACGATGGCGTTCCATCCCGCGAGACGCGACGATTGCGACCCGGACACCGCCGATTTCGAAGATGTTCCCGGTCGTCTGGAAAGATTTGCGGCATTTTGCCGTTCGGTTTCACATTTTGAACCAATATTCATCGTTCTTCTCCCTATTCATCGTTCTTCTCACTTCATCCCATTTTTTTGTACGGTACACCGTTGGTGACACGGCCCATTTAACCGTTTGAAGCGATTGTATGCAATGGCGTAAGAAAGTGCAACATATGGCCGCTATGCCGCGGTTTACCCACATCATCATGGTTCCGTCATCAAACCGCCATCCGATTTGTTTTGGATGTTGCCATCGGGTATGATCATCGGATATCATCAGTGTGATGCGGTATCCGTGAACAAGAGCCTTAGCCGAAGTCGCACGAACTCGGCTAAGGTTCCCAAAAATCGGGATAACCGTCTTTCGAAAATGTTCCACATGTAAAGGAGAAGCAATGAGGCATTTCGCATCAATGGTAATGGGGGTGGTTCTGTTCGGTTGTCTGGCTGCCTGCATTCCGAATACAACAACGGCTCAAGGCCCGGCACGTCAAGAGACACGCGAAGAACATGACGCGCGTATGGCGTGGTGGCGTGACGCCCGTTTCGGGATGTTCATTCACTGGGGCTTGTACTCGGAACTCGCCGGCGATTGGAAAGAATATAAAGTCAACCAGGGCGGGGCAGAGTGGATCATGTCCTACGCCAACATTCCTCGTGACGAATACCGTCAGCTGGCCAAAACGTTCAATCCGGTCAAATTTGACGCCGCGACATGGGTCGCCACGGCCAAAAACGCTGGGTGTAAATATATCGTCGTTACCTCGAAGCATCACGAAGGTTTTTCGATTTTTGACGCGTCGAACTCAAAGTACGATATCGTTGACGGCACGCCTTACCAAAAAGACACGCTCGCCGCGATTGCCGCGGAATGTCGCAAACAGGGCGTCCATTTCTGCACCTATTATTCGATTATGGACTGGGATCACCCATCGCAAACGAAACCCGACAACGCTTACAGTCCAACCGGTATCATCGCGGAACGTAAGCAGGAATATATTGGTTATATGAAAGAACACCTCCGCCAACTGGTGAAAGAATATGGTACGGAGGTGCTGTGGTTCGATGGGGAATGGGTCGATTGGTGGACCGAGGAAGACGCACAGGATTTATGCCAATTCCTCTGGAATTTGAACCCGAATTTGATCATCAACAATCGCGTCGGTAAAGGGCGTCGTGGCATGAACGGTTTTGCGGATGAGGGCAAAGATCGGGAATATTCCGGCGACTTCGGGACCCCTGAACAGGAACTTCCCGCGATGGGCCGACCGGGCGTCGATTGGGAAACGTGTATCACGATGAACACCACGTGGGGATTTAACAAAAATGACCACAACTGGAAGAGCAGTGAAACACTGGTTCGCCAACTGGTGGACGCCGCTTCGAAAGGCGGAAATTACCTGCTGAACGTCGGGCCGACCGCAGCGGGCGAGATTCCGCCGGAATCAATCGAACGCCTCGCCGCGATGGGCGAATGGATGAAGATTTACAGCGAATCGGTCTATGGCACGACGGCAAATCCATTTCCCGAAACACCATGGGGCCGCTGTACGGTCAAAACACACGATGGCGGAACGACGCTTTATGTGCACCTATTTAATCGTACGGAAGATGGAAGATGGGTGATTCCAGCGTTTTTGGACGGTGCCTCGGCAAAATCCGCGAAATGGGTTGGCGGTGACGCAGTGGAATTTAAGCCGCTGGACAATGGGCGTGGCGGTACGGAAATAAGCGTTCCCGCCGAATTGCCCAATACGCTCGACTCGGTCATTGCGATCGAATTTTAATTGTGTGATAAATTTAACATTTTGGGAGATAACCTATTTGGTCTTCGATATGCCCAAATATGTATCAAAATCACGTGATTGAGCCATTTTGGCCCAATTGCCGATATTTAACCGGATAAAACTCAAATATCGCAAAATGTTAAGAAAAAACACTTGTTTTCATGACAATGCCGAAAGGCGACGTGAAAAAACGTCTCGCTCGAGGGAAAATAAAATCCAAACACAAGAGGGAGTCTGGAACAAAATATCCATTTTTATTGATTTTTCCCGCCAATATTGACGATTTTACCGGAAGTAGCGGGAAGTCTCATTTTAAGATGGTAATGGTGGTAATCCAGAGAATTTCCGGGATTTTCAAAATTTCGTAGTTGACAACCACTATATGGTAATTTAGAATGAAGGTGTTCAGTCTGCCAAGAGTTTGGCGGGGGGAGAAGTTTTTCTGCCTGTATGCCTTTTGGAAAAGGGGTTGTGGTATGTTTCGAAAAATGATCATGATGGGTATGGTTGCGTCTTTGCTGATGGTGGCATCGGCTCAAGCGGCAACAGTAGATGTGACGTCTGTCTTCAATTCGGCGGCCAGTACGGGTGATGTTGGATATGCCGATGGTCACGCATGGATCAACGATGTTGGTGGTAGTGCTGTCTTCGATGTTTATATGACATTCGACCAGAGCTATACCAACGTTACCGCGTTGGAGTTCCTAGGTACATTCGCCGTGGATGTCTCGGACTACTACGCGCAAGGCGGAGTGGGTTCTGCGTGGAGCCAAGCTGACTTTGTTTGGGATGGAACTGGTGCTTTTGGTAATATGGACACGCAGTTTTCGGTAAGTCCGACTGTGGCGGCGAGTCTCACTGGTACCAGTGAGGTTCAGAGTTTCATTACTGGTGACATTGTAGCGGGCCAAACTTACAAGCTCGGTACCATGACAGTCAATGCGCTGTCGGAGGTTTCGGATCCTAACCAGATCTGGAATATGGTATTTGGTTTTTCGCAGACATATGCGGGTTTTGGCATTACGTCTGCCGCGGGATCAGAAATTGCGAGTCTCGTCCAGAATCCGTCGAACTCGACGGTTGCGATTCCGGAACCGGGCACGTACGCGATGCTCTGTGGTCTTGGTCTCGTTGGTGCCGCGTGGTATCGTCGTCGTAAGAACGCCCATTAATCGGGGCTAAGTTCCAGTTGCTACAAGTGGAAAAATGGGAAGACAGGTGATATCGGCTTCGGTCGAGAGATTGCCTGTCTTTTTTCGTTTTGACAAAGATGGTGGTACACGATTAGGATCTTAATAAACTACACCATCACAGGATAGTAGAGAGTACTCAAGTGGAACCGATTGACAGTGGAACATTACGGCAGGGGCGACTTTTTGCGATTGGCGATATTCACGGAAATGCAGCCGCATTAGAAACGGTGTTATCCATTATTCGTCCCAAGACGAATGATAAATTGATTACTCTTGGCGATTACATTGATCGAGGCCCAGACACCTATGCTGTGGTAGAACGCTTACTCGAACTTGGTTCCCGGTGTCAGTTCATCCCGATCATGGGCAACCACGAGGAGGTATTACTCACGATATACGCGGGCCGTCGGATGCGAATTACATATGCCGATTGGCTTTCGTTCGGTGGGCACGAGACGATGCTTTCCTATCACGCTCAAAATGTTCATCAAATACCAGACAGTCACATTCAGTTTCTACGCAGTACCGTAAGCTATTGTGTGGTAGATGGTTATTTTTTTACACACGCGATGTACGACCCGGCCCTACCTTTTGCTCGCCAGTTGAAATCCGTTTTACGATGGAAGCGATTAGACAGTATGAAATCTGTACCATTGCCGCATCCTTCTGGAATCAAAGCGATTGTAGGGCACTCCGCACAGCGAAACGGTCGGGTGGTTGATTTAGGCCATCTGATTTGCTTGGACACCTGTTGTTACGGGAAGAACGGTTTCTTGACCGCGATGAACGTATACACAGGTGAATTTATTCAGGCGGACGCTTCAGGAAAGCTGCGTGAGGGAGCGATA
>JAQVKF010000033.1 GCA_028694795.1 Thermoguttaceae bacterium | reverse complement strand
CGCTGACGTCACTCCACAATCGATCGGGATTACGCCACGTCGGTTTTCGGACCGGTCCTACAGTTTGATTCGCTTCGTCAAGAGATTCCGGTCGCATATCTGCAGAAGACAACGCTTCGCCAGTTAATCCGGCGGAAACGGCCATCAGCTCGCTCATTCGTCGGCTGATAAGATCCCGTTGATAGTCAGCCGTACGTGCTCGCAAGGCTAGATTGGCCAGTTGTTGTGCGTATCGATCTTGTTCCGCCGTTCCGCTTGACGTGTCCCACAAGCCGCCCGCCCGACGCGATTCGTTCGAGTATTCAAAAGCCAGCCGATTAATGGCGTCAGTGTCGCTTGGAGAGAGACTGTTCGTGTCATGGGGTTGGCGACCGGAGGCAACGAATCTCAGTTCGGCGTCTAGCCATTTTTCGTAACCGGGTCGCAAAAAGGCCTCATTCTCCTTCGAAAAGAGAAAAAATGGTACCGCGTAATCTTCGCCATTATCCCACGCGATGCGTACCCCTTCGCATAGAAATCGCCATGATTCGCCATGTTGACGTGCCATCCATGTCACCAGAGCTTGATTGTCGAGAATTTTCTCCTGTGCAAAATATTCCACAATCTCACGCACGGTCGTCTGATACGCCTCAGGGTACGAAAGCAGATCGCGTCCATCGACATAGATCACGCCGTGGTCGTGCCGCATGAACATTTCATGGCAGCCATATCGAGTCACACGTCCACAGAGCGTCGCTCCATCTTTTAAATTCCACAAATGCTCGTTCGGTTCTGGTGCATGTTTGGCAATCATCCGCTTCGCTTCGTCCGTTTGGAGAAAATCCCGATCCGCTCGCGATAGTTCCGATTTGGTGACAGCGATTAGTCTGCCCGACGTCTTTTTTAAAATGACGGTCTGATCATCTTCGTCAACCAACGCCGCACGCGAGGAATATTCGCCGCTGACGTCACTCCACAATCGATCGGGATTACGCCACGTCGGTTTTCGGACCGGTCCTACAGTTTGATTCGCTTCGTCAAGAGATTCCGGTCGCATATCTGCAGAAGACAACGCTTCGCCAGTTAAGGGGGCGGATGCCGCTGACGAGGTCGCTGACACCGGTTTGACCAGCACATTTTGCGAGACAGGAACCGCACGAGACGTGTTTGCCGCGTTTCTCACCGCGGTCACAGGAGACGTAGAATGGGGTAAACTCTCCACACACCATCCTAAACTCGCTCCAAACCCGCCTAGCATTACCCAAAGAAAAACAACCACCCCCGGATAAAATCGCATAAGACCCTCCTTTCTAGACTCCCAGTGGGATTATAGAAAGAAGGACAAGATATTAAATTTAGAGAAACAGGGAGATTATTCTTTTTTTATGCCATGGTGACGCTACCAATTGAGTTCCACCGATTCCTCCCAATGTTCGTAAAGTTGGGCGAGCAGCAGCTGAACCGACTCCAATTCCATCTGCAAATCTTGCACACGAGAACCATTTCGCAAAATTTCCGGTTTGGTCAACAGCCGATGAATTTCATCGATACGCGTTTCCTGCACCGCGATATCAGCCTCCACTTCTCCGACTTTTCGATACGGATATTTTCGTTTTCGCTTGGTGGATTTAGTCTCTAACGAATCCGCTGACGCGGGACTGGTCACGGAGCGTTCCACCGGAGTCTTTTCCGGCAGAGGCACCTTGCGTTTCGAGTCCCACGGCATAGTCTCTGGCAAATTCCCATAATCTTCGCCTGTCGGTCCCTGCGATTGGAGAATCGCGTTAAAACGTTCCGCCGCCGCACCGCTCCGACCACGCTGCACGGAAACCCCGCCCCGATTTTTTCCATCCAATCTACCCAATTTAGTGGATGCGTCCTTGTTTTTGCCGCGAGCGACGTAAGCGTCATTCGCCGACGGTTTGACGATACCTCGCGTATTCGGTGCTTTGCGAGAGTTGCTCTTCATGGGTATCGTTTGTCGGGCTTTTAAGGCAATTTCGCCCACCGAACCGCTCGCGCAGAGCATTTCATATGTCGAATAGTTGCCATCAATCACACGGAATCGACCGGGTTCAACAATCATCAAACGATCGGCAACCTGATTGACGAAATATCGGTCGTGGCTGATGAACAAAACGGTTCCAAGGAACTCACGCAACACCCTTTCCAATGACGCACGCGCCCACAGATCAAGATGGTTCGTCGGCTCGTCGAGGATCAGTAGATTTGGTTCGAGAATGGCGAGCCTCGCCAACGCCACGCGGCAACGTTCGCCACCGGAAAGCATGCCGACTTTTTTGAATACATCCTCGCCGATAATACCAAACCGAGCCAAGTGATCGCGTCGCCGTGGCAGATCCATCTCGCGATGCGGAGGTCGAACCGTGTCGGCCACTTCCATCTCCGGATCAAGCGTCGCCAGATGTTGGTCGAAATATCCAATTTTCGTTTCCTGACCGAGAATTACTTCTCCGGAATCGGGCGTTTCTTCCCCTAAAATACAACGTAAAAGTGTTGTCTTACCGCAACCATTGGGACCTAAAATGCCCCAACGTTGACCGCGTAAAATATCGAACGAAAGATTCTCAAAAAGAGTTCGATCATACGATTTCGTCAGATTTTCAATACGCAAAACGATATCGCCGCTTCGAGTTGGTTCTGGAAAAAAAAGCGGCGGCGGAGCGATTTCGCGGGGCGGTGCCACACGTTCGATCCGTTCCAACTTTTTGCGACGATCTTCCGCCTGACCATGTTTTTCGCCATAATGATTGCGTCGAATGAAATCTTCCATCTTCACAATCTCTTCCCGTTGCTTCTCCCACGTCCGGCGCTGAACGAGCACCCGCTCCTGTTTTTGTGTCCAATACGACGAAAAATTCCCGGAATATCGATCCACCGTACCGTGGAACAGCTCAAACGTGTGGGTCGTGACGCGATCAAGGAACCAACGGTCGTGGCTGACGATGATCATTGCCGCACGATGTCCGAGTAGAAAATTCTCCAACCATTCCGTCGTTTCGATATCAAGATGGTTCGACGGCTCGTCAAGCAGCAGGACGTCGGGATCCGAAAGCAATAATTTAGCCAACACAAGCCGGTTGATCTCACCACCACTCAACGAATCGGCAGGTTGATCATACGTCTCAGGTGGAAAATCGAGACCGTCCAACACAGCTTCGACCTTGTGATCAAGTTCGTAGGCATCGTGCCTGTGCAGTTCCTGCTGCAAAAAATCGAAACGTTTGGCCAAACGCTGGTGTTCGGCCTCGCTTTCGGCACCATCCGCCGTTTCCGCCAACCGTCGCGCCACCTCTTCCGATTCATGCTGGATGGCAAGCAGCGGAGCCAACGCCGAGTGTGCCTCTCCGTAGACCGTACGACCAGGCGCGAAAGTCGGGGCCTGTTCAAGGTAACCGACCACCGTACCAGGATGAACCTGAATCTCGCCACCATCTGGTTCGAGAACACCCGCGATGATCTTCAAAAGCGTACTTTTACCACAGCCGTTCGGACCGATCAGTCCAACACGCTCACCAGGATGCAGTTCGAGCGACGTGCCATCCAAAACCGCGTCGTCTCGACCACCGTAATATTTCCGAACATTTCGCACTTCGATCAGATTCATCGTTTACCCGTATCCACTCCCTGATTCGCTCATTCCCAATGGAACACTGTAGGCCGCGCCGTTAGCCGATACAGCCTGTATCGCGTATATCCGCATCTTACAGCTACAGCCTATATTCCACATTACGCCGCAGACCATGACCGTCTTTCAGTATCTGACCGCCATGGCCCCCTCGCTCACCCCTCTACCGACGCCTTGCAGACGCTACGATCTGGGACCAGTATATCTCAGTTCCCCATGAATGGGAATGGTGTTACGATTTTTCATCGCGAAATCAACCGATCCAAATCTGGTAACACGACACGTTTTAGCGCAAAAGCAGCGGAGCAAATCCGATCATTCGGCCCGCTCTAACGTGAGAACAACGGGACCGAGCAGCCCACTTTCACGGAGAGTGGAGTCTTTCGATGGACCGGAAATGGTCCATGTTTTGCGTTCTGATTCCGGAAGTCCTGCATCGTAAACAAGCCGGTTGAACCAAGTGCTGGTCACCTCGATTTCCAGACGATTTTCGCCAGGTTGAACCGCCGAGGTCACATCCAATCGATAGGGATGTGCCCAAAGCGTACCGAGCAATTGACCGTTCATTCGAACGGAGGCAATCATCGCCACCTCACCCAGATCTAGCATCAACCGGTTTCCGTCGCTCAGGACTTCCTGCGGAACACGCAGTGTCGTCTCGTAATGAGCCGTTCCTGCAAAGGCCTTGCCCTCGTCTGAAACGGGTAGTTCTCGCCAAGCGACTGGCTGATCCACCTGAATGGATTTGTCGATGCCCCAACCGGCGGGGAATGTCAAAGTCCACTGGCCGCCGAGCGGTATAGTCTCTACTTTCTGAAAATTAGAACTCGGTTTGTCTGCCACCAGCGTATATTGCGACGGAAAAACGACAAAACAGGCTCCCGCAATCGGCAGATCCAACGTCACCGTCGAACGTTCCACTCGATTTGCCTCACCCCCATCCGGTCCGACGGCGTCGGAATCGTAACCTTGACGCGATATCGCTGTCGTCTGAACCGCGACCGGCGTCACAGAGCCGGTGACCGGATCCCATATTTCGGCGATCGGTCCGCCATCTCGGAACGAGAGATCACCATGGAATGGTTTGCCTGTCGGCGCACTAATAAAATACCAGTCGGCACCATCAATCCGACGATGAAGCCAGCCAGGCTGGGAATCATTCTGAGAATCTATCGGAGAATCCACACGATTTACGCCATCAGAACGCGTATCTTCCATGGTCACTGCGGCCACCAAAATATCCGGTTGTAGACCGAGTTCGCAAAAAGCGTCCTGGAGCGAGAACCCCGTCACCACTTTGCCACGGCCAACCGAACGAATGGTAGCGACCGTTTCGTTTGACGCCGTTGGTTCACCCCAAAGTTCACGACAGCTCATCTCAAATCGTTGTTGCGATGCCTCACCGCCGGCGAGCGTGGCGAGTTGCGAGGGACGTTGACCAATCACCGTTGCCCCGTCACGTACCAATTCAAGCAGTTTGGCAAGCGTCTCCGGTAGCATTCGCTGCGCATCGGGCATCCAAAGCACACGGTATCGGAGGCCCTCCGGCGTCGTCAGCTCTCCATTTTCAACGCTTAGCCGGTTAAGCAATACGTCAGGATTGCAGTAATCGTACTTGAAACCCTCCGGAAATGGAAATTCCTGGTCCGGTTTGTGACCGATCTCGTCGCCCAGATACCAAAGGACATCAGAGACCGGACGTCCACGTTCGAGTAAGAAGCCACAACGAGCGAGATAATCGATGAATTCCGGAAGATGCCGCCACCAGGTCTGACCTCGCACAAACGGCGTCCCGATACCCGAACCCATGGACGTTCCCGGCGGAAGGAAATCGACCTGCGGCTGATGCGTACACGTATGGAAAACAACATGCGTAACGCCCTCCACGGCGTTGCGATTGAACACCTCTTTCAGCATTTCCAAGCGTTCATCCCATGTCAGACTAAACGAGGTAAATGACTCGGCGGCGACTCGTGGTTTGCCGTAAATTCGGGCGGCGGAAGTGGCCGGTTTGACCGGCTTAAAATTCAGCGAACCGACAAAACCGTCCGACATCGGCTGCCAAAATTCACACATTGGAACATCCGCATACTTGTAATATTCGAGGATATCGGCGGGGAAAATATCGCCAGCCGCCGTTTCGTACTGGATCGTCAAATGATTCTGCCGAGCGTGTTCCGCCATACGACCGTAGAATGCGTCGGCAAAAAGACTGCCAATCGTTCCACGCCAATCGAGCAAGAATCGGTGGGAGGTCTCGTGATCACGAACCACATATCCAAACACGGCGGGCAGGTAACGCAGCGGTGAATAACCAAGACGTGCCGCAAATTGTTCGTCCAGTCCGTCGGTCCACGTCTGCGTCTTGCATTCCCAACTGTCAAGCAAAAGTCCGTCAAGCTCTCCTTCGATCGGGCCACCCGGAGCGATCAACCGTCCAATATAACCGGCAAAATGCGCGTCGGCCCCTGTTCGTGAAAGTTTATTGCATTCCCAACCGGTACCCTCCGCTGGCGCCGGTCCGTTTTGTTGCCCCGCATTGACATGTCCGACCCGTAAAATCGTCCACTTGCCCGCAGGAAGTACGGCGTGAAATCGACCTTCATTATCCATCCGGTCCGAAAGAAGCTCAATGGCATCGAAATCAATAAACGCCTCGGCTGATTGCCGTGGATTTTCACCCGCTCGCAGCGTTCCCCGTAACGTCCAGCCCGCCTCTGATTCCCAGTTGTTGATCTTGGCCGCGCGGAAAAGCTGGAGCGAATTGAGTTGCATTTCGTGGCGATTGACGATCGAAATTCGGAAGGTCATTCCACACGTCTCATCACACGCAAGCGAAATCGGACGATCATCCTGCCAGCTGGCTGGCGGAAGCTCAACCTGTGTGATTCTCTCACGATTCACCGATTCCGATGATCCTTGCGACGGTTCCGGCGACGATTGTGCCGAATCGGTGATGACTTTTTCGACGGTGATTGTCACACCGGGATCATAACAAAACGCGTGCAGAAAACTGTTAATCGATGGAAATTCGACCGTCCTCAGCACTTCCTCGGTCGGGAAGGAAACTTCGACCCAATGGGGGCGAGTTTCGTCCGTCGGTGCGAGTCGCAACTGTCCATTCGCGTTTCCAGCGAGACATTCCGCCCATGGAAGCTGCGGATCACTACTTTCGATCTTTTCCGGTTTAAGCGAAGAGGTATCATTTTCCAGCGGCGTGGGAAACGCAATGACCGTAATCTCACGATAATCGCGCCACGGTTCATCGGACGGCTGCGGCTTGGCGAGAGCCGCTTCGACCGCGGTCGTTCCGTCGCTCTCCAGATCCGTCCGACTCCAGACCAAATGTCGCATGGCATTTTCCGGTTGAATCCACGGTCCACCCGACATGGCCCAACCGGGACAGTTTTGCATCGTGAATCGCAAACCGAGCCGCTGACACTCCTCCGCCGTGTGTTTGACCGCGGCGTCCCATTTCGGACTCAGGCAGGGAATTTGCTCACCGGTTTGCGGCCATGGTCCGCCAAACTGGCCATGAAACAGCTGAACCCCGGAAATGCCCGCGGCGGAAATCGCTTCCAAATCGGCTGTAATTCCGTCCAGTGAAACATTTCCGCCAATATAGTGAAACCATGTTTCCGGATGGTAGACTTTCGGCGGCTCGCGAAACGTCTCCAGATCGGTCGAGCCGAATGGTCGCAAAAGTTCCGCTTGTTCCGGAAGAATCGGCGGTTTTTCCGCCAACGCCAACGGTCCACTCGCGAACAAGAGGAACGTCAAAACGAAACATCGAAGAAGCCTTCGATGCGCAAAATAATGACACGGATGAAAATATCGGGAACCCTTACCACCACACACAACGGATGGAAGTCTTTCGGAAAAATTCATACTCACACCTTTATACATCATACTTTTATACACTATATATATGCGCTATACAATACACACCGTTTCTAGGGCGTGTTCACATATAATCACATAGTAAAAACCGATAGCCAGGAATGAAATGACCGCAATCGGGGTGGTTTACGCCGGTTGATATTGAGGTTTGTGCGTCTAGTAAAATGTTTTGGAAAGGGAGTTTGAGGGGAAACTTTTTGCAAAAAGTTTCCTCCCATTGGTTTGTCGCTTCAAAAAAGTTTTACGAAAAAAGCATTTTCGCGGAAAATGCGCAAACTCTTTTGAACTTTTTACCTGACACTGGCACAGTCGTCGCACCCAGATTGGGGTAGCAACTTGTGTGAACACGCCCTAGTGAATCTGGAGATTCATGTGGACTTGCGGTAAGAGAGAGAAAACGTCAAAACGCCCCATCCCCCAACAGATTGAAAACTTCATCGAAGGAGCTTCCCACGGTGATACCGCGTGATGAATGCTCGATTATTTATGGCTCGTGCTGTTCGTACCGGGACTCGTTCCAGCGATCATCTGTCGCATTTCGGTATCGGCTTGAACGTTGCGAAGTTTGTAATAGTCGAGCAATCCGAGTTTCGCTTGGCTGAATCCGTCGGCAATGGCATGAGGTACTTCCGCTTCCGCGGCGACGACTTTGGCGCGATTTTCTTCGATCAGGGCAACATATTCTTGTTCCGTGGCGACTGCCGCCGCACGTCGTCCTTCAGCATTCGCCCTCGCCACTTGTAGTTCGGCATTTGCCGCAGCCACCTGTAAACGCGCACCAATGTTGTTACCCACATCAATATCGGCAATATCGATGGACACAATCTCAAACGCTGTTTGCGAATCAAGCCGTCGCGATTGCGATAAGACTCGTTTCGAGATCAGGTCAGGCTTTTCCAAAACATCCCAATGGGTCGCGGCAGAGCCAATCGCCGAAACGATTCCCTCGCCCACACGTGCGACAATGGTTTCTTCCGTCGCACCACCGATAATTTGCTGCAAATTGGAACGTACCGTCACACGTGCTCGCACCTTCAGCTCAATTCCGTTTTGAGCCACAGCGGAAAGTGTTCCTGAAGGTGGACAATCGATCACCTGTGGATTGATACTCGTTTGTACGGCTTGCAACACATTTCGACCAGCTAGGTCGATTGCGGCTGCCTCCTTAAATGTCAGTCCGAGTTGCGCTTTATGAGCGGCCACGATCGCGCGAATGACCTGCGGCACATTTCCACCCGCCAAGTAATGAGCTTCCAACGCCCGAGTCACAATGCCCGCCTCGTCACCAAAACCGGTTTGCACGGCCATAATTCGTGCGCGAACAATGACACGAGGATCGACACGACGAATTTTCATCGCCACCAAATCCCACAGCGAAATCCCCGCATGGGTCAATTTGGACTGAATCCACGGCTTGAAAAAGATGGCAAAAATCCAAATAAACGCCAAAAGGAGCAAACCAGTGATCAATAGGACAATGATTGCCGGACCGCTTAACGCGGCGGGCGACAAGAGCACATTCCACCCAAAAGATTCGAAATTTGGCACGATACAGCTCCCTGACAAAACCATGGGAAAAACGCAAATAGCCACTCGACTCCACTCTCTATAGCGTAATCGTTCCATTTCGTGAAGTCAACCAACACGGCTTGTTTTTGTCATTCCCGCTAAAAATTTCCATGAACACACATTTTACCTAAATGCGGTGATTGGCTTTCTATGCCGTAGCGTATGGGAAGATAATTTTGGCATTTTATCGTTTACCTCTTGAATCCACGTAAAACAATCCCCTATATTATACAGATAATAGGTAGTTTAGGAAATCAAGTTGCGTGAAGCATTATTTGAAAGGCATAGACGATGAGGCGCCGTCATTTTATCGGTTTAAGTTTCGTGGCAGGAGCGTCGCTGGCGTTTCCCGTACCTGCGGTCATGGCACAGACGGGCGTAAATGAGAAAATCCGGCTTGGAACGGTAAGTTGTGGTGGGCGTGCGAACGAGTTACTCTCCCAATTTACGCGGCAGCCGGAGATTCATCTCGTTGGGGTAAGCGATCCGGATTCCGCACGTGTAGATGCCGTTCAGAAAAAATACGCGGGAACGGAAGGATATACCGATCTGCGTAAATTGCTCGAGCGTGACGATCTCGACGCGGTCATTGTGGCGACGTGCAATCATTGGCACTGCTTGGGCGCGATCTGGGCGATGCAGTCGGGCAAACATGTTTACGTGGAAAAACCACTCTCTCATTCGCAATGGGGAGGCAAGCAGACCGTATTGGCCGCGCGAAAATATCAGAAGATTTGCCAAGTTGGTATGCAGCAGCGGTCTGATCCGATGCAGGCTGAAATCAAAGCGTTTTTACACGAAGAGAAAGCCCTGGGTAAAATTCTTTCCGGTCGAGTGAATCGTTATGGTATACGTGGATCGATTGGAAAACGTGACACACCACTCGAAATTCCAAAGACGATTGATTACAATCTCTGGCTCGGTCCAGCGGAAGAATTGCCGCTCTATCGTAATCAGCTCCATTACGATTGGCACTGGATGTGGAACACGGGTTCTGGCGAGATGGGCAATTGGGGCGTCCATGTGTTAGATGATTTCCGAAACAACATTTTGCTGGACGAGCCGAAGCTACCACGTGCGGTGATGGGGGGAGGAGCGCGTGTCGTGTGGGACGACGCTGGTGAATCGCCGAACGTGCATTTCGTTTACTATGACACCGGTTCGATTCCGATGGTGTTGGGACTTTCGAACATCCCGGAAGTACCCGATTCGAAATCCGCGGGTAAATGTCCAGGACCGTCGAGCGGTTACGTCGCGTACTGTGAGGGTGGACGGCTCGAAGGACAGCGTGGCTCAGCCATCGCGTTCGACAAAGAGGGGAAGGAACTCAAACGATTCAAAGGCAATAGCGGTGGCGATTCCCATGTACAAAATTTTATCGCCGCGATCCAAGCCAACGATCCGACGAAATTGAACGCCGAGGTCGCGATTGGAAACGATTCGGCGGGATGGTGTAATTTGGCGAATATCGCGCAGCGTGTGGGCGGTCCGTTTTCGCAAACGATGGCCGACGCGATCCAACAAACGGACGGACGTTGGGAAGAACTTCTCGCACAAACGACAGAGCTGTTGGCTGGGAATGGTCTAACGATGGCCAATTCCGCGATCCGGCTTAGTCCGATGCTCACACTCGATCCAGCGACCGAACGATTCACTGGTACGGGTGCCGATGCGGCCAACGCGATGCTCAAACGGAAATACCGCGTGGGATTCGAAGTACCGGAGATCGGATAATTTTCGTAAACCACGAAGACGGCCAAGAGTGTGGAACCCCACGGGACCGGGATCGTCCGTTGCAGCCGCGTCCTCAACCGCGGGGTTCTATCGGCTGCATGATCGGTGGTGCGAATTGCGGCGATTGACGTTCTGCTCCCATGTTGCGGGTGGGGAAAAACCGACTGACGGCAAATAGAATGGGCCAGATAAGCGAGGTAGGATAGAGCGTATGAAGATGATGACCGATCGGAGAATCTCACGATATTTTTGGGGCGTACTGGTATGGATGGTAGCTTTGTCGGGTTGGGCTGCGGATTCGGCATTGTCAGCCGATTCGGTCGTCCAGACGGAATCGAATCCGGCGTCGGTGATCACGGCGACCGTTTCGAGTGGCGTGCAGCCGCGTCCCGTGAAGATTGTCTACTTCTATCCCACCGATTGCAAACCGTTTGAGAATCATCGTGAACGTATTGATCGTACAATGCGTTTTGTCCAAGATTTTTACCTTCGTGGAATGCGTGAGAGTGGTTTTGGCGATTGCACGTTCGCATTGGAACGCGACGCGGACAGTCAGCTGGTGATCCATTATGTGCCCGGCGAAAAACCACGTTCTGGATATGGTCGAGATAGTGCGTGGAATGTACGAAACGAGGTCAAAAAATATCTCGCGGAGCACGAAAATCTTGACATTGAGAACGAGGTGATCGTACTGTTCCAAACGCTACTCGCGTGGAACGATGCGCATACCGAGGCGACAGAGCTAGGTCCATACGTCGGTTGGGGTACGGCGACGAAGGGTACCGCATGGGTCTACGATGATCCGTTGCTCGACGCGACGTTGCTTAGTTCCAAAGAACCGGGCGGATACTATCACGGAGCCTGTTCAATTGGCGAATTTAATTCGCATTACGTCGGCGGCATCGCCCACGAATTGGGACACGGATTCAGCTTGCCACACGATTGCGAACGGAACGAGGAACGTGAGCGTGGCAACTCGCTCATGGGGAGCGGCAATCATACGATGGGGACCGATTTGCGTGGTGAGGGCCGCGGTTCGTTCCTATCGAAGGCATCCGCGACACGTCTCGCCACGATTCGTGCGTTCGATCCGAATTTTTCTGAAGAATTTTCGATGACGACTCCCAAAATGGAGATTTCCCATCTCAATGTGCGAGTGGCGGAAGATCGTTCCGCGAAAATTTTAGTTAGCGGCGTGATGCATGGAACTCCGCAAATCAAACAGATGGTGTTGTACCACGATAATGAGAGTATTCCTTCCGATTATGACGCAATTACATGGGTTTCGCCCGTGAATAATCAGGGAGAATTCGCGTTTGCAGTGGACGACTTTTGGAAAGCGAGCCAACCAGCGGGTGAGAACGTTTGGGCGGTCGGAAGATGGCAAATGCGACTGGTCGGTTGTCACGATGGCGGCGCGACTTCCCAAGTGAAATTCGACTACTCTACCGCTGAACAAGGACCAGACCTCACCCCATTTTCCACTCCGTAGGCCGCGATACGCCAGTGCCGCAACATGTGACCAACGGCAGAACCGATCAGCCAAGTGTGGTCAAACGTCGCGTTAAGTGCGAGGCAACCTACCGGCCAAAGCGTGGAGCCGTTGTGCGTACAAGCTGTCTGATCCGTGGTAAAACGCCCGTCAACGCAGAGTAATTATCGAGCGTAGAAATTCAGACCTCCTAAGGGAACCACGCAGCTGTTTCGATAAGTGTTCATTTCAAGACGTTGTCTGGAGAATATTAGAGAAACCGGGGCGGCGTAATTCTTTCCCCGGTTTTTTTGATGTCACCCAACCTTCCACCATCGCCAGAATCTGACACAATAAGTGGCACAATAGGCAGATCGGATGATAGACGGAACTATTCGGTCAGGATAAATCCACGGACAAGCCAACCGTCCGGAACGGTTTCGATTTCGAGACCGCCCGGCCCCAAAAAGCGTCGGATGAATCCGAATTCGGGCGCGCTGCTCATGTCGAATTTCATGTCTTCCGGTCGTTCCAAACCAGGAACAATCGAGGCGAAGATTCGACCGACAAAGGTTTTACTTTCGCCGAATTTGCCCTCTCTAGCGAGTTCGTAATCGTTTCGGATCAATTCGTCGAGTTTGAATGTCATCCGCAGACCGCGGTTTTTTGCTCCGAGTTGGGTAAATTTTTGGTCGACGAGTTTCGCTTCCACCGTGGAGCCAAAGCCACCTTTAGCGTCCGTGGCCAGTACTTCCTGCAGCAGGTCGAGATGCGAGGCGACCCAGAATTTTCCCTGTGCAACCGCGAACACACGGTTTGGGAAGAAATCATTCTTTTCGCTTTCAGCGGTACGCGACGCCGTGCGGCCTCGGGAGGTCGTTCGATTCCGGCCAAACGACGGTTTCGTCGGATCGCTAATACTCTCCGGCAACGCCATCTCCGGCACACGTTCCCAAACGACGACATCGCCCATCGTTTTTTGCTGCATTTCGGGCGAATCGTGGAAAAATTTCGTCAATCCTTTTTGGAGGGCCGCATCATCTTTCGAGTCCACGGCAATGACATATCGCTGACTGGTCGTCGAGGTGGGCAGCCGATACTTCGAGGCAATGGTAACACGATTGCCGAGGTAAGCGACCAACTCTTTTTGGATATCAATTTGGACGCCATTCGGGTCGACCTGTAAACCATGCAGCACTTCTTCCCACGTTCCCTTTTCGCCCGCAATCTCATCAAACACGGGGCCAAAATGATCGAACGCATTTTGGATATCAAGATTCAACGTGATGCAATCCGCCGAATCTTTCGGAACCCAAGCATCAATGGGCAAAACCTGCGCGTCGAGCAGCTTGAGCATGGCGAAAGAACTTTCGTGGGGCGGCGGCGCGTAAACGGCCAATTTCCAAACGTTTTCACAACCATTCGTACCGGCATCCGCGCGTCCGGCAATCCCGTTCATCCGTTGCAAGCCTTGCTCTTGAAACAGCTGAACTGCACTTTTCGTCTTCGACATTTCACCGCGTTGGAGCGATGGATCGGCATCCAACAATTCCACTAATCCCTTTGGGCTCACATAAAATCGGAGCAAACCGTCCACCGTCACCGGATCACTCAACATCGCCGTTGATTTCTGATACGATTCGACTCCCGCAAGCGACTCTTTTTTGACACCACCAATTCGCAGACAAACCTCGAAAATCGAGTTCGTATTGTCCGAAATCAACAACCAATCCTGATAAATCGCCGAGTAAAGGATCGGTGGTTTTTCCAATTTCCACTGAATCGGACGAGCCAATTCGTAACAGGTCGCCGGAAGGTTACTGATCTTCGTCGTCGAAACCTTACCCGAATTTTTCTGTACGTTCGTCGCAATACGTTCGAGCAACTGCTTCGCCGCATCTGTTTTTCCGGTCACGTTGACGAGAAAAAGCTCCGTCGCCAGTTTCTCCGGCGATGGAATCGTACCAATCGCCATTTCGCCCGACGAAATCGCCGCAAAATCAGCCCACGTAATCCCGACCAACGCGCCTGAACGTCCCCAACGCTGCTCAAATTGGCGCTGAATATCTTCCGCAAACTTCTTCACTTGTGGATCTTCCGCTAATTTAGAAAATCCCGTCTGATTCCACTGCGTTTCCAATGCTGCAACATCCGACACCTCGATATATGCTTGGGTCGTCTCTGGGAACAGCGTATCGGTGCCCGCCATACTATATGACGCGCTCAACCAAAGACCACAGCTGACAAAAATACTCAAAAAACGGGTACTTCGATGTCGTTTTCCCACCTGATTCATGATGGCCCTCCCTGAATATGTTTGGACTTCTATTTGCCGATGTTGTTCTATATACTGATACGGCGGACCGCCACGATAACCCACTATGGGGCAAATCGGATACGGCGTTTCGGATTTAGTTGATCGCGTGCCACCGCCTCAGCGCTAACAATGCGGCGGCAAAACCGTAGGGTAATACGAATTCCGACGTAAGCAGCGTCCTCCGGTTAAAAACTGGCTACGCCCGTGTGGTTCTACAATCCTTTGGGCCACGAATGCCCGCGGTCGCCAATTTCACCGTGGAACTCAGACCCACCAAACGGAACCGCCCGGTACTTTCGTGCCATGGTACGCGAAAATCAAAAAAAACGCTACATCCATTTTAACCGAAAACACTAGATTCGTCCAAAAAAACATTTTTCGACTTCACATCAGGAAAGTATGGCAAAATATGAAAACATGGAAAACCGAAAGCCTCATCTACGACCCAGTGCATGGGTATATTCCATTTACCTCTCGTGAGGGGGTTCCCGATGGCGAAGTGAGCGAGGAGGAACTCATTGACGATCCATGGGTTCAGCGATTGCGGCAGATTCACCAACTGCAAACGGCGTGGTGGGTTTTTCCGACGGCGGAACATACCCGATTTCAACACGTGTTAGGCACGATGTTTATGGCAAGTCGTGTGGCAGAGCGGCTTTATGAAAGTTTACACGAGGTTTGCGACGCGGCTGTGACGGCTTCGGGTACGGAATCGACCATGACAGCGACGGCATTGCCCACGACTCCGGCCATGGGATCGGAACAAACCCCGTCTCGCGGATACGTGGAATCATTGTTACGGATTGCGGCGTTGCTTCACGATGTGGGACATGGGCCGTTTGGACATTTTTTCGACGACCATTTTCTTAAACAGTACGGACTGACGCACGAAACACTGGGCGCGATCATTATTGATCGAGCCTTTGGCGAGAAAATCCGACGGATTCGACGAAATCCGAATAGCGAGCTGTTGGCGGGTGAAACGATTGATCCGGAACAGGTGGCGTTTCTGATTCAGCGTCCGAACCCAACCGCCGAGCAAGCAAGTGGACGATTGATTCCGCAGTGGCTCCGATTTCTGCGGACCCTTTTTTGTGGATTGTATACCGTTGATAACATGGATTTTGTCTTACGCGACGCATACATGTCCGGATTTGCGAATCAGGCGTTCGATCTCGAACGATTGTTGCGTTACACGGCGTACACCCCCCGTGGGCTGACGATTCACGAACGAGGTTTTTCGACGCTAATTCGATTTTTGATCGTGCGAAGTGAGCTATTTCGAACGATTTATTACCATCGTATGGTCCAGGTGATTGATTTGGAACTCGAAACGCTGTTCCAAGAGGCTGGAAATTATCTGTTCGACGGGAATCCCGCGGAACATTTGCAAAAATATCAAAATTTAACCGAATGGTCGCTATTGGTCGATCTATCACGTTGGGCAGAATTGCCGCAGAACGATCCACGATATCCTGCGGGCCAGCGATGGAGACAGATTCAATCGCACCAAATGCCATGGAAAATGGTTTACGAGAAATCTATTTTTTTCACGGCGTCTCATCCGGAATCAACCTCGATCTTCCGCTCGGACGAATTTTTCGAAAACTATGTGCGAGAGGCGTTGCCCGAAACGCTGTGTTCGCTTCCACTGCGTTTCAAATCGGTAAAACATAACCAACGAAGCGCCGCGGATCAAAATTTCTTCTACAATCCGGCGACCAATGAAGTCGAATCTCTCACCAAACGTGAGCAGTTTTGCCAATTGCCCGTCAGTTGGAAAATCTGCCGAATTTACGCACAAGATATGCAGCATGCCAAAGTGATCAACGATGCGATCAACCGTCAACTGGGCGGTGCGAGCGTCGCGGACGATCTGACCAATATGTAAACGACCTAGGACATGTTCACACGTAATTACACAGTAAAAGCCGATGGCCAAGAATGAATGGCCACAATCGGAGTGATCTGTGTTGGTTAATATTGAAGTTTATGCGTCTAGGGCGTGCACGTAAACGCCATACCATGTTGACCCGTGCTGCAATTTGTACGTCTGGTAAAAAGTTTTAGAAGAAGTCTTTGGGAGGGAAACTTTTTGCCGAGAGTTTCCTCCCATTGATGTTACTTTACCCAAAAAAGGGTTGCGAAATATTTCGACAAGTGGAGACCGGAAACGAAGCACCGTCCGAACGGACTACCGCGCCAGTTCATCGAAGTGGCTACTCCATCGTACGGTAAAAAACGGCACGTTGCCGCCGGGTGTTCCCGGACGTTGTCAAGCACGTCGTCGCAGTTCCGCCTCGACGATGGCCGCCTCGTCCACTGTATTGACGGCGAGCGATTCAATCGGGTCCAAAACGGGCAACGCCAGTACCTCGCCACCACGTGCGAGCATAATTCCGGGCACATCGGTCAAATAGTATTCTTTTTGGACATTCGTGTTGCGCATCAGCGCAAGCGATTCCGCCAGATCACATCCTCGGAACACATAATACGTCATATTGACTTCGGTGATTTTACGTTGTTCTTCGGTTGCGTCTTTTTCTTCCACCACGCCGACGAAATTCCCTTGCGCATCTCGCAACACACGGCCCAATCCGAATGGATTCGGTTTGATTGCGCTACCCAACACACATGGAACAGGGGTTTGATACCACTGGTCGAGCAGTTTACGAATCGACGTCGCTTGCATCATCGGACCGTCACCCGCCACGATCACTACAGGCCCATCCGACTGTTCGAAAAACGATTTCGCGAAGGTCACCGCGTGGCCTGTGCCGAGCAGCTCTGTTTGCGTCACGAATTCTAATCGCTCACCCATCACCGCTTTGCGAGGGGCTAAATGCTCGCGCACTTTATCCGCTTGATATCCGACGATCACGACGACTCGTTCGACACCGCCCGCAAGGACCGCGTCCAACACATAGTCGATCATCGGACGACCGTTGATCGGATATAACACTTTGGGAAGTTCGCTCTTCATACGAGTGCCTTTACCCGCGGCCAAAATAATTGCTAGCGCTTCGTTCATCGGATTTCCTCTAATAGGAGATTGGGTACATTCGTTCTGTATTTTTTAGTATACGGATTCCGAGAAATAACGTGTGACAAACGGAAAATAGTCCCAAACCTCACGTCATTCCCCACGTTGAATCATCCGTTTGGTTTTCGGAAAGCGTGTTGGGAGGCGGTTCAGTTTCCACCGTTTCTGTAGTCGAATCCGCGAAATTCGCAGATTTTGTCGGTTGGTCTAAATCCGTCAATTCAGCCGATTTTTATCATTTTCTGAATCGGCTGTTTTTTTCAAATCCTTGTTATTCTCCGAATTAACCGGTTTAGTCGAATCCTCGAATTTAGTCGAATCTGCCGGGTTACCGAGCCAGTTTTCGACATGCTGCGTAACGATGGGGGCGGACGTGCGAACGACGACACGGCGGCGGCGGAAAGCAATCATCCACGAAACCAAACCAATCAAACCGAACGCCAACAGCGTTCCCCAGAGAATGGTATAATCGGTGGTCGTTACACGCGGCGGCGCGATTTCGAGTATTTTAACTCGTCCGATCAACGCCGGAGCGAGTCTCGCTTCACCCTCGTTCGATTGCCGACTTTCGTACGCCTGCACTTTGTAAAAATAACCGACAAATTCCACTCTTTGCGAGACATCACCCAATGGCAGTTCCGATGGCACACCGACCGTAACCGCCGTGACGAGCCGTATCCCCGTATTGGGAAGCGGTCCCCAAATCTCCGCGAGCGGCAACTCTGGATCGTGATTCCAATCGGTCGCCGAGCAGCTACGAACGAGCCTCGCATCTATCACGAGCCGAATCAAGCGACCTCGATATTTCGAAGGATGTTGAAGTAATTCCTGATATTCGACCTCCGTGGCACGCATGTTCATCTGCGTGTATGTTTGTACGGCGGCCCAACGTACTAACCGCTGATATACTGGCATTTCATACGAGGTGTTTTCATACGCGCGATCAGAAATCACACCGCAGTCACGTCGAAAAGCGTCCACCTCCGCCGCATCGGTGTCGTCAGGAGAACCATCGGGCAAAAATCTCGTTTCCCAAATGGGTGTCGAGCGTGTCGTGTTGTCGGCGGGTATGTTATTGGCCGTGGCGAGAGCCGCCGCACGGAGAGTCTTGCGGGTCGTTTCCGACGAACCGCTAGGTTCATAAGGGGGTATTCCCTGAGCGTTGGCCGCCGCTTTGGCATTGGGATCGTGAAAAAGCGGGCCAAACGTTTGATCAATCACACGGGCCATGTCAGCATCCCGCAGACGCACGATGAGTATAGCCAGGATGATTCCCGTGCCGATCATCGACAACAGCTGAATGCGCTCGCCACGACTCATGCCAGACGAAGGACGGGTACGATGCAACATTTTGACCTCTCATGCTGATAGGTAGCGTCTTAGAACCTTTATCGCAGCAATCCCAAGCGAATGAGCTTGTCGCGACATTCTTCTCGTTCACGTGAACGGTTCATAAGCGACCATTCACCATTGAGCCATGGATCACGGGAATCCGTGCGTTCCACGGTGGAGGCCGAGCCGGCACCTTCGCACGCCGCGTCAAATAAACCGTGCGTAATCGGCAGCGTACACCCCTGCTGCTGCGTGAGATAGCTCAGAAAATCCTGCTCAATCCGGCTGAGTGTCATCGCGTGGAGGCTGTAATCGACAAATGCCTCCCAAGCGAATGGAAAGAGCGGTCGCACAATTTGTTCACCGATGATCGTGGCGTAATGTACAATTTCCTGCTGAGCCGCCAATTCCATCCGCAGCGCGAGAAAATGGAATAGATTGTGTAAATCAATTTTCCAATACGCCTCGGTATAGGTCGAAAGCGGCAGGTTTTTTCGTGCTTGTTCGCGAGCGACGCCCGCCTCGATCATCTCTTCGTAAAGGGTTCGAGCGGTTTGCTGAAACACCCGTTCACTGTCGGAAAACGTTTGTCCCGCATCCGCGTCGAAATAGTCCGCTGATCCCTGGCGATTCGTGGTCGACTGCGTGCGCCAAGCGTCCGGTTCGGTCGCGTACATCGAGTTAATCGCGATCGAATATCGAGTACTATATTCGTTGACCGAGGCGGTTCGATGCCGAATCCATTGTCGCCACGTGTCCATCGGTACACGTACCAAAAACTTCAGATCCGCCATTTCAAACGGCGTCGTGTGTTGATGACGCAACAGATATCGCAATAGGGTTCGATCGTCGGACATTTTGCGAGTTCCCTCGCCGTAGCTCACGCGAGCGGCCTGGACGATGGAACGATCGTCGCCCATCACATCCACGAGACAAACGAAGCCGTCATTGAGTACTGGAAACTTCCGCCAGCGAAGTGATTCTACGATTTCCGAATGCGTCATATCCGACATGTCATTTCCCTACATTTCTGGCTGAGTGATATCCATCGATATCACCGTGTATCATGGATATCCCGAACACTGCCCATTATATAGCTTTCCGGGGTTTACTCTAGGTGACCGGTCTCATTGATATGGCTAGTACGGACGGAAAATCTGCAGGTCATAGCAGTGTAATGCCATGAGCGGCGTATTCCTGAATCATTTCGTCAGGCCAGACACCACAGGCGATCTCCCCGATATGTCCGCATCGCATCATCAGCATACAGAGCCGCGACTGTCCGATACCGCCGCCCATCGACAGCGGCAGGCGTTCTTCAATCAGAGCACGATGGAACGGCAGTTTGGCACGTTCTGGACAGCCGCGGATTTCGAGCTGTTTGAGCAGTGTCGGTCCATCAACGCGAATTCCCATGGAGGAAAGTTCAAACGCGGTTTCCAATACGGGGTGCCAGACAAGAATATCGCCATTCAGTCCGAATCCGCCATCGACACGCAGGGTGGTCCAATCGTCGTAATCAGGAGCACGACCGTCATGGATAGTACCATCGGACAAAGTGCCGCCAATACCAATCAGGAAAATCGCTCCATACTCACGACAAGCGGCGGTTTCACGCTCCTTGGGTGTCATTCCTGGATATCGCTGCAGGAGAGCTTCGGAGGTAATGAATGTGATCGCCTTGGGTAAGATACGTTTTACCTGGGGAAAACTGAGCGTGACAATCTCCTCGGTCGCGGTGATCGCGGACCAAATCTGTCGGACCGTCGTTTGAAGCGTTTCGAGTGTTCGGTCTTCCGGTAGAATCGCTTTTTCCCAATCCCACTGATCGACGTAGATCGAATGAAGGTGGTCGATTATCTCGTCCGGACGAATGGCGTTCATGTCGGTGTATAACCCTTCGCCAGACTGAAAACCGTAACGAGCCAGCGCAGTTCGCTTCCATTTTGCCAACGATTGCACGATTTCGACATCGACATCAACGCCAGAAACATGAAAACGGACAGGTTTTTCAACACCGTTGAGATCGTCATTCAATCCGCACCCACTCGGTACGGCGACCGGCGCGGTCACACGCTGCAATCCAACTTTCTCACGCAACAGCGTTTCGAAGGCATCCTTAACGATTTTGATCGCGGACTCTATCTCCCGAATCTGGAATAATGGACGATAACCTGACGAAAGGTTCCAATACATGCTATTTTCCTGCTCTCTAGCGTTTCTCTCAAATGTGGGCCTTGACGTCCATACAAATCACGACGTCGGGACGGATCGCACTCCACGAAAAAGCGAATCCGACGTTTGAATAGATCACGAGCCTAAGCAAATTCCATGGCGTTTTTCAGTTAGTTTTACGGACTTGACGGAAGAACCATTGGAGTAAGTCCGGCTCGGTAAATGCGTTCGTCCACGAATTGTGATTCACACTAGGGTATCCGATATAGGATACGGGGATGTTGTTTTTCGAGAGTAAGACGACGGCATCGAGCGAACATTGAAGCGGTACGACTGAATCGGCTTCCCCGTGTACGATACGGAAAGCGGTACCGGAATAATTTTTGACGAAGTCCGGCGAGACCATTCCACCGCAAATTGGCATCGCCGCGGCGAAATATCCCGGTCGGAAGGCACAGACCGCGAACGAACCAAAACCGCCCATCGACATTCCCGTGACGTACCGTTGATCATCCTTCACTGGCAGCGTTCGATCAATTTCATCCAACAGTTCGAGCAGCCGTTGCATCGGAGCGGTGGGTTGGTTAATGTCACCGGACCCCATGAGGCGTGGAATAATGCTCCACGTTTCCCCCTCTGGGCATTGCGGCGCGATGAGAATGGCTTGCTGTGGAGCTTCGTCGGAAGCGAATCGGAGAAATTCCGGCCAATAGAGTTGTTTTTCGTTATCGTTGCCACGTTCGCCCGCACCGTGCAGGAAAAGGACGAGAGGATATTTTTCGGTTTCTTTTGAAACATCCTCACCCGCTTCTAACTTTTTGGCTAGCGATTCGGGCAGATAAATACGGTAGAGCAACGTCGAACCGTCTGCTGCGGTAAAGGTTTTTTTCGCCATTTTTTCTTTGATGGCATCGTATTGTTTTGTCGGTTCTTGGGCGACCGCATTCATTCCATTCCACCCCATAAGTATTCCGGCAATCGCTAAACAGTACCAAAAAGTTCGCATTTTAGTTTGCATTTTTTGACCTCAATGTTCTCGCATGACCGTGATAAAAAATGGCCTGTACCGATTCAAACCATCATTGTTGACATTTGAATCGAAGATGTCAACTCCCTACCCCCACGGAATCTTCGACGAAACAGAGCTTTCTAGGGTGTGTTTACACAAGTTGCCACCCCAATCGGAGCAACAGCTGTACCAGCGTCAGGTAAAAAATTCTCGCATTTTCTGCGAAAATGCTTTTTTAACCAAACTTTTTTGAGGCGAAGAACCCATGAGAGGAAACTTTTTGCAAAAAGTTTCCCCTCAAACTCCCCTTCCAAAACTTTTTGCTAGACGCACAAACTTCAATATTAACCGATATAAATCACCCCGGTTGCAATTATTTCATTCTTGGCCATCGGTTTTTACCATGTGATTATATGTGAACAAACCCTAGAAAAAAGGTGGCAAATGGGCGACAAAAGCGGAATCCTCTGAGGCGGGTACTTGGCAAGGATCGCAAAACAGGTACAATGTAGAGTTCCTGTATATGGAGGCTTCTCGCAGGTGCGAGAAGCGTTTTTGAGTTTTTCTGGCTGCGAATCAGTCCGAAAGGGCATGGTTCGAAATGGGCGATGCGGGGTGAGTTAGGGCCGAAAGGCGCATAATTCGACTCAGCGGGTCCGTTTGATGCCGGAACAGAGGTGATGAGGTACATAATGCCGAAGCAGAAAACGCACAAGGGAACGAAGAAACGTTTCCGTTTGACCGGTTCGGGATTGGTCAAATTCCGTCATTCCGGTATGGGACATTTGTCGTTCCGTAAGACGCAGAAGCAGGTTCGAAAACTTCGTGGTACCACGACGACCGCGACCTGTGAAATCGCCAAGCTCCGTATCGCCTTAAATGGTTACAGCAACTGAGTTTTTGTGGGGAGTTGGCTTTCGTAGGTTGGTGTTCTACAAAGAGACGATTGCGAAAGGCTGATTGCTACGAAGAGTGACGTTGCGGAAGGTATCGAAGAAGAGAGGGCGGAAAAAGGGGCTGAGGAAGCGAAGTATCATGAGAGGGAGGCGGCTGTGTGGTTGGTTCTCGCTGTTCATGAGACGGTGGTTCATGTGTTTATGAAACAATAGCTTCTGAAGCGGATGGAAAGACGAAAAGGTTTGTCATCACGTAGATGACAGAAAACGAACACCGTGGGGAGCGAAACGGGCGGAATCGCGAAAAACGGGTTGGATATTCCATAAAAGACAGGAATTTTTTCCAACCATTTTCGCCACAGAGAAACATCGAGGTTTTTGTGGTCGCATCGTGATTCAGTGCGGTCGTGGAGTTGGAATAGGGGAAATGTGCGTCGAGCATTCGACCGCCGTCTATTCCGATTCAGGAAACCAGAGGCCCCGGATTCGCCGAAAGGATTGGGAAATGAGAACGACACGAGGAGCCGCGCGTAGCCAAGCACGTCGTCGGCTGATGAAGAAGGCAAGTGGTTTCGTAGGAGGTCGCGGTCGTTTATATCGCACTGCAAAGGAGGCATTGGTCCGAGCTGGCGTATACGCATTTCGTGACCGTCGTGTCCGGAAGCGTGAGATGCGCAGCTTGTGGATCATCCGTATCAATGCGGCGGTCCGTATGCAGGGACTTCGGTATTCCGAATTTATGGGTGGACTCAAAAGGGCGAATATTTCGCTCGACCGCAAGATTTTGGCGGATATGGCCATCAACGATGCAGCTGGTTTTGAAGCGGTTGTGGCGTTGGTCAAAGCGGCTTTGTAACGATCCAAAGCGATGATGGTTAAGTTTGACAAATGGAGGGGAGATGCGTGAGCGTCGCCCCTTATTATGTTTCGAAAGGTCGCGTCCATTTTTCGACTGTCGAAAAAGTAGGACTTGTTGGAATTGCCGAAAGTGTGGATAATAAGGGATGTGGTGCTTCGTCGTATAGGAGAAAGGGTGGCCAATGCCGATGGAGAGTACGGCAGGGTTCAAAGGTAGGTAAAACTCAAAAGCGTGGTAAATTTGGCAATATGGCTTGGAAATGAGGCCTATGCGAGAGAAAACGATTTTTACGGCGGAAAAAGACCGATGTAAGTACGAAATCGAATGGAGTCGCTATAAAAATTCAATGGTGATCATACAGGGTAATGAATGATGGCAACAGCAAGTTCTGCGAAACGTAAGCCGATTGAGATCGACAAATACTTCCGAGCGTTGGTACGTTTACAGGGATCCGACCTTCATATGAAGGTTGGGCGTCCTGCTCACGTACGCGTAAAGGGTGATTTGAAGCCCCTCGATTCGCCGCCGATTGACGACGACGATATGTCGCGTATGATGTTTGAGATGATTGACGCGATTCCTCGGCTTTCGAAGCGGCGTCGAGATATTTTGGAGGAAGACGGTGGTGTGGACCTCTCGCACATCTGCGAAGTAGACGGAGTGTTGTGGCGATTCCGCGTGAATATTTTGCAGCAAATGGGTTCCTTGGGACTGGTTGCGCGTCGTATTAACAACAAGATTCCCGATTTTGAGGGGCTGTTTCTTCCGGCGTCCATCGAAACGTTATGCCATTTTGATCAAGGGATGGTGTTGCTAGCGGGGGTTACTGGTTCAGGCAAATCGACGACGATCGCCTCGATGTTGAACTACATTAACCGTCGTGAGCCAGACCATATTCTTACGTTGGAAGACCCCATTGAGTTTGTGTTCTCGGACGAAAAGTCATTGATCAACCAACGTGAGGTTGGGCAAGACGTTAAGGATTTCATGATTGGTATGAAACATGCGGTACGTCAAGACCCAGACATTATTCTGGTCGGTGAGATGCGTGACCGCGAGACTTTTGAAACCGCGATTCAAGCGGCGGAAACGGGGCACTTAGTTTTTGGAACGATTCACGCCAGTAGTGCACCTTCCACGATTGGTCGTATTTTGGACCTTTTCCCGGCCGATTTACACGCGGCTATTCGTTCCGCGTTGGTTTATAACATGAAGGCGATTGTTGCCCAAAAGCTGTTACCCTCGTGCAAACCTGGCGTTTCACGTGTGCCGACGTGTGAAATTATGACTTTCTCGCCATTGGTCAAAAAATTGATTCAAGAATCGAGAGATGAAAAATTGGGCGACGCAATTCGTATGTCATATCAGGAAGGTATGCAAGACTTTACGCTCAGCCTGAAAGATCTTGTCGATAAACAGCTGATCGAACGTTCGATCGCGTTTGAGGTTGCCCCCAGTGCGGAAGCTCTGAAAATGGCTCTCAAAGGCATTCAGGTCAAAGAAGCGGGAATCCTGTAGTCGTTTTCGATGGTCGATCAAGAAACGGCCGTCGATGGACCTTTGCCACCTCCCAAGCCGCATAAAACGGTCGAGAGGTGTAGCATCTTGCGTTTAGTCCGCGATGATTAGAATGCGCAGAACCGTGAGAAAACAAAGCACGGACGCGGTACCGCAAACGGGAACACGCACGGACAGCACGACATCGGTGCACATGGGCCAACGGTTTCGACGGTCGTTTCTTCAGCCTCTTCAGCCGGAACTTCTGCGACTTCTTCTACCTCATCAGCAACCGGAGCACAAACGGGAACGTGACGAATCGGGCCACAGGGGCTAACCATCGTTTCTTCAGCCGGAGCGGCTTCAGTAACCGGAGCGGCTTCAGTAACCGGAGCAGCTTCAACAGCCGGGGTAGCTTCAGCAACCGGAGCAGTTTCAACAGCTGGAGCAGCTTCAGCAACCGGAGCAGCTTCAACAGCCGGGGTAGCTTCAGCAACCGGAGCAGTTTCAACAGCTGGAGCAGCTTCAGCAACTGGAGCAGCTTCAGCAACCGGAGCAGCTTCAACAGCCGGGGCAGCTTCAACAGCCGGGGTAGCTTCA
>JAQVKF010000032.1 GCA_028694795.1 Thermoguttaceae bacterium | reverse complement strand
AGTACTTGACCATATAATGATCGGAGAGGATAATTATTATAGTTTTACCCAAATGGATGACGGGGATCACGTTTGAGGGGACGATGGAGAGTGATATTCAGGCGAAGAAAGTGGTTGCGATAGGTTTTGATGGTCGGGAAGTAGCCACAGAATCGTCGATTTCCGAAGATGGCAAAACCATCCATTTGATCGGGACTTCGGACGTATTCCAATTCAAAATTATTCCGTAAATATCCGGAATGACCGTATTATCCACCGAAATAAACCGTCAGTCGTGTCCCTGTGGGGATGCCGTTGAGATAGGAGAAAAGATGCGTATTGCTTATTTAGATTGTGCGTCCGGTATTAGTGGCGACATGACGCTTGGCGCGTTGGTCGATGCCGGTGTTCCATTGGAAAAGATTCAGACGGCGATTGCGGGATTGAAGATTGACGGATTATCGCTTTCCGCGGAGGTCGTTCGTAAGAATGGATTTCGTGCGACGCAAGTATTGGTAAAATGTCCACATGAACATGCGCACAGGCACCTTGCGCATATATTGTCGTTGATCGAAAATAATGCGGCGATGACCGATGCTCAAAAATCTCTCGCTTGTGAAATTTTTACCACGCTAGGCAATGCTGAGGCGAAAGTGCACGGTACCACGGTCGAGGAGGTTCATTTCCACGAAGTGGGTGCGGCTGATTCGATCGCCGATATTGTCGGTGTCGCTGTCGGTTGGAATCTGTTGAACGTGGATCGGATTATTTGTTCACCGGTGACCACCGGTACGGGGCGAATTCGTATCGCGCATGGTGAATGTTCTGTGCCCGCTCCGGCGACGGCGGAAATGCTGAAGGGCATACCGACGGTGGCGGGTGAAATTCCTTGCGAATTAACGACGCCGACGGGGGCTGCAATTGTCAAAACACTTGCCAATGAGTTTGGAACCTGCCCATCAATGGTAGTGGAACAGATCGGTTGCGGCGCGGGACAAAAAGAGATTCCCACACAGCCGAACCTATTGCGATTACTGGTGGGACAGATGAATCGTCCGGCGGATTCGGATAAAAACGCCGCGTCTGATATGGTCTGGATGCTTGAAACGGACCTCGATGATTGCAATGGCGAATGGGTTGGTTATACTTCTGAACGTCTGCTGGAAAATGGTGCATTAGATGTGGTTTTGCTGCCGGTTCAGATGAAAAAGGGAAGACCGGGTACTCGGATTTCGGTCTTGTGTATGGCGGAATTTCGTCCGGAATTGGAGTCGATTTTGCTGACGGAAACGACCACGCTCGGCGTTCGTGCATGGCCCGTCCGACGTACGACCTTGTCGCGTAGTTTTCTCGAAGTTCCCACGGTATGGGGGCCGATCAAAGGGAAGGAAGTGTCAATTGGTACACTGTCCAGATTTACACCGGAATACGATGTATGTCGGCGGGTTGCCAAGGAATATCGCGTACCGCTTTCGGAAGTGTATCGTTTAGCGGTTTCGGCTTATGAACAATCGCGATCATAATAAAAATCCGTGTGTCGTTGATAGGAACGTTGGTACCGTTCGCTTGAACGACGCATATTGGGACGAGGAACGGCGGATTTTGGGTGGCGGTTTTTGAAAAACTCGCCCGTTGTGAACGTGATACTCCATTTCGTGATGATTCATTTTCTTGTTTGCCTATCATCGGAATGGCTTGGCTGTATATAGCCCCATTCGAATAAATTGATTATTTCATAAAGGTGTTTTATGACGAGTAGAAAATTAAATCGACGTGATTTGTTTAAATCGGCTGCTTCGGCGGGCGCATTGGCCGCGATCCAAGCGACTACTCATCGTGTTTCGATGGTGAACGAGCTTCACGCGGAGACGATGGTGTCATCCCCCATGGCGAACGGTTTATGCGAATATCTTTCGACATCCATTGGTGTGGATACGCCCAATCCCCGATTTTCTTGGATCGTGGAGGGAGCACAAACGCAAACGGCGTATCAACTGATCGCAGCGACTCATCCATCTTTATTAAATGTGGAAAAAGCTGACACTTGGAACAGCGGCAAGGTGAAGAGCGATCGGACTTCGCAGATTGTTTATGATGGGAAAAAAATGGAATCTGGAAAACAATACTGGTGGCAAGTACAGTATTGGAACGAAAAGGATCAGCTTGTGGAGACAAAGGCTGGAGGTTCGTTCATTACAGGGGTTTTGAGCACTGATGATTGGCGGGCGGAATGGATTAGTTTTAAGGATGAATCACCGTTACACAACAGTCGCGAAGAACTTTATTTGCCGCCTGCTCGTGAATATCGTAAGACTTTTGAAGTGGGCAAAAAAGTGCGTCACGCGACGTTGTTTGCCTCGGCGCTTGGAAATTATGACGCTTATATCAACGGCCAGCGGATTCACGAGTCGGTTTTCTTGCCGGGTTGGGCCGACTATTTAAAGCGTAGTTATTATAATACATTCGATGTGACCACGTTTGTACAGTCTGGTGGAAACGCGATCGGAGCGGTTGTCGCGGATGGTTGGTATGCCGGTTACGTTGGTTATGGCCTTTTGTGTGGTTATGGTCCGAATAAGACGGGTCGTTATTTCTATGGAAAAACCCCATCGTTTATGGCTCAATTGGTCATCGAATACGAAGATGATACGACGGAAACAATCGTCACGGACAAAACGTGGAAGGTGTCTGGCGATGGACCGATTCGTGAAGCCGATATGATTATGGGCGAGGCGTATGACTCGCGTATGGAACGTCCTGATTGGTGTACATTTAAATATGATGATTCCGCATGGACCTCCGCTATTTTAGCTTCGGAAAATGGTTCCATTAAAGCGACTTTCTCCGATAACAAAGGGGATCGCGAGGTGGAATTAGGTTTCCAAAAACCCGGGAAAATGCAGGCCTACATGGCACCGCCGATCTCTGCGGCAACGGATGGGGAGCGTCAAAACGCCTGGGGTATGCAGCAGGAATTCTTGAACCCGATTCCCGCGGTCAAAAAATATGAGTTTCAAAAAGGTGCCTGGATTTACGATCTTGGTCAGGAATTTGCCGGGGTTGCAGAGTTTCGATTCCAAGGGGCTGCCGGTACAAAAGTACAGATCCGTTATGGTGAAATGGTCCATCCGGATGGTCGGTTGATGACGGAAAATCTGCGGCGTGCGCGAGCGACCGATTTTTATACTCTCAAGGGCGACCCGAATGGCGAAACCTGGCGACCACGTTTTACCTATCACGGTTTTCGATACGTGGAAATTTCCGGTCTTCCAAATGAACCAGCGGACGATGCGGTGGTTGGAATACCACTAAGTAATCGTACGCCTCTTACGAGTACGTTTGAATGTTCGGATCCGATGGTAAATCGTCTTTTTCGCAACATCGTTTGGACACAGCTTGCGAATTTTGTCGAAGTTCCCACCGATTGTCCACAGCGTGACGAACGGCTCGGCTGGATGGGTGATGCACAGGCGTACATTCGTACCGCAAGTTACAACGCGAATGTCGCGGCATTTTTCACCAAATGGCTTGACGATTTGGAAGAATGCCAACTCGAAAATGGTGCGTATCCCGATTATGCGCCATATCCGATGTCGCATGGTGGTCCGGGATTATCGTGGGGAACGGCGTGGACGGATGCGGGAATCATCTGTCCATGGACGATTATGACGGTATACGCAGATACACGTCTAATCGAAGAGCATTATGATTCGTTGAAAAAATTTATTGATTTCCGTATTCAATCGAGTCCTGATTTAAAAGGCGTTTCGCTCGGAAATTCGTGGGGCGATTGGTTGAGTCTGAACGAAAATACACCGATTGAATATGTAGACATTTGTTTCTTCGCCAACAGCGTGCGTAAAATGGCTGAAATGGCCAAGGCGATTAATCGGAACGAAGATGCAAAAATTTATGGAGAGCTGTACAAAAAGATTTGTCGAGTCCACAATGCGGAGTACCTGAATGACGATGGGACATTAAAGGTGGATACGCAAACGGCTTACGTTCTCGCGATTGATTTTGACATGCTTCCGGAGGCAAAAGTTGCGGTGGCGGCACAACGGCTCGTCGATAAAATTCGTGCGATGGACACACGTATGACGACTGGATTTTTGGGCACTAAATCAATTTTGACCGTTCTCACCAAGACGGGGCATCATGACGTTGCGATGGAACTTTTCCAGAGCAAAAAACTTCCATCGTGGGGATTTGAGGTCGAGAATGGCGCGACGACCGTTTGGGAACGTTGGGACAGTTATTCGAAAGCTGAAGGTGGTGCGAAGCATATCGGGATGAATTCGTTTTCCCATTACGCTTTTGGCGCGGTATGTGAATGGATGTTTAGATGTCTTGCGGGAATCGACCAAGCGGAGTATGGTTTTCGTAAGTTGTTGATGGAACCACGACCAGGTGGAACGTTGGACTATGTGAAAGCGGAGTACCTTTCGCCGTCTGGAATGATTCGTAGTGAATGGCATGTCAAAAATACGGATGGTAAAAAGAAGTTCATTTGGGATGTGACCGTCCCGGCGAACACTCAAGCCTTACTGACTGTGCCGACCGACCGTCCAGAATCCATCACGATGGATGGTAAACCGCTCCAAATTCATGCTGAAAAACTCACACCAAATCAGCAAATAGTCGGACCGGGTACGTATCACATCGAGAATGAGATGTGATTTTGTTCATCAGTGCCTTTTTGTGCATTGTGATCATATGTGGTTTTACAACAACACAGCGGACGTCGAGAGACGTCCGTTTTCAACATCGTAGCGATATCACAGGGAATGTAGAATAATGCGAGTCGTGGTGGCAGTTTCCGGTGGCGTGGATAGCAGCGTTGCAGCGTGGTCGATGCTGCAGCAAGGGCACGAGGTGCATGGTGTTTATTTACGCCATGGTGTGGAACGGTGGATTCATCTTGGTGACAAAAGTACACCGATGGATTTATGTACAAATAGTGACGTGGCGAAGAAAAAATCGGCTGATGATGCGGCGGATGCCAAGCGGGTGGCCGATACGTTGGGGTTCCCGTTGGAAATTGTCGATATGTCAGAAAATTTTACCGCGATTCTTCAAAATTTTGTTGAAGAATATTTTGCGGGACGGACTCCGAACCCTTGTGTGCGATGTAATCCACTAGTGAAATTTCGTACCTGTTTTGATGTGGCGGAGCGTTTGAATGCGGATTGTGTTGTGACGGGGCATTATGCTAGAATTTTACCATCGCAAACAGAGAATGGAACTTATGAACTTCATCGCGCGGCGTTTGCGGGGAAGGATCAATCGTATGTACTGCACGCATTGCCGCGTGAATGGCTCGCTCGGATTCGATTTCCATTGGGCGAATTTTCCGATAAGAACGCGGTGCGTGAGATTGCTCGTCAAGCAGGCATTTCCACCGCGGAAAAACGCGAAAGTCAGGATATTTGTTTCTTGCCTGATGGCGATCGTACCGCTTTTATCCAGCGATTACGTTCAGTTCAAAAATATATTGCTGAACAAAAAAATAATACAGCCCCGTCCGTAGAATCTATTCCCGAATCAATCCAACGATGGACATCCATGCCGGAATCTATCGTAGGTGATATTCTGTATACCGATGGACAAAAGATTGGAACGCATGCTGGTATTGAGAGTTTTACGGTTGGTCAACGAAAAGGATTGGCTGTCGCCTGTGGTTTACGCAAATATATCGTCTCGCTTGATCCGGTCACCGGACAGGTAGTGCTGGGGGATACCGACGATTTGCTTTGTTCTGGATTGATTGCAGACCATGTCAACTGGCTCATTGAACCGCCTGCACAACCATTTGAATGTTTGATGAAAGTGCGATACCGAAGTCCTGCAGTACCTGTGCGCGTTGAACCGATTCAGGAAAAGAATAGTGTACAAAAAAACACCACTCAATTTCGAGCGGTGTTTACTCAGCCGTATGGTCCGGTCGCGCCGGGACAATACGCGGTGTTGTATCGAGGCGAACAAATGATCGGTGGCGGACGCATTATCACATCTGAAAAATCTTCCTCCTCATCCTGAAGCCATCACATGAGTCCCATTTCACGCATCAGCATTTGCAAATCGGCCCACGTTTGTTGTTTAGCCGGTGGATTCCGCAGCAAATAGGCCGGGTGCCACGTGCACATCACTCGGCTTGAACCAAGTGTGTACCAATGTCCACGCATTTTGCCAATCGGCGTGCTCACTCCCAAAAGTGATTGCGCCGCGACCGCTCCCAAACAACAGATAAACTCCGGTCGAAGCACGGCAAGCTGGGCATCGAGGAACTCTCGACACGCAATTGCCTCCGTTGGAAGCGGGGTACGATTGCCTGGTGGGCGGCATTTTAATGTGTTTAAAATATACACCTGATCTCGTGAAATTTTCATTCCTTTTTCGATCATATCGGTCAGCAATCGTCCCGCTCGTCCCACAAATGGCACGCCTTGTAAATCTTCATCCGCACCGGGGGCTTCTCCCATAAAAATCAACCGTGGTGAGGGATTTCCCACGCCAAACACCGTTTGCGTTCGCGAATTCGCCAACATGGAACAACGTGTACATTTTTTTACGCACGTTTCGATTAGGCTCAATGCCTCGGCATGATCCGGCATCGCCGCCAGCGTGTCGTCCGATGGAAGCACACGTGTCCACTCCACACCGACTGCCGATGGATCGGGCAACGAGGTGGTTACCTTGCGGGGCGGATGTTTATAGGGCAGGAGGGAAGTTGCTGGCATCGAATCCGCGTTTGTGGATTTTTTGTTCACCATTTCTAACGGGGTTCCTTCCGAGTTCGGAGCGTAATGATATAGATTCGCTTGGTTGATTGCCGCCTGATCAGCGACTGCGGACCGTATGGATGGAACCGGTGTGTTCAGAGGTTGAGAGTTAGGGCGAACGCTTGGCGGACGCGGCATCGGTTGTGATGGGGACTGCTGTGTGGCGGAGGTCGGTGATGAAGCTCGTGGCGGACGGGCTGTGATGGGTGGAATCGGTACACAATCATCCACACCGGCAAGCGACCAACTTTCCAGTGATTGTTGTACTAAGCGTAAAAGTGTTGTCTGATGATCGGACATGGGGATTTGACCATTCGGTTGAAAAATAACCTGAAAACGGACGCCATTATAGCCGATTTTCCATAAAAAAGTACCGGGGTAAAGAAAGGCGAGGGTCAAAGGACGGATGCGCGGCAACCAGTGACTGCGGCAAGCCAAGCTTGGCGATGCTGCAATGCGAGGCTCGGTTCCATCTGCGGTTCAAACGTCCGATCGGCCTGCCATTGTTGAGCAATTTCGTCGATATTGGACCAAAATCCCACTCGTAAACCCGCTAAATAAGCTGCTCCGAGGGCAGTCGTTTCCCGAATGATCGGACGCACCACGCGATGGCGATAGATATCTGCTTGGAACTGCATGAGTAGATTATTTGCCACCGCTCCGCCATCGACTCGCATCTCTTGAGGCGATTTGGCACAGTCTTTTTCCATCGCTTCCAGTACATCGCAGACTTGATGCGCAATGCCTTCCAGCGTGGCTCGCGCGATGTGAGCCGCCGTGGAACCACGGCTTAGGCCGACGATCGCTCCACGAGCGTATGGATCCCAGTAGGGGGCGCCGAGGCCAGTGAGGGCCGGCACGAAATAGACGCCACCATTGTCTGGAACTGTGGCGGCAAGGGGTTCGCATTCCGCGGATGAATGGATAATTCCCAATCCATCTCGAATCCATTGGACCGCCGCGCCGCCCACGAAAACACTGCCTTCCAACGCATAGGTCATTCGACCGTTGATTTTCCATGCGGGTGTCGTGAGCAGTTGGTGCGATGAGCGGACGGCTTGCGTGCCAGTATTCATCATCATGAAACAACCGGTACCATAGGTCGTCTTGATCATGCCCGGTTGTGTGCAGAGCTGACCAAACATGGCTGCTTGCTGATCGCCCGCGATACCTGTGATCGGAACTCGGTGTCCTGCCAAACTTCGTGCGGGAACGTGAGCGAAATCGTCGCAACATTCGCATACTTCCGGCAATAAACTTGACGGAATACCAAAAATTTTCAGTAATTCCTCATCCCATTGCTGCGAATGAATGTTGAAAAGCATCGTGCGTGAGGCGTTTGTCACGTCCGTTCGATGGACGCGACCTTCGCTCATTTTCCATAATAACCACGCATCGACCGTGCCGAAACAGAGCTGTCCGGCATCGGCCAGACGTTTCGCTTCCGGTACGTGATCCAGAATCCAGCGGATTTTCGTTGCGGAAAAGTAGGCGTCCGGAATAAGCCCCGTCTTTTCTCGAACCACCTGTGTGATTCCCGCGGCTCGATAGGTCTCGCACATTGCCGCCGTGCGACGATCTTGCCACACAATGGCGCGATGAACGGGTTCACCTGTCTGACGATTCCACAGAATCGTCGTTTCACGCTGGTTCGCAATACCGACTGCCGCCACATCTGCCGCGGAAATGCCGCCTCGGGCCAACGCTTCGACCGCCGTACCCAGTTGCGCCGACCATATCTCGTTGGCGTCGTGTTCCACCCAACCAGGTTCCGGATAGTATTGCGTCAATGGTTTTTGCGCGAAACAGACTATGTCGCCATGATGATCAAAAACGATCGCGCGGGAACTCGTGGTGCCTTGATCCAACGTCAATATATATCGCGGCATGGTACGGTCCTATGTCAGAAAAACAAGCGATTACCCCATCGTTACGGTATATGGTACGATTTTCCCGCGCTGAAAAAAAGATGCGGACGACCAGAAATTGGATTTTTTTCGATATGCGCATCAACACCATAAACAGAACTTAAAAGTGATTCGGTCAACACTTCTTGCGGACAACCCGCCGCTTGGATCACCCCATCGTGGAGCAACACCACGCGGTCGCAGTATTCGGACACAAGATTCAGATCGTGCAATACGGACACAACCGCCGCGCTAGCCCGGTGTCGCCACGCGGCCACCCAATCCAATAAACGGAGCTGATGTCTAGGATCCAAATGGTTCGTCGGCTCGTCCAGTAACAGAATTTTCGCCTCTTGCGCAAGACAAATCGCCAGCCGCACACGTTGCCGCTCACCGCCGCTCAACTGCTGAATCGAACGCTCAGCTAACGGCAATACACCCGTTTGTTCCATTGCGCGTTCCACCAACTCCCGGTCTCGCGCTGTTTCACCACCGAAAGTCGGAAGGTAGGGCGAACGTCCCATGTGGACCAGTTCGCGTACCGTAAATGACCACTCTACATGGAAATCTTGCGGCAAACAGGCGATTTTTCTTGCGCGTTGCCTGGCGGAAATTCGGCTTAGCGGCTCACCATCCACAAAAACCTCGCCCGCGATCGGACGCAGCAAACCGCTTAACGTGCGAAGCGTCGTTGTTTTACCACAACCATTGGGACCGATGATGCCTACGAATTCGCCCGCTGATACCGTCAGATTCAGCTCACGCAACACGGCGGTTTCGCCATAACCTACGCTCAATGCTCGAAGTTCGATACTCATCCTGTTGAAAATATCCATTGGGGTACAAAACGACCTGTGGCCTAACGACCACGAACGGAACGTCGGTAAAACAATTCGCACACATATTCATAGGGAAGGGGTTAATCCACCACCGTTTCACGGACGACTTCTTCGACGGTCGTGATACCGCTGTGGATTTTTTCCAATCCCGATTTACGTAATGATCGCATTCCGGCACGCTGAGCGGCGTCACGCAGTACTTCCGTTGGAGCTTGATTGTTGATCAATTCGCGGATCGTATCGTTAATCATCATCAGTTCATGAATCGCTGTACGTCCCTTAAAGCCCAACGAGTTACAGTGCGGACAACCGTGACCACGGAAAAATTCTAATCCCACCGCATCTTCCGGCGTCATTTCCAACTGTTGCAGCAATTCGTTCGGAGGTATAGTCAGTTCACGGCACTCGGTGCAGATTTTACGTACCAATCGCTGAGCCAAAATACCTTCGACCGTCGCCGTGATCAGGAATGGCGGAATCCCCATATCTCGCAATCGTGTGATCGTGCTTGGCGCGTCGTTCGTGTGAAGCGTACTGAAGACCAAGTGCCCGGTGAGCGACGCTTGAACCGCGATTTCTGCCGTCTCCACGTCTCGAATCTCACCCACCAGAATAATGTCGGGGTCCTGTCGCAGAATTGAACGCAAGCATTGGGCGAATGTATTACCGATCGCCGCGTCAATCTGAATCTGCACAATTCCGTCGATATCGTACTCCACCGGGTCTTCGGTGGTCATGAGCTTATCTTCGATGGTGTTCAGCTCGGTGAGTGCCGCGTACAGCGTTGTCGTTTTACCTGAACCCGTCGGACCGGTCACCAGCACAATTCCATTGGGAATCGTAATGAGTTTACGGAAACCGGATAACGTGTCCGGGTCCATACCGACCGCGTCTAAATCCAACATGACGACACTTTTATCCAACACTCGAACGACCGCGCTTTCGCCGAACATCGTCGGAAGAATCGAGACCCGGAAGTCCACCTGTTGGCCACCTACGGACAACTGGATACGACCGTCTTGCGGCAAACGACGTTCCGCGATATCGAGGTTCGACATCACTTTAATACGTGTCGTGATCGCGAACGCCAAGTGACGCGGAGGAGGAACCAATTCGTACAACACACCATCTGAACGAATACGAATTTTGAACTCGGTTTCAAATGGTTCAAAGTGAATGTCGGATGCTTTTTCACGAATGGCCATCAAAAAGACCATGTTGATCAATTTACGCACGGGAGCCGATTCCGCCGCCGCTTCGACACTTGTCAAGTCGAGCATCTCTTGGCCGCCAGCCGCCAACGCGTTCAAATCGGAATCGCCTTCCATATCAGCGATGATCTGCTCCACACTCTCTACGCCACCCGTGTAGTAACGATCCAGACTCTTTGCAATGTCATTTTCGGTCGAAACCACCGCACGTACTTCGTAGCCCAGGAAACTGCGAAGTTCGTCCAGCACTGAGACTTTTTGCGGTTCGCACATCGCGATCGTTAGCACATTATTCTTGAAGCTGACGGGGATGATCTTATAGAGCTGGGCCATCGGCTCTGTCACGTGGGCCAAAACATCCGGCGCGACTACGAAATCGCCCAACGGAAGCACCTTCAAACCGAATTGCTCCGCAAGTGCCTGAGCGAGTTGATCCTCTTTGATCAACCCCAACGTCATCGCAATCTGTCCCAGCATTTCGCCCGGACGACCTTGTTGTTCGTCCAAAAGTGACTCAAGCTGCTTATCATTAATGAATCCGAGATCCACCAGAATCTGACCGATTCTCCGAATAGCCATCTTATTTCGCTCCGACCTTCATGCTTCTGTTATGCTTGTTCCCGCTGCAAAATACGCATCCGCCGTTTCTCCATGGAAAACGCCACGCAAATGAGGACAAACCGATTATTCCGCTGCATTGTCTTCCATATCCGCATCCCCATCGAACATGCCGCGTTCCGCTTTGGCGATACGCATCGCCAATTCGTCCGCCATATTCGCCTTAATGAGCACTTCTTTCTTTTCGACCACGCCATTTTTCCATAACTTGAACAGATGGTCGTCCAAAAGTTGCATACCCAGTTTGAAACCGGTCTGAATCGAAGAGTTGATACGGAACGTCTTGTTTTCACGAATCAAGTTTGCGATAGCCGGAGTTACCACGAGCATTTCGTATGCCGCTGTACGTCCACCACCAATTTTCGGCAACAGTGCCTGGGAGAGTACGCCCAAAATGGAGGTCGAAAGCTGGACTCGAATCTGCTCCTGTTGGGTCGTTGGAAACACGTCGATAATACGGTTGACCGTACCCTGTGCACCTGTCGTATGCAACGTTCCGAAGACCACGTGACCGGTTTCCGCCGCCGTGATCGCCGCCTCGATGGTCTCCAAGTCACGAAGCTCACCGACCAGAATCACGTCGGGGTCTTGACGCAACGCACGACGAATCGCCTCCGCAAATGATGGAACGTCAACGCCCACCTCACGCTGATTCACCGTCGATTTCTTGTGATGATGGTAAAACTCAATCGGGTCTTCAATCGTGATAATATGGTGGTCGAAGTTCTCGTTCAAATAGTCGATCGCACCAGCCAATGTCGTCGATTTACCCGAACCGGTTGGACCGGTTACCAGTATCAAACCACGTGGACGCGCGATGAGTTCCTTCAATACTGGCGGCGTGCCAAGCTGGTCCAGCGAAAGAAGATCGTTCGGAATTTGACGAAGCACCATTCCGACAAAACCTTTTTGTTTGAACACGGAAACACGGAAACGTGCCCAATCGCCAAACGCGAAACCAAAGTCACAGCCACCGACCTGCTGCAACTCTTGTTGGCAACGCTCTGGAGTGATACTTTTCATCAAACCAACGGTGTCTTCCGCTTCTAACACTTTCGTATCCAGCTTCACAAGACGGCCATGAAGTCGCAATACAGGTGGCTGCCCCACCGCGATGTGAAGGTCACTCGCGCCTCGCGTCACCACCGTATGTAATAATTTATCGATCTGTACCTGACGTTCTTCCTGTACCATCACTTATTCCCTTTAATATCTTTATTTATTTGATAAGATTCTCTGGATGTTCATCCTTGATTTCTGAAAACTACGCGATTTTTTCGTTATCAAAACAGGAATCGCGTTCCCCTTTGCAATCCACAGGAGTCCATATCACCGATCCATCGAAATCCTCGTTCCATGACCTGTTCGTCGAAATTTTCGTTCAATTCCGCGAAACTCTCGTTCATGACCCAATCACTCGTTCTACGAATCCTCTAAGTGTGAAGCCATTTTAAACATTAATCCCCTTCGTCCATTCTCGCCACACGGGTGAGTTCTTCGATGGTGGTAAATCCTTTGGCGACCTTGATCAAACCGTCCATGTAAAGCGTTTTCATTCCTTCGCTCACCGCGACGCGGCGAATTTCGTTCGCCGGAAGCTCCTTAAACGTCATCTCACGAATCTTTGGCGACATCAGCATCAGCTCGAAGATGGCAAGACGTCCGCGATAACCGCTTCCGTGACAGTGCGGACAACCACGTCCACGCATAAATTTCGCCTTATCGACCCATTGCGGTGGAAAACCGGCCTGTTCCAACACGCTATCCGAAAGTTTGATCGGCATACGGCACTTCGGACAGTTCACACGCACGAGTCGTTGGGCCATAATCGCCACCACGGAACTCGCCACCAAATAGGACGGTACCTTCATATCGACGAGTCGTGTAATCGCGGACGGCGCGTCGTTCGTGTGAAGCGTACTAAAGACCAAGTGCCCGGTGAGCGACGCTTGAATTCCCGCTTGAGCCGTTTCCAAGTCTCGCATTTCACCGATTAGAATGACGTTCGGAGCTTGCCGTAGCATGGCACGAATCACACGAGCGAAGTCCAAACCGATATCGTGTTTGATTTCAACCTGATTGATACCCGGCAGATAGTATTCCACGGGGTCTTCCGCCGTAATAATTTTGCGGTCCGGCGTGTTTAGGTCGTTCAACGCCGCATATAGAGAGGTCGTTTTACCTGAACCCGTTGGTCCCGTCACCAAAATAATACCGTTCGGACGACGGACTAAATTTTTAAATTTGATGTAATCTTCGTCCGCGAATCCTAGTTGCCGAAGACCAATACGAATGTTGTCCTTATCCAAAAGCCGCATGACCACCGATTGACCGTGGTTCGTCGGAATCACCGAGACACGAAGGTCCAACTCTTTGCCGCCTGCCGTGATTTTGATACGACCGTCTTGCGTACGACGTCGTTCCGCGATGTCCAATGTGGAAAGAATTTTGATACGCGAAAGGACCGCTCCCAGCATTCGTTTGGGAATGTTATCACGTTCGACCAGCGAACCGTCGATTCGATACCGCACACGAATACGATCTTCAAATGGTTCAATATGGATATCAGACGCGCGAAGTTGGACTGCCTCCGAAATAATGTAGTGGACCAATCGTACAATCGGTGCCGCATTGGCGTCTTCACCGCTCTCTTCGCCCGATTTAGCATCCGTTTCGACCGAGGTGAAGTCGATGACCGTCTCCGTCGCATCTGTTAGAATCGAATCAACCGATTGTTCTTCTTTTTGACCGTACAACTTATTGATCGCAGCTTGAATCTGTTCCTTTAACGCCAAAACTGTTTCGACCGGACGATTCAAAATAAATTGAACCTTTTCCACGGTATCGAACGCTTCGGGATTGGAAATGGCGATGACCAATCGACCTTCATCCACGTCTTCCTCAATCGGTACCACGTTATTTTCCCGCGCCACCGACTCCGGCATGCGTTCCGCCAATACCTCTGGAATCGTTCGATGTGACAGATCCACAAACTTCAAACCATGTTGCTCGGCCATCGCCTCGCCCAATTCCTCAGGCGAGACATAACCAGTCGCAAGAAGGGCCCCCGCGAGCGACATGCCACGTTGGGCCGCCGTCGTCTCCGCCTCCATTAACTGTTCCTGACTCAATATATTACGACGAAGAAGAATCTCACTGAATTTCAGTTGCGCACGAGCCATAAGTTATTCCGATTCCACTTGAAAATATACGTAGTTGATTTGATACGAATTGTGAATATCGCTGACAAAACCGCCAGACTCATTCGCCAACGGACGGTCTAAGCGTCTTCGCCGTATATTCGCCACATCTAGAAATGTGCCAAACAGGCTCCGCAAGTCATGCCATCGGTAAACTTTACTAAGTTCCCTTATTTTCCACCATGGAGAGTACCGTTGTCAATCCGTCGAATCGACGTTATCCCTAAATTCCTATAAAGTTGGCAAAAATGTCTCGATTATTTGGGTTGTAACAATTGTAGTAATGTGAGGCAAGCCCAATGCCGGATGAAAGCGGGCGAATGAAACTCCTTCAGCCTTTGGTGTGTGGTCACTTGCCCAACTTGTTAATGACAACAATCTTGTGATCGTCGAGGGACTACTTTTCCGTTTCCGAGTTACAGGGATCGTCGAGCGTTTGGAGTAATTCGGTTGCCGGAGCGTACCCTTTTTTTTGGAGGGAAAACAGGATTTCACGAGCGGTATCGGGTTCGCCGCGTGTGTCGGCGGCCAAAAACGAAGCCGTTAAAAACAGGGAATCGTCACTTTTTTCGAAACCGCGTAATACCAACGCATTGACCACGATCTGTGGATAACTGTACGGTGGATACGCTTTGCGAGTTCCATCCACACGTAGAACGAGTTCATCCGCTGAGGAAGAAACGACCAGCATGACCGTTCCGCGAACGGGCAACTCTTCCAACGGTTTGAGACGTCCGGCAATCTCATGGACCGTTTTCCAAAAAGATTGTAAATTTTTGTTCCAGAATCGAATCCGATCAATGCGATTGTACGCCTCCTGACCGGTCGCCGACTGGATAAGCGTGTCGAGTCGTGTGGCTGCTTCTGTATATTTTCGTTCACGCATCCATCCACGAATGGTCCGCAACTCTTCATCAAGATTCGTGGCATGGACGGTTTCGTCTCCGAATCCCGTGCCGCTTGGCGTTTCGTCTTCGTCGGCAAATTCCCAGGTTCGCGGTTTGTCGCTCAATGGAGGCGTTGGGGTGACCGGTTCCACGGGTGATAGATTGTCGGAAATTTCACTTTTTCTCGCATTGGTTGATTGGACCGTATCGACACTTGGAGTGGGAATTTGCGAAAGTTCTTGATCTAATGGGGCATTTGTTTCGGCTATTTGTTCCTTTTTTACGGCCCCGGTTTGGCTAGACTTCACTTCTTGGGAAGAGGCGTTCGTTGTTTCGGCTGAATCTGGTGTACGGAGCGTTTCTTGGGGGACGACATGGGACGAGATGACGGTAGGTGCTGATACGGATGACGTCGACGATTCGAGTAGATATTCTCGATACCACCAAGCTCCACATGTTGTGCTGGCCAAAAGAACCAACATACACAGTCGCGCGGTCCAGACGAACTTACGTCGTGAAATTTTCGGTGATGTCGTTCCATTGGACATGACCGCGGGCGCGGGTGTTCCTGACGATGGGGACGCGATCACATTGGGCAGTATTTCTCGTAACTCCTGATTTCTTGAGGGATTAGGCGATGAAGGAGATGAGGTGGTTATTTGGTCACGCGAACCTTTGGATTCTGCGTCTGAAATAGCTTCTTCATCCTCCAAGATCCGAAAAGAACGTGGAGGAATCGTCGTGGTCGTCTGCGTGGTATTCGATTTTTGAATAGGTTTCTCGACCATCGCTTCCAGACACGCGATGGGATCCAATGGTGGTATTGTCCGAGTAGGAGGTGTGACAGAGGAATTCAGAAACTCGGAAAGCCCCCTCGTACCACTGGCCTCGGTGGAGAGCTTACACGACGGCGAAGATGGCACGTGGTTGATTTCACAGGAGGGATATGGGTGAACGGAGATTGCCGTCGTTTGCAATTGTCGGGCGAGCGTTTTTTCCGCCTCGTCAATCGCCGCGAGTAGCATCTTCCAGGCTTCACGATGTTCTCCCGGACGAACTTTCCGCACTGCCAGTCGGCGCCGGATTGCCGCCTGGTGCAATTGGTCCAACTTTTGGGTCAATTCTGATTTTTCATCAGACGCCAATAGGGAGGCCAACGGATGGGTGGAAGATGAGTCCGGACTTTCGAAAGAATCCCAAAAAGTCAAAAAATCTTCCGGTAGGCACAGCAGTTCCCGTGGATCGTCCGGATTGCCCGAAAAATCCATCTGTAACCACTCAAACCACACCGTGCGATCTATCATCTTTTTACCTGATTTTCTCCCCCCAAGCCCCCAAGTGAATGAGGTAGCCCTCCTGACCGCTACAGCCAGAGGCACAGAACTCCAACGTCCAATGCCGCACGTTGCGTCACTGTTCCCGTCTTGCGCAAAAAGCATTTTCGCAGAAAATGCTTTTTGCCCGACACTTGTACAGCTCACCTGACACTGGTATCGCTTACCAGATGCCAGTACAGCCGGTCGCTCCGATTGAGGTGGCAACTTGTGTGAACACGTCTAGATCGTTTCTGCCGCGGGAACTTCAAACTCCTTGCGATACTCGCGTGTCAACAGGGCGTTGGCGGCATCGTCATCAATAAAGGTTTCCGTCTGTGGATCAATATGCAAGAATTTACCCATCGAGATCGGTGTGCGTTCGAGATCAACGCCATTTGCTTGCAAATGTTCAACCGTGCGATGCAGCGTATCGAGATGATCGTCCGCACCACCGAGCTTCCCGACGATATCCTCCGCTTCTTTGACTGAAACTTTGTCGTTTTCGCCCATATAGTATGACGCATTGCCAATATGTGACAAGCCTGCGGAGAGGTGACCACAACGAGCGTCAGCGGCCAACTTCGACGGATCACACGTCTCCACGGCATCCAAAAAGTTCTGGAAATGATCGCCGCCTCCCTTAAACTCTTGCGTTTTATTGCCATCCAGATCGAATGCCGCGGAATAACCATAATCAATTTGAACGACGTAACCTTTGGAACCATAGACGATAACGCCAATCTTCGTACCTTTGAGATCGGGTGTTTCGAGACCACGTGTTTCGAAAACCATCGTTTTATCGCCGTAATCGTAGATCGACACGATTGTGTTGGCCGTATCGCCGGCGTCCACATAATTCGGGTCCTTTTTCTCGGCGTCGTAACCAAGCCGACCACCATACGAAATGACGCTATTCGGGAATCGATCAATACCAAGATGCCATCGTGCGATATCGGTCTGGTGCGGTCCCTGATTGCCGAGATCGGCGTTGCCGTACTGACGCTGCCAATGCCAATCGTAGTGAAAATTCGGACGAGTAACGGGCAAAATTTGGGCTGGACCGCTCCACAAATGGTAATCGACCGTTTTGGGTGGTTCATACGTACCCAACGGACCGATTGCCTTACGGCGCTTGTAACATAAACCTCGAGCGAAATTCACGTCGCCAATACCGCCTTCGTGAACAAATTTCACTGCTTCGATATTCGAAGGATTTGAGCGGCATTGCGTACCGGTTTGACAGCATTTTCCGTATTTTTTCGCCGTTGCGACCAATGCCTTACCTTCGTGAACATTGTAACAAACGGGCTTTTCGATATAACAATGCAAGCCTGCTTGCATGGCCCAAATTCCGGTCAATGCGTGCCAATGGTTTGTCGTCGCACAGGAGAGAATGTCGAGATCGCCCGCATCCAACGCACGACGCATATCGGTGATGGCTTTGGGACGATAGCCGAATTTCTTTTCGAATTCATCCGCGCGACTATTCGCATGTGCTTCATCCGCGTCGCACAAATAGAGGATTCGCACATTTTTTTTACTGGCGAAACTGTTAATATGCTCACCGCCGCGTCCGCCGCAACCGACGATCATCATCGCAAGCTGCTCATTCGCACCGACTTTTGGTTCAGCTGTTTGCGCTTGAGTACGAGCGGCGTCACTCGTTGCGTAGGCCGCCGCTCCCGCCGCTGCTGCCGCGAATATTCCATCTTCAAGAAATCGACGTCGTGAAAAATCTCGCATAACCGTTCCCTTTTGTAGATAGACTTTGCCCATTGGAGAATTTTGGCCAATATGTCTCCGACCGCCGCTGCTCTTCGAAGGCTTGGCGGGTCGAAACGATATCAAAAATGGCGGAGAACCATCGGAATGGAATCTGAAAAATCGACGATCCCCCCACCATTCGATTTACGATAACCGATTCGTGACTCGGTTTCAACGGTTTAGCCCGATTTTTCACCGATTTTTATCCGCCGGGCATTATCTGGGGGATTATCATTCGGGATAGGACGAAAGGGGAGGAGATGTTTTCGAAGAAGGACCGTCCGGTTCAGTGGTCGTTACCGGAGAAACTGTCGTTAGTGGTGAAATCGCCGGACCGACGTGCCCGTCGTGAAACACCTGATACGGACCGGAGGTGTTGTATCCGGCCCATGGCGAGGCTGGTGTATACCCACCACTGCTTGGGGCAATGCGGTTTTCGGCCAAACCCAAATCGGCTGTATTTTCTGCCGGTACCGCATTTGCTGCCTGACTGGGGGGATTTTCGCGAAATAGCTCGTCGAACATCGAACGAGCCACTGGAGCCGCTTCCGCTTCTGAAGATGTGTTCGGTTGTTCCGTTTTCATCGAAAACAATGGTTGTGTCGGAAAAACGATGGATGCCGGTGAATTGTCCAATGGGACTGAAATGGCTTCTGTTTCTTGGGGAATAAACGGTGTCCACGAACCTTGCTCGCGATTTTGCCGGCGGTAATCCATACCTTCCTGCCATTCAGGGGAAACTTGCGTCCAATCTGGCGTCACAAGGACTGAATCCATTGGAATGCCTGAGTCCATTGGTTGAACGCTGGATGCCAGTGGTGAATGGTCCGATTGTGGATAGGTTGCGTGGGTAATCTCTTGCGAGTGCCCCCATTGACGCAGTCGATTTTGACAATTGAGCCAAAATGCGTTCTGTTTCGCTTCGTAGATCGCGGGAATCGCAATCGTCAGAACGATTGCTAGCGTACATGCGGTTACGGCGACGTCAATAAACCGCCAGTGTCCGCTGTCACCGAAACCGAATGGACCACGCACTGGACTCATCCGTGGTGGATTCACCGTTCTTCGTGCGAATGCCGCAATCCGCAAAATCGTTCGACGAGCCAAGCCTAGAGGCGCAGGCGTCTGTTCGGTCGCTTGCTTAGCTCGACCTAAACGCGACAGTTGCCAACGAGCGGCCGCTAGGTCGGTTTCCAATTCCGGTTGTTCTCGTAGAAGTTGAGTCATACGCTGATATTCCAACTCGCTTACCGAGTGGGTGAGATACCCCAGCCAATCCAAACGACCGGACACGGAACGAGACGAAAAATCGTCGGGTCCCTGAAAAGCGTCCAATGTATCGGAAGGCTGTTTTCGCATGGTCCACCTTAGAAAATTTCGACTCACAGCGTTTTTGCGTCACTCATGCAAAATGCCGCCGTCCAAAATACCGTCGCCCAGTCGCTAGGATTCCAGTCGCTAGGATTAAGCCACGTCGAGCTCCGCGAGTGCTTCACTCAATTTAGCAACGGCGGCATGCAGACGGCTCTTGACTGTACCGACGGGCACGCCCAAAGATTCCGCTGCTTCGCGATATTTCAGCCCTTGGAAGTAGACCAACAGCACCACCTGCCGAAGCAGTTCCGGAAGCATATCGACAGCCTGTTGCACAAGTTGTGCGTCTTCCTGCATCCAGAAACTGGTCGCGGGATCCATGCCCTCATCGTCCAACAGATTGTAAAACGACTGGGATTCTTCACCCGAACCGCGGTCAGACGACTCGCCAACCGCGGAATCAAGGCTCGTGTTCTGATGCCGACGCATACGACGCAACGCGTCAATCGCCTGATGGGTCGCCACGGCGTACAGCCAAGGTCGGAAGCGGCGTCCGTCTTCGAACGTACCGCAACGAGCGTGGACCGCCAAAAACGTCGATTGAAACACATCTTCCGCCAGCGTTGCACTGCCGAGATAATTCCGAAGGTAGTGGAACAACTCCGCCTCATAACGCTGCACGAGTTCGCCGAACGCATCGCCATCCTGAGAATCGCAATATGCTCGAAGCAATTCCTCATCCGAAACGATGGTTTCATTCGCGTTTTCAGCACTCACCACGCTACCTTCTTTACGAACCATCTCTTCAAACGGTTCGATAGACTTACCCGAGTCTTGATCGGAAGAAAAACTCGGAATGGTTCGTTCCACAAAAACGGGAGGGAGGTGCGAGTCTGACTTGGAAAGTTGGGAATTGGAGTCGCCAAATAACCCTTTCAGAAGTCGAATCTTTTTCGTGAGATTCATGAGAGCCTCCCTTCCTAAATATGGATATACCGACCGGTCGAAAAGGCCGCATGCCGCGTCAGAATTCCTCATCATCAACGGCTCGTTCTACACCCTATAACAGGCATCCAAAACTCGGTCTCCATATTATACCTGTTTCCAGTTCAAGAAATATCACGCCCTCAGAAAAAATTCCCAAAAAACAACTTTGGCCTAAAGTTATCTCCCGCGGGATCGTATCTTCTTCAATTCATGCAACGAGCCTGTTCCGTTTCTGATCTTACGATAGACGCCCAGAAACGCTCGCGCATTTTCGAACAAACATTGGCCCACTTCCGACGGTTAAGCCGAAACGACGGACTATCGAACATGACCATCAACCGCACTCGAAAGCCCGCGACTCTTCGCGGGGTTACCACGTAACTAAGCCGCTTTTTTCCGCGTCGCACGGAACGCCAAATAACATTTTCGTGCTCGCATCGTTTGATCGACAAACACGTCCGGAAAACGAACGCTCTCCAACACAAACACGATCCGATCACCCTGATAGAAGAACAAGTCCGCACTTCGATAAAATTTTTGACCGGGATATACCACCGAGACAATTCGATCAAATTGATCGTATCGAATGCTCGCTCCCGTCACCGCGGACCAGCCGTTTTGGATAACCACTCGCATATCTGTCAGCATATAACGCCGCGTAATAAACGGCATAATCTTCCAGCAATAAAGACAAAGCGTGACTGGAATTGTGATCAATGCGAAAAAATTGCCTACCGTCAGCCAAGAGATTCCAATGCGAAGCCCACACAACCAACCCACGATCTTGCCAAGCGGATAGAGAGCCATTGTCGGCCAGGTTACCACCGACGGACGCTCTGACTGTCCGAATTCATTTGTCTGAGGATCTTTAAGATACATCGCCATTTCTCCATTTTGCCAAAATCACCTGTATTCTGACCGAAAATCGAGCAAACGTCAAGGGTTGTCCCCTTTTTTTTGTGGTCGAATTTGATCAGCTGGGTATTTCTGTCGGAAATGTCGCTTTATCCATTATGACCGGTCTTTTTATCCGACATTTTGGACTGGACGGTGGTATTTTTACCTCTTTCCTAGCCTTCGCTGTGCGGACAGTCGGGTTAGAGCGGTACACAACATGCCGGTCGATGCCGGGGACAACGCGACCGCCTTGGCGGATCATCAACAACTCGCGGTAGCGACATGGGAACAACACCCTCGCGTTGCTGGCCCATGTTATCGTTGTTGCTGATAGATCGCTTGCAGCAGGGTCTGGACGTCTGGGTATTTTTTCTTGGCCTCAAGTGCCTGATCGAGTAATTTCCTTGCCTCAGACTCGCTGTGTCCCAAATTGCACAAGACCTGGAATGTGTCCGATACCACATCCAGTGCCACCTCCGCCTCACGCGGCACTTCCCGAGTGACCATCAGCGCGAATTTGGGTACTTTACGGCGCAACTTGGCCACGATCTTCTCCGCCGTCGCCGGCCCGATACCCGGTAACGCTGAAAGTGATTTTACATCCTGTTCCTCAATAATCGTGGCAATTTCACTCACGGGACGGACCATCGCTCGCAACGCCTTCTTACCGCCTACGCCGTCCACGCTACAGAAAAGATCAAAAAATTCCCGTTCGATTTGGGATAAAAAACCCACTAACTTCGGCGTCATTTTGCCTTGCGGCGTACCATCCAGCGAAAAAATCGTGTAAAGTGTGACTGCTTCGCCTATTTGTGACTGGAGCTGGCGACGAGTAAACTCGGGAATTTGGACGCTAAACTCGAACATCGCCGCACTGAGCGTCGCCATTTCGTTCGTCAGAGCCACTAACGTTCCGGTCAATTTGTTAATCATTTCCGAGCCTATTGATTTCTGGATGCGTTGGAAACCTATCATCCTAAAACACACATCGCGCCGCCACTCGACAGAACCCCCCGCCCGCCAGCAATACGCATTTCTGCCATCAAGCCAGATCAAATGTGTCCGACGACTTGTTCCTACGCAAAACGTTTTGCCACGACCGAGGCATTTTGACCACCGAATCCAAAGCTGTTCGACATGACAATATCGACTTTTGCTGGTCGAGCCTCATTCGGAACGTAATCGAGATCGCAATCGGGATCTGGATTTTCGTAATTGATCGTCGGTGGCAAGACGTTGTCACGCATCGCGAGCAGGCTGATGATCATTTCCGTTGCGCCCGCCGCGCCAATCAGGTGTCCCATCATACTTTTCGTACTCGACATCGGGGTCTTATACGCCGCTTCGCCAAACGCCAACTTCAACGCCTTCGTTTCCGTGCGATCATTTACCGCTGTACTCGTTCCGTGCGCATTGACATAATCGACATGATCGACATCGGCGTCTTCCAGTGCTAATTTCATACACGCGCCCGCTCCGCGACCTTCTGGGTGGATATCCGTAATGCGGTAGGCGTCCGCCGTCGCGCCATAACCCGTGATCTCACCGTAAATCTTGGCTCCTCGTTTCTTCGCATGTTCGAGTTCTTCCAGAACGAGCATACCAGCCCCTTCGCCAAGTACGAAACCGTCTCGTTCACGATCAAATGGACGTGAAGCTCGCTGCGGTTCGTCATTCCGTGTCGAAAGCGCCGTTAACAAATTGAAGCCCGTTACGCCAAACGGATGGATCATCGTATGCGCACCGCCCGAAAGCATCACATCGACTTCGTTGCGGCGGATCAGCTCCGTCGCCTCACCCAGCGCCTGGCTACTGGCCGCACACGCCGTCAGGCAGTTGACACACGGCCCCTGCGCCCCAAATAACGAGGCCAAATGTGCCGTCGTCACATGAGGCTCCTGTTCCAATTCACTGATTGGATTCATCTGCTCAATGCCGCAACGAATGAACGCAGATACGTCAAAACCGTCGTGTTCCACAGCTTTATCGCCACGTAGACCGGCCGTCATCATGCGGGTAAATCGCTCAAAATCTTGCCGACCTTCGCCGCTTCCCGTGTAAACGCCAAATCGCTCAAAATCCAACGTACCGTCCAAAATCCCTGAATCACTTACCGCTTGTTTCGCTGCACCAATCGCGAAATGCGTATGACGACCTTGGTATTTCCACTTTTCTGGATCTTCACCCGCGTCGGCGATCGTCCAATCTTTGACTTCCGCAGCTATCCGTGTGGGGAATGTACTCGCATCGAAAAGCGTGATCGGACCAACGCCCGATTCTCCCTTCAAAAGACGCTGCCAAACAGCCTCTATCTCCGAACCCAGCGGTGTCACCCAGCCGATTCCCGTCACTACGACCCGTCGCTTCATTTTCGATTCCCTTATTGCAGTTTCTTATCGCCGGTATATTCGGTAGATCATCATTACCTTAGGGGTGATGAGACCGATCGCCCCACTTACTCAAAATCCTTTACCCCGTCCCCTTTTTGACCCGTTTCTCATGCCGAGCGCGGGGGACTGTCGCCATTGCCCAAATCTCCCAATAGATCAGGATCTTGGAGCGGTTGTCCATCCGCCGTGCGTCCGACGCGATAGCCGCCAAATACTCGGAAAAGTCGCAACAAATCGTTCGTTCCAAAAAGCTGACGACCATCAAGAAATTCTTCCTGCAAATGGGCGAAAAACATCTCAAGTTCGGCAATCGGTTCGTCACCTATGTGAGCCGTCGCTTCGATCACCGAACCATTGGCATTCCAATCGAGCAGTCGTGTCGTGTACGTAAGTGTATCCCCTGGACGCGCTTCTCGATGGAAGGTTCCTTTCGGCACTTTGGCTAAGACGACTTTATTCGTAAATCCGCTTTTCTCACACGCCAATAATCCTCCCGTTTGAGCGATTCCCTCAATGACGAGCGGCATTGGCATGACCGGAAAATCGGCAAAGTGGTCATGTAAGTGCTCTTCCGCAAACGACACGTTTTTGATGGCCGATGCGGAAACACCACTGGTAAACTCCACAAAACGATCAATCCAGTACCAGCGCATAACTCCTCCTTTACTCCGTTACCGATAGACGTACCCATCATACCAGAAATATCGCAAAACAACAACCCGGACGGGGCCTCACACGGCCCCGGCGACCGGGGATTCCGGGATGATTGACAGCTTTTTTGGGAAATTTCGATTCGCGGATTATTCGTGCCGCAACGCTCGGACTGGATGCAGCCGCGCGGCTCGAATGGCTGGCAGTACGCTGGCGACCACGGCGACGAACAACGCTCCCAGCAGAATCCGAATGACTGTCGCGGGTTCCACGACGGTGGGAATTTCGTAAAAATAGTAGACCGAGGGGTCGAATACAACTAAACCGGTCACTTTGGCCAAAATCTGCGCTATTGTGTTAATGTATCGGACGAAAAGGAGCCCCAGCAGTACGCCTAGACCGCAACCGATGCAACCGAGCGCAAGCCCATACGACAGGAAAACGGCCATGATGCCGCCACTCGACGCGCCGAGTGATTTCAAAATGCCGATATCTCGTGTTTTTTCGAAGACGATCATGAAAAAAATGGCCAAAATGCCGAAACCAGCCACCGCAATAATCAAAAACAGAAGCATATTGATCATCACAAGCTCTTGCTTCACCGCGTCGAGAAGCGGCTTGACTTCCGGCTGTTCTTCCCATGTGTATACGGTGAATAATTCAGGCGGAAACGCAGGATTGTCGGCCAATCGTTTACTGATTTCGCTCGATGAAGCCCCTGGTTTGACCTTGATGAGAATTTGTGAAAAACCACCCTCGCCTGTCACAGGATCAATCATTCCGCGCAATTCCTGGAGCGTTCGGATTGGAACGAAAACGAACGAACTGTCGTAAAGTGTCATCCGACTTTCGTAAAAATCGGTGATCGTAAAGGTCGCGTTGCATGCTTGAGGAATATCGCCAACGGTTGTGAAAACTAGATTGACGTCATTACCCGGAAGAAGCAGGAAGCGATCTTCATATTTTCCAGGTTGATTCGGACTTTCGACCCGCGCGCTGGCAATCGTGATTCCCAGCACCGCGCCCGGATTCTGGTCGCGAGCCATATCAAATTGATCCGTTCCCTCGATCTGGTGCAACGCGGCTCCGGGGTTTTCGCCTGGCATCATAAATGGGTCTTGTGGTAACGCGGCGTTAGAAGCCGCCGTGTCCGCTGTCGTTGTGGTATCCGATGGGGTCTCCTTCGACGCGGCTGGCTCCGCTACCGCTGTAGTGTTATCTACCGCTGTGGCGGTGCTCGCTGGTGCAGGGAATTCTGGTAGTGGCGGCAATTCGGGAAGCGGCGGCGTGTTTTCCGACGTTTCGATACGACTTGGCGGCGTACCGGGGAGTTGGGGCGTGCCGTCCGTTTGGAGTTGTGGTGGAAGCGTGGTACCCGAGGG
>JAQVKF010000225.1 GCA_028694795.1 Thermoguttaceae bacterium | reverse complement strand
CCACCCTCTTTGAAAGCGATGGCCTGTTCTCGAAATCTTTTGTCGTATTTCATAGAACCAGTATCGGATGTCCGCAGAAAAAATTTAAATTAAATGACTGTATCAGACTGTACTCACTACACCAACCAAAGCATTTCAATGTAGGCATAATTAATATAAAGTTAATATTGATTTTTTACAAGCCTATGGATTGATTTCTATTTACTATATACATTTTGCCTATATTAAATACGTATAGCAAAATGAAACCCGCGAGCCATCCTAAGAGCTTCAACTGGGGTAGGGTTGGCAATCGGCAACGGGAAGCGGGCAGGTTCCCTAGAGGACTACTACCCCACCACCAACGAAACCGCCGAAAAATGAACACTCTTTCTTTGCGCAATTTTTTATCCCATTCAGCATATTCGAGGTTGATGAAAATGAATGCAGCCTGTTGTACAACCTGTTGTGAATTGGTATGATAACCATCAGTATTTGAATATCCCTACAGTGTATACGAGTCGTGTGGGTTCCATGACGTTGTGTGGATACCGAATTTTCGGGCGTGTACTCGTGTTGACGAAATTCACGTCGTTACACGATCCGCATTTCTGGTGGAATCTATATCGATCGAGGATTCAAACAAGCGAAGATTTTCAGGGAGTGTATCCATGGAAAACGCCAATGAACAATCCGGAGCGTCTCTCGAAATGATCCGAGGCAATCAGCCTGGACATCTTTATCCATTATCGCCGGACACGATGGTATTGGGACGCCATCCTGCTTGCGCAATTGTACTGGAGGACGCTTCGGTCAGCCGTCAGCACGCCACGCTCACCTCGCATGACGGTCAGTTTTTCATCGAGGATCACGAAAGTCGGAACAAAACCTTCGTCAACGATCAGCCGATTCCGCCCCATGTTCCGGTTCCGCTTCACGAAGGCGATCTGATTCGTATCTGCAGTTTGGTTTTTCGCTTCCGTGAACGCAGTGGCGGTATCAGTATGGTGGAAGACTCGGGTAGCGGCTCACTCGTCACCTCGCGTCTCGATCTTTTGAGCGATGCTGGCATTCATTCCGTTCGACTGAGTGTCAACGCGGAAACGAAACTGCGGGCAATGATGGAAATTAGCCATAATCTCGGACAAGCGGTACGTTTAGACGACGTATTGCCCAAATTGCTCGACAATTTGTTTACCATTTTCCCTCAGGCGGACCGCGGTTTTTTGGGTCTGTTAGATCCGCAAACCTATAAATTGATCCCGAAAACGTGGAAATCTCGCATTCCTACGACGGAGGCAATTCGGATTAGTCGTACCATCGTCGGCACCGTGATCGAATCGAAGCAGGCAATTCTTTCGACCGACGCCGCAAGCGATGATCGCTTCGATATGGCGGCCAGTATCGTCGATATTAAGCTGCATTCGATCATGTGTACCCCGCTGGTCACGGCGGATGGTCGTGTTCTGGGTATCATCCAACTCGACAGTACAAACGCCAAACAGACCTTTACGCCGGATGATTTAGAAGTTCTCGGCAGCGTCGCTTCCCAAGCAACCGTTTCGATCGAAAACGCACAGCTCCACGAAACGGCGTTGCAAAAAGAAATCATGCGTCGTGAGATGGAACTCGGCCAACAGGTTCAACACGGTTTTTTACCTCTTTCGGCCCCCGAATTTCCGGGATATCGTTTTTTCGACTACTACGAAGCGGCGAATCAATTGGGCGGTGATTATTTTGATTATATTCCGCTCAGTGGAGGTCGTCTCGCGGTAGCACTAGCGGATGTTTCCGGCAAAGGTATTTCCGCGGCTCTCTTTATGGCGAAGCTCTCGGCGGAAGTTCGTTATAATTTGGCCATTCAACCCGATCTGAAAACGGCGATTTACCATCTCAACAAGGCGTTTTGCTCAGAACGTCGTGAGTTGGAAGGTAAATTTATCACCTTTGTCGTGGCGATTCTGGATCCGTACAGTAACGTGATTCAAGTGGCCAACGCGGGACATATGAATCCGATTATCCGTCGTCCGGATGGAGAAACGCTGGAGATTTGTGATAATATTGTCGGTCCGCCGCTTGGCGTGATCGAAGGTTATGAGTATGCCACGGGTACGGCGACGCTCAATCCGGATGAATATCTTTTTCTCTACACAGACGGCCTTTGCGACGCGGAAAACGCGGAACGTATTCGCTATGGTTATCCGCGCATTTATCGAGTGCTCTCACGTACGACGTTCGACAGTTTGGAAACCTCATTATTGGGCGATGTTCGTACTTATATTGGGCGTCAACCGCATACGGACGACATGTGTTTGGTCGCCTTTGAACGAGACGCCGCGTCGGACAAATCTTCGCTAGAGGAAACGTCTGAAGTAACGTCGGAAGACTCCACATCAGACGCCATTGAGAATATCGAATTAAATCAATCGAGAAAATGAAACAGAAGCGGGAGAAACATACTTGTCAAAAATTGAAAACAGGGTACACTAACGTAGCATTTTCAAGATTTTGACGGTAGCGACAGTTGCACTCTTTCGCGAGAGTGTTTCCGTTCGTTTCGTTTTTGTTTTTGTCAACGTCGCGATACGATTCGTGATGCATGGCCCCGCTGGATTGTCAAGGTTTCCAAGAAAGGCATTCGGATCAGAACGAGTTTTGGCTCCTTACGTGGATCAGGGGAGGAGCCGTTTCCCAAAAGATGCCCTAGGGGGTAAAATTTTCGGACAGAAAACAAGTTTCGAAGTCCTTTTGTTTTTGAGGAAAGGTTCCTTCAAGTGCATTTTTCTTGATAGAAGTTCTAAACAACTATGAGCAATACTTGTATTGTGGAAGAGTGTCTTACCAACGCCGAATACCTTGCCCGTCAGGAGAATACGGAGTCGAACGCCCGTAGCTATCCGAGGAGCTTTCCTTTTTCGCTGAAAAAGGCCAAGGGTGTTTGGGTCGAAGACGTGGAAGGCCATCGTTATTTGGATTTTCTTTGTGGTGCCGGAGCTTTGGTGCTGGGGCATAACGACGCCGAGGTCAATCAGGCGATGATTGACATGTTGAGTGAAGATCTTCCGTTGCAGACGCTTGATCTGACGACGCCGGTGAAGGACGCTTTTGTGCATACCCTGTTGTCCCTTTTGCCGCCTGAGCTCCAGGGCAACAGCAAAGTTCAATTTTGCAGTCCGTCAGGAACTGATGCGGTCGACGCGGCGATCAAGCTGTGTAAAGTGGCGACCGGTCGTAGTTCGGTGGTGGCGTTCAGCGGCGCGTATCACGGGATGGGGCATGGCGCACTTTCGCTCACGGGCAATCTGAACGCGAAGTCTAAAATCAGCGCGCTAATGCCTGACGTTCACTTTTTGCCGTATCCGTATTCGTATCGCTGTCCATTTGGTTTGGGTGGAGAAGCGGGTGCACAGGCGATTGGCACGTATTTCGAGCGGATTCTCAAAGATCCGGAAAGCGGCATAACTCGACCTGCCGCGGTGATTCTTGAGCCGATTCAGGGTGAGGGTGGGGTCATACCGGCACCGGCGAGTTTCCTGCAAACAGTACGACGTGTGACGGAAGAACTGAAAATTCCGATGATTGTGGATGAAATCCAGTGCGGCATGGGGCGTTCTGGTTGCTTTTTCGCGTTTGAACACGCGAATATAGTGCCAGATGTGATTCTTCTTTCGAAGGGAATTGGCGGTTCGCAGCCGTTGTCGGTAGTCATTTACGACAAGAAACTGGACCGTTGGACACGGGGCACGCATGCGGGAACATTCCGCGGCAATCAGTTGGCGATGCGAGCGGGCACGGTGGTGATGAACCGTATTTCACAGCCGGAATTTCTTGCGGAGGTCCGTGAAAAGGGGCAATGGCTGCTGACACATTTGCTGGAACTCCAAAGTAAAGTAAATATTCTCGGCGATGTACGCGGTAAAGGGTTGATGTTGGGTTGTGAATTTGTCGATCCGCGACAGCCCCGCGACACGATGGGGCATTTCCCGGCGAGCCGTGAGATTGCCTCGAAGATTCAGCAGTATTGTTTCGAACACAAGCTGATTATCGAATGCGGCGGACGCAACAGTGCCGTGTTGCGTTGTTTGTGTGCGTTAAACGTTCCGATGGAAGATGTCGCCAAGATGTTCGAAATTTTCGAAGCCGCAGTCATGAAAGTTCATTTTGATGTTACCAACTAGCTTACTGTTGACATGTCATCCACAAGATCAAGCGGAATGTCGTCGTATTATTCAGCGAACGCTCGACGAGATTCTGCGAACGTTTTCCAATTCCAAGGCATATGAAGGCTTGATTCCGCAAGACCTGAAGAAAGCCATTCGTTTGGAGACGCTATTGCCTGACGAGGGTCTGGGATTTGATCGGGTTTTAGCCCAAATGGTAGATCGGATTTTTCCCAATCTCCTTCGACCGTCTTCGTGCGATTACATGGCACATTTGCACAGTTCGGTACTGCTTGAGAGCATTGCGGCAGAGCTGATTTTGACCGTTTTTAACCAGTCGATGGATTCGTGGGATCAATCTCCCGCCGCGACAGAGGTGGAACTGGAAGTGATTCGCCATCTCTGTGCGCTGTATGGCTATTCCACATCAGAAACAGACACGGCTAAGTGCGCAGGGTGGGATACGGCCATAACGAAAGGCTCCGTAGCCGACGCGGTGGACGCTGGAGCGAGTGGAACATTTACGTCCGGTGGTACGCAGTCCAATCTGATGGGGTTACTTCTTGCGCGTGATTGGTTTTGTCGTGAGAAACTGCACCACGATGTTCGGCAACATGGTCTTCCGGATAACTATCGACGATTCCGGATTTACGCATCGGAGATCTCGCATTTTTCGATGGAGAAAAGTGCTCATTTGCTGGGTTTAGGATATGACGCAGTCGTCAAAGTCCCCGTAGATGCTTGTCAAAAGATGGACTCGCAGGCGTTACAGCGGCTGATGCGGGCGGATATCGAAGCTGGGAATCTTCCATTTTGTGTCGTTGGAACGGTGGGAACAACCGATTACGGTAGTATTGATCAGATTCGTGAGATATCGGAGTTGTGCCAGCGATATGAAGTGTGGTTCCATGCGGATGCGGCTTATGGCAGCGGCGTGGTGATGTCATCGAAATATGCTTCACGTGTAGCGGGGTTGGCATTAGCGGACTCAATCACGGTTGATTTCCATAAAATGTTCATGTTGCCGATCAGTTGTGGTGTTTTTCTGCTGAAAGATCGCCGCCATTTTGAGTCGCTTGTATTCCATGCCAATTACCTCAATCGTGAAGAGGACGAAGAGGAGGGCTATACCAATTTGGTCGGGACTTCGCTCCAAACGACGCGGCGATTTGACGCTCTGAAGGTTTGGATTTCGTTCCAAACGCGCGGAAAAAATGGCTGGTCTGAATTGATCACGACGAGTATTGACAACGCTCAGTACCTGTATGGGCAACTTTCCCAACTGTCCGATTTTGAGGTGGTGACGCGACCGGAGATTAGTTCCGTGGTATTCCGTTTGAATTTGGGCGATGATGCGGTGTCCAATCAGCGAAACAAACAGATACGTCGAATCCTGTTGCACCAACACGGGATCGTCATCGGACAGACTGAACGACAAGGAAGGGTCTATCTTAAATTTACCCTGCTTAATCCGCTGATCACGCGAGAAAAGTTGGATGGACTCATCGCCTTGATTGAATCGCTCAAATAGTGGTATAGAAGGTCTTACGTGTGGTTCTAGACCCCTTGTTAGTCCAAATGGGCCTCGAGAACCCCTGAGCGAGGCCGCTGATACATACGCCCTCTTCCGGTATACAGAATCGCCGTTACAGACAAGACGGCATGTGCTTTTGTATTGTCGACCGAACGCTCGAATTTCGGCATCACTCCTTTGTAGATGGTCGTCTGAGAATCGCCAAGATTTTAGCTTTTTCGTGTAGTGCAGCCTCCAGGAAGCCATCCTGCAACCATGCATTCGCTCGGAGAAATGGTCAAAAAGAAAAATTATTGAAAATTCTTTG
>JAQVKF010000031.1 GCA_028694795.1 Thermoguttaceae bacterium | reverse complement strand
AAAAAACGAACGCCGGTTATAGAGATGCGAGTCGATTCCCATGGGTATCGCGGCATCGGAATCCAAGCCAAAAGTATCACATTTTCATCAACGGATATATGCCATGCAAAACAGCCGAAATCAGCATTCTCTGTGGAACGTGAAACCGCTCGCCGTCTGGTCGGTGCTTACGGGGATGTTAGGAATGATGGGATTCCACGGAGTTTCACTGGCGGCGGACCCATTCTCCACCTCGGTCACGACGGCCATCCTCTCGCAAGACGAAGACCCATTTGCTGAAAGTGCGAGCGAAGATTCTTCTGCCGATGCGAAGGAGACCGATAATGCAAAGGGCGATCCGTTTGCCAACGACTCTGCCGATTCGACGCCGGATATTCCAGAGAATGCGGCATCCGCTCCTTCCAGCGAAAACACCGAGGTGGATGACACGAACGGAACGTCCGAGAATTTGGATGATCCCTTTGGCGATGGTACCTCGAAGCCGGAGGCGTCGACTGGCACGGCACCTGCAGCCGATACTGTTCCTGGTACACCAGTAGTCTCCAATGCGACCGACACTGCCATCACCGAGGCGGAACTCGAAGCCGCTCCGGTCGGTGTGCGGGCGTTATTGCTGGCCAAACCTGAAAAACCGGTCGATTTGATCCGAATTGGTAAATTGCTTTCCGATATTGATGCGTCGGCGTTTGGTATCCGTTTACTGCAACGGGTCCAAGCGATGAATTTGGATGAAGCCGCGTTGGGTCAATTAGGCGAAACGCTCTCACCAGAGATATTATTGGCGATTGGGACCCATCCGGAACTTCAACCGATTGGAAAAGATTTGGCGATGGCGATTCAAAAGGCGTACGAAAAAGCACAGCAAACCATGTCGGTAGAACGAATTGAATCGCTATTCAGCACCCTGTTGGAAGATGGCAAAAACCTTACTCCGGCGGAAGCGGCGACTATCTCGCAACGCCGAACCGAATCGCTCCTCGCACTCCAACGATTGGGCGATCATCTTGTGCCGTATCTTCTTGGGCGTTTGACTCGAGAACGTGAGCAAAATGTGCAAACGAGCGAAGCGATCGCGTTCCGACAGGCGGCATTGGACCTGATTACGCAATGTGGCGAAGGATCAATTCCGGTTTTTGCCGCGGCCTTTGATTCCGATCGTGAGGCGTTAAAATTAACCGTGCTGGACGTGCTTGCGGAAGTCCGTTCGAGTGGATTTACGACGATGACGGTCAGTGCGACGCAACGTGGTGGCGAGCTGTTCGTTGCAGGGTTAGGCAGTAATTCCGCGGCAATTCGAGAAGCAACCCTGAAAACGATTCGCCAAACGGGCTTCCCAACGAGTGATCTGGCGATCATGGCGGCAAGATTCGCACAAACGGCGGAAAATTACCTGAACACTCCAGCCGAGATGGTGTTTGAACAGCCGGAAGTGGAATCACAGGAAATGGCGGGCGTGGTCCAACCGTCACCGCAACTCACGATTCCGCGTACGGTGTTTTGGCAATGGGACGCAACAGCCCAGCAGATTGTACCCGTGATGCGGACGGCATCGCAACAGCGGCGTAGTTGGGCGATTCGGTACGCGCGAGCGGCCAATGCCATAGATCCCAAGAATTCGTCTTATCTCGAATTGTCCGATATTACGGTATTGGAAAATGCCCTTCGGACGGTAGCCGAGGACCGATTAGCCAATCCAGGACCAGCGGCAACAGCAGATCAGACCGATTTCGAATCAATACTTCAGACAGTAACCAGTTCGGAATCGTCCCTTCTGTCGGCCCGTTCGGTCGCTCAACTTGCGACAACGGCGGACCGTGCGATGGTATTGCGTCAAAGTCCTGCGGCTATGGTTCTGCTCCAACAATTAGCCGCGATGCCGAACGCGGAATCGACACTCTATGCGGAATCGGGCAGTTCCGTTTGGGTCCGTGCGTTGGCCTATCCTGATCCGCGTTTGCGATGGGTAGCGATGGAATCCTTGCTGCGGCTTGCTCCGTCGAAACCATACGCACAATCGTTCTTACTACCGCAAACGTTGGCGTATTTTGCCAACGCATTTGGGGATCGTAAGGCGGTCGTCGTCGGTTTTCCGCAGAAAGAGATGGAAGATTACCGTCGATATCTCGTCGAGTTGGGATATGAATGCGAGACGGCATCCACTGGAAACGAGTTGATGCAATCATCGCAAGATTTGTGCGACGTAGAGGTCATTTTCATCGCCGCCTCGGTCAATAAACCGACCGCTGATTTCCTGCTGCCGCAAATTCGACGCGATGCCCGGCTGGGTGCGGTTCCAGTCGCCATCATTGCGGAAGATTTCTCACTCAATCGCGCGGGGTTGATTGCCGCCAAATATCCATGGACTCGTTCCTTTATCATGCCCGCGGACGTCGATATCGCGCGTTCACAAATAGAGCAGCTGTTATCGCTCACTTACCACGCAGAAGACGCATGGCGTCCGATTCCGGTCTCGCAACGAAAATCGCTCGCCATCCGTGCGATTCGCTATGTGGGTGAATTAGCCGTACATTCTAATACGAAAGAGGTGGCAACAACGGCTTTGGCGGCGTCAGAATGGGATCTGAGCATCGCGGAGACTCCGGTGATTCAAGCGGCGACATCGCCAGAAATGGTAGAAGCCGCCCTTCCCTACCTTTCGGAACGCGGCACGGCGGCCTGTCAACAGGCGTTGTTGCGTATTGCAGAATCGGATTCCTATCCCGAAACGGTACGTCGGACAGCCATCGCGGGGTTGGATCGCGCGATTTCGCTGCGCACGATTTTGCTCACACGTCGAGAATTGCAGGACCAATACGATCGATTTAACGCCACCGGTCCGAAAGAGCCAGCAAACCGCGCGATTCGAGCGGCTATTCTCGACACACTCGAAAAACCTCTCGCCCAACGAAAGGAAAAGCGGAATTGACCGGTTATTTTTCGGAAAACGAACCACTGCCCGGTCGGGACGCATGGGCCGAAACGTGGAATCACCAAAGTCGCGATTGGCACGCTCAAGACGCGGACGACTATTACGAATCGAACAAGGGTGACGACGTTGGAGCGGATAGCCAGGCGTGGAACGATTCGGAGCAGTTGGACGAATTTCAAGTGGATCGTTCGCCGGAACGTTGGATGCGAGAAGCGATTCATGAGGCGCAACTCGCGGAATCGGAGGGCGAAGTTCCGATTGGCGCAGTCATCGTGCGTGACGGACGGATCATCGCGCGAGCCCATAACCAACGTGAACAATTGCAGGATCCCACCGCGCATGCGGAAACCATCGCGATCACCCAAGCGGCCTCGGTGGTGGGTTCGTGGCGGCTGGAACGTTGCGCACTTTACGTCACACTAGAACCTTGCGCAATGTGTGCGGGCGCGATCCTTCTTGCACGAATCCCGTTGGTTTTTTATGGAGCGCGTGATCCGAAAGCGGGTGCGGTCGATACGCTCTATCGGCTGTTGGACGATGTACGATTGAATCATCGCGCGAAGACAACGGGCGGCGTATTGGCCGATCCGTGCGGTGCCATCTTGACCGATTTTTTCCGGAAGCAACGCAAACTGGGCAAAAAGTAGTGGAACGGTTGATCGCATGAAGATATACGAGGGAGAAGAAACGAATCTTTCGAATCCACGTTTCCCTATTTATTTAGATCACGGTGCGACCACCGACCTGCTTCCAGAAGCGGCGGCGGCCATCTGGACAGCATTCCATCAGACGGGAAATCCATCAAGCCTACATCCCGCCGGACAGGCCGCCCGTCATCGGCTCGAAACAGCTCGCAACCGCCTCGTCATGATTCTGAAGACAGGCCAAGTCCCGACCGAACCAACCTGTCCGATCGTCGAAAATGCGGAATATAAAGAAAATAAACAATCAGGCGAAAATTCCTGTGAAACACGACCGGATGAACGGTTCATTTTTACGAGTGGTGCGACGGAATCGAATCATCTCGCGATTCATGGCATTTTCCGATCGCGGCAAGAGACGTTGCGTCAATGTCACCCCCGTTCCAAAATGAAGCTGGTCGTGTCGGCTTCGGAGCACGCCTCGGTGATGGAATCAGCGTTGACGCTTTTGGACGCGACACACGAAGAAGATCAACCGGAATTACGAACGCTACCGCTTCATTCAGACGGAGTGATCGATACGGTCAAATTGGCGGAGTGGTGCGATGATTCAACCGCATTGGTAGCCGTTCAATGGGTTAGTCACGAGACGGGTGTCATCCAACCGATTGCGTCTATCGCGGCGTTTTGCCAGGAGCATGGCATTCCACTTCATTTTGATGCGGTGGCCGCGGCTGGCAAAATTCCGATTTCGCTCTCTACATTTTCGACACGAGCGTTTTCGCTGTCGTTGGCAGCCCATAAGTTCGGCGGTCCGTGCGGAATCGGTGGATTATGGTTCCAACGACTCGTCTTATCACCCACATTGAGCGGAGGTTCGCAGGAATTCGGTTTACGAGCGGGTACCGAACCGGTGGCATTGGCGATCGGGATGCAGGTGGCGTTGGAATCGGAAGTTCGGAATTTGACGGCGAACCATCATCACGTCACTCAGCTTCGAGAGCGATGGGAATCTGAGATACGGCGAGCCATTCCATCCGCCGTGATTTTGGCTCATCACGTTCCACGTTCACCTTATCTTTCAGCTATCGCGTTCCCCGATTGGTTTTGTTCCACGCGATGGCAATCAGAGCAGGCGTCGTCATCTTTCGGCAAGAATTTTGCCAAATGGTTGGTCCACCAGCTTGGTCTTCGCGGCGTTTACTGTGCGACTGGTTCCGCTTGCACCAGCGACGCGGACGAACCGTCGCCGACGCTTCCAGCCATGCATCTATCCACGGCGGTCATCCGTTCGACTATCCGATTTAGTTTTTCCGCACGCCAAACGCTCGGCGAAATCGACGAAGCGGTCCGCCGAGTAGTTCGGCTGTCGAAAGAATTCTTTCCATAGAGATGTTCCGAAGTGACTCCATTTGAGCTAAAAAATTGATCTTGTCATCACGTCCATGATTTGCTATGTTCCCCACCCGGTGACGACTCGCCCCCAAAAGTGTGCCCGTCAGGGGTATTCCATGGTGGAAACAGATCGGCCTCCGCGTTTTCATGCTCTATGGAAACGATTCCGAGTCTGTTGTTGATCAAAATCGTGAGGATTTTCCCATGCGATTCCTGTTTTTTCGATGTTATTCGTCCCAGCCGAAAGTGAAACGGTCGCGGTTTTTCGCACCGCCATCGCTCACGCGTCTGTTTTCATGCGCAACATTTTCCACAGGAATGGCACTTTTCCTCTGTTTGATCGGAACTTTTAGCGGTTGCAGCCAGAATCGTAACGCGGTTTTAGAACTCGAACGTGAAAATCGAACCTTGGAAGACGCTCTGTATCAGATGAAATATCAGACGACGATGGCCACACGCAACGCGGCACGTGCACAAAAAGAAAGTGATCGGTTGCGCAATCAGCTCGCCATTGCTAACGAGAAAGCAAACAACGCAAGTTCCTATTATCAAAACAATTCGAATAATTCAGAACGTGTGGAAAACACCCCACACTCCACGTACTTCCAAAGTGCGCCTCCGCAAACGACACCCGTCGCACCCCAGACGACATCCCAGAAATCGGTCCAGGTCTCTCCGACTTTGCAGCCTGAGATAATTCCGACCCCCACCCCAATCGCCACGCAAAGCAGGAACGAAAATCGGATTCTGCCAACCTCCGCGACCATCTCGGTCCCGACGCCTGTTCCCTCTATGGGTGGTCATGGTGTTGGCGATGGTAATGGTTCCGTAGCTGGAGCGATGTCATCCGGCAACCCAATGGATAAGATCACTATAGCGTCCCCCATCGCGGCGGGAGCCTCTATTTCAATCAATGGACAAAACGCCGTGTCTCAAAATTCCGTATCCATGGCGGGTAATGGACAAAGCACCACGGTCTATCCGGCAACGGTCGATCAAAATAATCCGTATGGGATTGTTGCGATTCCATCTGTTCAGGATAGTGCCGATGTGACCGAAATCGTATTAAACCCAACGCTGACAGGAGGTTGGGATATCGACGGGATGGCTGGTGACGAGGGAATTCGTGTGCTGATCGAGCCGCGTGATCGGTATGGTCGAACGGTCCGAACGACGGGCGCGATCCAAATTTCACTGGTCGATCCGCAGATTGCCTCGGCCCAGGGATATTGCGGTACGTGGAATTTTGATGCCAAACAGGCCGCTCCCAGTTTTGTGTACAGCACGACGGGCGAAGGCATGTATTTTGAGCTTCCGTTGACGCAGTCCATTTACCACTCGAATCTCACGCTATTTGTGCGTTTCATTGATCGGAATGGTCGTAGACTTGAATCGCATGGTCCGCTTACACTCCGCCCACGCAGTGAGGCGGTCGTGACCACCTCCCCCCAAGCGATAACCGCACCCACAACCGCGGCGGCCAATCAGTCGCCGTTCTACGTGAACACATTAACATCATCCGCAGGCACCGACACGGCACCCGGCTCGGATCGCGTCTGGCAACAGAGCAATCGCTCCGTGACCACGACGATGCAACCGGTCGCCCGCCAACCTATGCTAGAGACGCTACCGAGTGCCAATCTCGTGAGTACCGCCAATTCAACCAACAAAACGAACCGCCCCGCATCCACAGCGACGCCGGTTTCGTATACCACGTCAGCATCGGCAAAACCGAATATTGGAGCCATTTCTCGACGTCCGATCACCCTCACTCCGCAGCCGTCGGTCAATTCCACGAACGCATCCAATTCCACGAATACATCGGCCACTCTGATCTCGCCACCGAACGCGACAGCGCCAGATAGCGGTACGGCAACAACCGGTACAATGGCAATCGGTACAGCAGTTTCCACTGGCAGTTGGTCTCCGAACCGCTAAGGCACCTAAGTTCCCAAGTATCTAAACGGTCAAACGCCCTAGGGGTATCGAAATTTTCGAACCGTTGGGTCAAGCTAAAGAGCTTGACGCCAAGGGCGCATCAATTTTGATGGATTCTGAAAATCGAGGTCCCCTGAAGTATGGTTTCTAAAATCGTGATACGTTGATTTTCATTGATCTGAATCCGATTGTATGTTTGTTCATCAAGAATTTTTTGCGTGTCAATGGTGGCGTCTTGAAAGAAAATTTGGGCAGGTCGCACAGAGGCCAACTGCCACGCCGTCTCCCATGGCAACCCGAGATGTTGGATCAAATTTTCAACCCCTTGAACCAGCGGTGTCGCCGCGCCGGCCAAAAATTCGCGTTGTCCCGCAACTACGAGCCGTCCATCTTTCAACAATTCGGCACGACACAAAGAAGATTCATACACCCCCGGTTTCTGTCCCGCGACAGCGGCCAAATCACTCACAAGGCAGACACGCTCCACTCCTTTCGCTCGTAAAAAGACACGCAGCACCTCCACGGGAAGGTGAAAACCATCGGCGATGATGGTCGCCGCCAGTCGATCCTCCGCCAGCTGTGTCCAGAGATAATTTCGCAAACGCGGTAAAAGGACATGGGAACCGTTACCCAAATGGGTCGAAAAAGTCGCGCCAGCCTCGACAGCGGTGTCAATTTGTGCCGCACTCGCCGCCGTATGTCCGATGGCCACGCGCACCCTATTTTTCACTAACCACCGAATAAAATCAGGTGATTCGTCGTATTCCGGTGAGAGCGTCACGATTCGAATGCGTCCCTCAGCAGCCTCTTGAAAGGTGGCAAATTCCCGATGATCCGGAGCGTGACACCAAGCGAGCGGATGAGCACCGCGGGGGCCATCTTGAGACGCGATATACGGCCCTTCGAGATGGAATCCCGGCATCGCCGCCGCGATCTGAGCGTCCCTCCGACAGGCCGAGGCAAGGACGGTCAATCCATGTCGTAAACAATCGGGGGAGGCGGTGGTCAGGGTGGGACAAAATCGAGCGACGCCCATCTGTGCCATGTCGCTTACGACCTGTCGCACCGCTGATTCGGTCAGCTGTTCAGAGGCGAATTCCACACCACCATAACCATTGACTTGAAGATCAAAGAGTGCGGGAACGATTCGTTCGGAAGTATCGTTTTTTTTCATCGTAAAGCCTATACCGCGATCTCAAGAAAACGATCTTGGTGAAAAAATGTGACAGGCACGTATGGGTTCCAGTTTATTTTTTACCCCAAAAAATCGCGAATATCAACACCAAATCGAAGAAACGCGTTCCCAATGATAGGATGCCGGGATATGGTCATCTAGTCTGGAACAGTTATAATGAAGTGAACAGCTTCCTCAGAAGACAAGGGCTTGATCCATGAATGTGATTTATGCGGATAATAATGCGACGACGTGCGTAGCCCCCGAAGTGGTGGCGGCGATGCAACCGTTTTTCGGTGAATGTTATTTCAATCCGAGTTCGATGTACGCGGCGGCGAAAGGGGCGGCCAAAGCCATCGCGACGGCGCGTCAACAGGTGGCCACCGCGCTGGGTGCGACGGATGTACAGGAGATCACCTTCACGAGCTGTGCGACGGAAAGTAATAATCACGCGATTTTTGGTGCGCTGCGTATGCTTGCCATGATATCCCCAGAGCGACGCGAAGTAATTACGACCATGGTCGAACATCCAGCCGTACTGGAAGTCTGTCGCCAATTGGAGCGAGATGGCTACACGGTACATTGGATTGATGTCGATTCGGATGGCAATCTCGACACACGTGCATTTGTGCGAGCGTTGTCACCAGGTCGCACAGCACTCGTGTCGATCATGCACGCGAATAATGAGACGGGTGTACTCTTTCCGATTGAACAGTTGTCACGTCTAACAAAGGAGACCGATCCAACGATTTTGTTCCACACCGACGCGACACAAAGCGTAGGAAAACAGTGGATTAACTTGTCTGAAAATCTTGCCTATGTTGATCTCCTTTCGTTTAGCGGTCATAAGATCCACGCGCCAAAAGGCATCGGCGCATTGTATATGCGACGTGGCACGCCCTGTCGTCCATTTTTAATCGGTGGCCATCAGGAATCCGGTCGGCGTGCGGGTACGGAAAATGTACCGTATATCGTAGGATTAGGCGCAGCAGTCGAACTGGCGGTCCGAACACTTGGGGCGGATGAGTCACGAGTCGCGCAATTGCGAGCGCAGTTCGAAGCGGAGTTGCTTCGACGGATTCCAGCCATCCAGATCAACGGTTATCAAGCGACCCGATTGCCTGGCACGACAAACGTCTCCTGTTGGTCGATCGAAGGTGAAAGTATGCTGATGGAATTGAATACCCATGGAATTTGCGCGTCGAGCGGCTCAGCCTGCACGTCCGGTTCGCTGGAACCATCCCATGTGTTGCGAGCGATGAAGGTTCCGCTGGGAGCGATCGGCGGTTCCATCCGATTCAGTTTTAGCCGTTACACCACACAGAACGATATCGACCGCATTCTCGACATTTTTCCGCAGATTGTGTCGAACCTACGTGTGAGTTCACCCTTCTGGAATGCCGCGGAACAAAAACCAACCGTCGAGTAGTCCCTAAAATCGGGTGGAGTTCTTGCGAAAATCAATAAACCTGTTATCCTGTTATGAGTTTTACGCAGATATGAATAGGTTTCCCCATTCGTTCCATCTTCGGAAATCTGTGTGGTTTTGATATCGAAACAATATGAATGCATCAAGGAGTACTTCCGTGACAGACGATCATGCCCGCCCAACGCCCCCATCTACCCCCCTCACCCGACCGGCGAATGGGGCCGAGGTCGTTGTGGACGCACTGATTCGTCAGGGTGTCGATACGATCTTTGCGTACCCCGGTGCCTGCAGCATGCCGTTGCATCACGCATTTTTGCTGCATCCGAACCAAATTCGGGTCATTTTGCCACGTCATGAACAAGGTGGAGGTTTCGCGGCGCATGGCTATGCGCGCAGTACGGGGCGGCCTGGCGTTTGCATGACGACAAGTGGTCCGGGCGCGACGAACCTTATTACGACGATCGCCGATGCGAAACTGGATAGCATACCGATCATTTTCATCACGGGTCAGGTACAGCGGGCGTCCATTGGTTCGGACGCATTTCAGGAAGTACCGATGATCGAAATCTGCGGTAGTATCACCAAACAGCACTACCTCGTGACGGATGTTCGTGATTTACCGCGCATTGTGAAGGAAGCGTTTTACATCGCGACGACAGGTCGGCCTGGTCCGGTGTTGATCGATATTCCGCGGGATATTCTGACCTCCCCGATTGACGCCGCGTTCGATACGCCGGAAGATTTTGAACAATATTACAATCCACCGATGAATCTGCCCGGTTATGTGGGAATCGCTCCAGAAATTTCAGCGACACAGCTTGCGACGATTGCCCAGATGATTCGTGAGTCTAAACGACCGGTCATCTATGCGGGTGGTGGCGTCATTTCGTCGGAAGCCTCGGAAGTTTTGTCGCAATTTGTACGTCAAAGCGGGATTCCTGTCACGACTACGCTCATGGGTTTGGGGTGTTTTCCGAGTAAAGATCCGCTCGGTCTGCACTTTTTGGGCATGCATGGAGCAACCACGGCAAATTTTGCGGTCAATGAGGCCGATCTACTGCTCGCATTTGGCGTCCGATTCGATGACCGTGTCACCTGTAATGTCGAAAAATTCGCGAGTCATGGTCGTATCGTCCATGTCGATATTGATCCCTCGGAAATTGCGAAAATTAAGAAACCAACGGTCGCGATCGTAGGTGATTTGCGCCAAATTTTGACACGACTGCTGGCACTCCAATGCCATCCGAACGAGTCGCTGCAACCGTGGTATGATCAGATCAATGGCTGGAAACAGAGCGAACCACTCCATTGGAATCCGGTCAACGGTTGGATCAGCGCGCAGATGGCGATTGATCGACTGTGGCAAATGACACACGATCGTGATGACATGATTATCACAACCGGTGTTGGCCAACATCAGATGTGGACCGCGCAATTTTACCATTTCAAACGCCCACGCACATGGATTTCGTCGCTCGGTCTGGGAACAATGGGTTTTGGCCTTCCCGCGGCGATGGGAGCCAAGGTCGCCCATCCAGAAGCCACGGTCATCGATATCGATGGCGATGGAAGTTTTCAGATGAATATTCAGGAAATGGCGACCTGTACTTGCGAAAAAATTCCGATGAAGGTGTTGCTACTCAATAATCAGCACCTCGGAATGGTGGTCCAATGGGAAGATCGATTCTACGATAAACACCGCGGACACACCTATTTGGGGCCAATTGACCATCCGGAATGGCGAGGAGCGGGCGATGGATTGGGACCAGCTGACCGTTTTCCCAATTATGTCGGTATCGCTCAGAATTACGGTTGGGCCGGTCGTAGCATCGCACATGTCGACGAATTGGATGACGGTCTGAGAGCGATGCTCGAATCGCCTAAATCGTTCCTATTGGATGTCGCCGTCCCCTATCAGGAACACGTGCTGCCGATGATCCCGCCGGGATATTCGGTCGAAAATATGATCCGCAACTAGGGTGTGTTCACATCATGACTATGTGGTAAAAAGTCGATTGCCGAGAGGTGAAAACGCCCGCTGCGACTCCGCGACCGCAACCAACGTCCATATTCGCCAAGTTTGGATGGCCACCGTTTAGTAAAAAGTTTTGAAAAGGTGGTTTGGAGGAAAAACTTTTTCAAAGTTTTTCTCTCCATGTGTTCTCTATGTTCTCTTCCTTTCAAAAAAGTTTCACAAAAAAGCATTTCCGCAGGGAATACGCAAACTTTTTACCGGCCAGTCACGCTGCTAGTCGTTCCGATTAGAGCGTAAATTATGTGAACACGCCCTAAGCACCTTCGGCAAGCGACAGAAAAAAGAGAGACGGGTGAGATGGGCCAATCCTTGATTTGGCCTCATTTTACGGCCTTTGTTTATCTCCACGAGAAATATCTTCCCAAAGCAGCAGGGGCTTGCGATATCCCCAACAGATTGGAACGCGAAAAACGTACGACGCGACATGTTCGTAAAAAAATCTACAGAAACTATGGCGAACGAGTAGAAAATAAAAAAATTCGATCAAAAATGGGGCCGACGAACGGGTTACAAACTATTTCTGGACACACATCTACGAACTGTCCCCCAATCGGATAACCATCTCGCATCCAATAAAAAACTCCTGAGTTCAATTCAGTCAAAACTCAGGAGCCAAGCGTTCTAGGAATTTAATATCTCACCAGACGTCCAGCGTCAAAATTTTCGCGGATAACCGCCCTACGAAACCGCCCCTCCACTTAAAACCACCACACCCCAGACACTATTCACTGGCGTGGTTCTTCGGAACAGCGGTGTTTTGGAACAACGACCGATCTACTTGAGCGTCGAACTCACTTGGTCGCCTTGCTCAATCGCTCCAGTGGTAAATTCGGGCAACACCTTACAGACCGAACGATCCGCTTGCGGATCTACCACTTCCACCTTACCCAAATAGGTTGCCGCACCGCTCACCTGACGAAATACCTCGAGTGTATCCCCCTTCTTCAGACCTTGATCCACACCAGCAGAAACCGTAACCAATTTTCCCGTTTCAGCATCCAAAGTCTCCACGATATGCGCATCCAATGGCAACGGTTTACCCACAAGCGTCGCGGGATCAATCTGTTCTTTTTCCAGAATCTTCTTGAATCGATCCATGTCGGCGACGAGTGACTCGTTCGAAGCCAACAACGAAGAAAGTTCCGTCTTGCGCTGATTCAACTCATCTGTCATACGAACTGCCGTGTCAAACCATTTGTCGCGTTCCGCTTTGGTCGCATCAATGCGTCCCAAAAGATCCGTACGCTGTGCCAAAACATCCTTCAGCGAACTTTGAGCTTCCTGCGTCTTGGAGATCGCATCCTGAAGCTGCTTTTCCGCCGCCACTCGCTGTGCCTCGAGATTCTCGACATCCGTCGCACCAGCCGCAACCGCTTTATCCAACGCAGCAACATTCGCGTTAAGCAACTCGGCTTCCTTCGCATAGGTACCATTCAACCCATCTAACTCCGTTTGGAGTTTTTGCGACTTCTCCTGCTCCTCCTTCAGTTCTTCCGCTTTGGCTGCTGCACGCCCCTTCCAGTCTGGCGAAAAGGTGAACATCACAACCGACAACGTCAGTACCAGAATTCCGAGAAAGGCTACTACGCCGGTGAGTATTTTACCGACTGTATTCATGGGAAAACCCCTTATACTTTTTTGCGACTGAATTTATGTTGATTTTCAAGGTTACGCCGAAGCTGCTTTCAAACGGAACCACTCTCAAACAATCTCTGGACACCACGGTCCCAAAACCAATGCCCTACTGTCTGCGACATATCCCATGTCGTCACCCGTCCACGACCCAAGACCACACCCTTGCGCACGGAGATTCGCCCATGGGGTCTGATGAATTCGAAACCCAATCGAATCCAATCTCTTCGCCCAAAGGACTACCCGGCTTCGCCTGAATAATCAACCAGCAAATTTGGCGGACTCAAGGTACATTAACACCGTTCCCGCTAATATTCCCATAAAAGCGAGAATGGTCATCACGGTATAGACATCCGGACGCCCCTTCGGACGCGCCGATACCGGCTGCGTTGGATTTGTGGGTCGAACGGGTTTTACTTTTTTCTTACTGAAGCTGCGAGCTGACACGGTCACCCTCCTGAATTACACCCCTCTGAAAATTCGGAAGCACTTTGCAAACCGCTCGATCGCGTTGCGTCTCCACCACTTCGACACGTCCCAAATAACTAGCCAAGCTGTTCTCCTGACGATACGCCTCCAACGCGTGACCGCGACGCAGTCCTTGGTCGGAACCGACCGAGATAGAAATCAAACGTCCAGCCGCGGTCTCCGAAATACTCGTCACACGAGCCTCCAACGGAAGCGGACGATCCGCATAACTTGCGGCATCAATTCCCTCTTTTGCCAAAGTCTCCTGATAACGCGACGCATCTGCCACAAGCTGATCGTGAATGGACTGAGCTTGTTCCAACTCTTTATCCGTCTGGGTAAGCTGACTCTGAAGTCCAGCCTCTTGTTCGACACCCTTCGCATCCTGCACCCCAACCACTTGGGCAAATCGAGCCACACGATCTTTTTCCAACGTCTCAAATTCTTGGTACAACTGATCGCGTTCCGCTACGGCAGCCTGGAGCGAAACCTCCGCCGCACGCTGTTCCACATCCGCAGCCTTCTGCTGTTCGGCAAGCAATGGCAACACCTCACCGTAATGTGCTTTCTGACGTTTCAATTGATCTTCCCGCGCCTTCAGCGCGGCAATCTCATCAATCAAATCTTGGCAACTCACTCCCATGGCACTTGGAGCGACCGCGCCATCCGCACCGGCATCCACTGCGGCACCCGCAACAGCTCCATCCGTACCGGAACTCGAACCATCCGCCCCCGCAACCTGGTACTCCGCGATCAATCGCTTACGAAACTGAGCGACCTGACGCTCAAGCGAATCCACTTTTTGACGTTCTTTTTCGAGACTTACGGTGGTCTCTTCCGTCTTCGCCTTCCACCCACGGGAAGTACGATGAACCAGCGGCGGAAATACAAGCATCAGTATGCCGAACAAGGCGATCACACCGACGAGTTTTTTATCTGCCGAACTCATGGAAAAACCCTTCACTGGTTATACGCCACTGTTTATACTCATCTCATTTGAACGCTCGTCTCCAACGTCGCGACTTTCTTCACAAAAACCGCTTCCGCACCAACTTCAAATGACACCCGTATGTATATCACAGTATTCTGATTGGATAATTTGATTGGACCACCAGACTCGCACGTCCACGATTACACCCGCAAACTCACGGCATCAATCCGCAAATATGCTCCACTCATTCGCAACATACGACTCATACGACGCCAATCGCAACGCCTCATCGGACGCCATCCCCCATGAAAAGTGAGGGATATGCCCCAAAAAATGGAGAAAACCCCACTTCCCCCCTATCATCGGTTTGGGCAAACTCTGCAAGTGAATTTTTTCACAACGCACCTTAAAAATCGCCAAGTTTACTTATCCTTCCCTGTTAATATAACCGCTGAGAGACCAAAACGCAACGAATTCGAAATTTTTCTCCGCATTTCATCCCCAATTTAGAACAGCGAAATGCTTTTTTTCGTTATATTCGTTTTTATAACTATGTTTGGAAGAAATATCCAAGAATACACTCTCCGCGTGCGCACTAAAATGGGAATCGCCAAAGTCATACGGTTCCATAAAACCACACAGAGCGTACAAAAAAACGTGTCCGACGCAAATTCTTTGTACCCGAACACGTTTTCGAATGTCAACACTCGGCAATATCCCATCTCACATCACGAGCTTCGCCGCAACGTGGATCAGAACATCTTCGAATCAAGCACACCTTCGACCGGAATCCATAATTTCCACTCCATGGAAATCACGATACCACTTCAAAATCGAGCTTCGAAACGAGGCAATTCAGCGAAAACAAGCGGCGACTCGCTCTCGACTGAATTCCCGTTGCCGCACCTTGGAGACGTTTTCGTCGGTCCACACACCGCCGAAAAACTCCGGTTGGAAAAATCGCAAAACCTTGCGACATTAAAGAATACCACCGTGTGTACGATACGGAGCCATGTGGTTCGGTTGATCCATAAACCAAATACGATCCCACGTGTTCTCGACTTCACGCAAGTTCTCGGAGGTGTAAAGCTCCTGTTCGGTTCGACGGACCGGATCACCACTATAAGCCGGAAGAATACAGCCAACGGTTCCCATCAGTACAATCGTCCCAAATAAAGCAATCAGGAATGTACGCATCATAAGCTCCCTGCTCGTCTTTAAGATCCACATCCCTGTGGATCGCTTTGTTGGGGTATCGCAGCGGGCGTCCTCTGTCCGATTCAAAAACGGAACAAAATCCTCCGCTCCCCCTATTCCAGTTATTTTTCGTATATGTGCTCGTCATCCGAAGATGAACAAGACGATCCTCACGTTCGCACCCAATCCATTTCAAATCGCGTTCACTGTCAAACAACTCAAAAATGGAAGAGGTAAAAAGGTCCCACGACCATTGCCGCTCACCTGTTCCAAAAGCAAACGTTTAGAAAATCAGGCTATACGGTTCATGCTCACTTCGTATGGAGAATCCTCCCAAAAAACCGGAAGTAATACGCGGGTAAACCGATCACTCGACGCAAATCGTTTCACCGTCGTAGGTTATCGCAAGGAACTGCCCGAAAACCGTGTTCACGTGAAAAAGTAAGTCGCCCGGAAAACCGGCCAAACACTCCACTCCATGAACGAGGCGACGAATCGCGGTCGATCACAGAAAAACGGAACATCGGAAAAACGGAACCGATGGGTTTATTCGATCTCTGCCGGAATCTCGCTGACCCGATCTTCCATCACCTTACCGGGATGGAACGAAACCACCATTCTGGCGGGAATAACGACTTGCTGACTGGTCTTTGGATTCCGCGCTTTGCGCGGCTTACGTTGGCGGACCTCGAATACTCCGAAATTGCGGATTTCAATCCGTTTCTCCCGGCAAAGCATATCGATGATCACTTCAAACGTCTTCTGAACAATCTCCTTCGTCGCCTGTTGGGTCAGACCCATTTCTTCGGAAACCGCCCGGACAATTTCTTTTTTCGTCACTTTACCGTCCTCACTCTGACCATCAACTTGATCGGACTCGCTTCAAGAACCAGAGCTTTTTTGGCAAGCCCCGAATCCTTCACTGACGTCTCCGGAAGAAATTCGCGATGAACTTCATCGTACTCCGTCCTTTGGTCTAAGTGTAGACGCCACAACGACTACAGTCAAGAGTTGTCCTCGGTACCCATGGAACTTTTCCCCCGCTACGCCCGCCCATCTGCATGCCGAGGCGACGCTAAAGTTCAAAATTCCACAATCCTTCGATAACAGTTTTTCAAAGAGCTTCTCGTCGGGGGAAATCTCGAAAATCATTCCAATCTTCGCACTCCTTCCGAACACATAATCAGTATCGTCCGCATAAACGTCGCTCTTTAATCATTCCTTAAAAAACATACAAATATCTTTGTCGGCACAATCAAAAATACCGTTAAATACGAATGTGTTTATATATTCGGTATTTTTTTCATCCAAATTCAATCAATCCATTGGGTGTAATCTGAGACCAAACATGGTATTATTAGCATGTTGAAATGTTTTTGTGCAAAACGATCGCGCAAAAAAACTCCCACGGGCGTCCGTTACTTATCGGTGTCCCAGAAACTCGTGACAAGAAACGGAGTTAAACCAACCTCGAATCTTGAGAAGAGGAAAATTCACCATGACTAACCAGAATCGAACGAAAGTTTTGAGCGATTATGATCTTTATCTACTCAACGAGGGACGGCATTGGCGGATGTACGATCGACTTGGGGCGCATCCGGCAACGATCCATGGAGTAGAAGGGGTCACGTTCGCGGTATGGGCACCGAACGCCGATTATGTGGCCGTGGTGGGCGATTTTAACGATTGGGACTGTTCGCGACACCCCATGCACCAATATATTCCGTCAGGTTTTTGGGAAATTTTCATCCCTGAAGCTCGTGAAGGAGCGTTGTATAAATATTACATCGGGCGCGAAGGTTGGAATAGGGAACGATGCGATCCAGTTGGTTTTGCGACGGAGGTACCGCCGCGTAACGCAAGCCGAGTAGTCGAGCTGAATCGATATGCGTGGGGCGATGCGAATTGGATCGAACAGCGAGCGAAAACCGATTGGCTTAAAAAACCGATCTCGATTTACGAGGTTCATTTGGGCAGCTGGCGAAAGCCGTTCAAACCGCGTGGCGTTTGGCCAACGGCAAGAGAAATAGCGCAAGAATTGGTCGATTACGTCAAAGATTTGGGATACACGCATATCGAGCTGATGCCGATGGCGGAACATCCACTCACGGCGAGTTGGGGCTACCAAGTCACGGGATACTTTGCGGCGACGGCACGTTACGGCCATCCGGAAGACCTTATGGCGCTCATTGATTTATGCCACCAGAACGGTATTGGCGTCATTATGGATTGGGTTCCGGCGCATTTTCCGAAAGACGAGTTTGGTTTAGCAAGATTCGATGGAACCGCGTTGTACGAGCATGAAGACCCACGACGCGGCGAACACCGCGATTGGGGAACCTACATTTTCAATTATGATCGATATGAGGTGCGTAATTTCCTGATTGCCAACGCGCTGTTTTGGATCGACAAATACCACATTGACGGTTTACGAGTGGATGCGGTGGCCTCGATGCTCTATCTGGATTACAGTCGTGAAGAGGGAGATTGGTTGCCAAACAAATATGGTGGTCGTGAGAATCTTGGGGCGATTGCGTTTTTGAAAGAGATGAATGTCCAAACGCACGGACATTTTCCGGGCATTTTGACGGTTGCGGAAGAATCGACGGCGTGGCCAGCCATCACGAAACCGACTTATGCTGGCGGGCTTGGATTTTCGATGAAGTGGAATATGGGCTGGATGAACGACTCGCTCAATTACTTCAAAAACGATCCATTATTCCGAAAATACCATCATCATGAACTGACTTTCAGCCAGTTGTATGCGTGGTCGGAGAATTTTATACTGCCATTTTCACACGACGAGGTGGTCCACGGCAAAAGTTCGTTACTGGGCAAAATGCCGGGCGACCCGTGGCAACGATTCGCGAATTTACGACTGCTGTTATCGTATCAAATGACGCATCCGGGCAAAAAATTGATGTTCATGGGTAGCGAACTCGGCATGTGGGACGAATGGAATTTCGATGGGGAATTGCCATGGGATTTGTTGCGTTGGGATGCACACAAAGGCGTGCAGAACATGGTCCGCGATCTGAACCATTTGATGCGGCGTGAGCCGGCGATGTACGAAAAGGATTGTGACCCGACCGGTTTTGAGTGGATTGATTGCAACAATTGGGACGAAAGCATATTGGTCTTTTTGCGACGCAGTTGTTTCGCGGACAATTACGTGCTCGTAGCGATGAACTTTACGCCAGTCCCCCGTTGGAGTTATCGGATTGGTGTGCCGGATACGGCCATTTTCGCGGAAGTGTTCAATAGTGACGCGAAGAGTTACGGTGGCAGCGGTGTGGGCAATTGCGGACAAAGTGTTGCCGAGACGATTCCCCTACACGGTCGCCCAGCGTCCATGTTGATCCACATTCCACCGCTTGGCGCGGTCATTTTCAAACCGAAATTAGCCCAAAAATAGAATCCAAAGGAACCGAATCCGTAACCAATCCGCGCCGAAAGATCGGGATCGAAAATATCGGGAAATCAGTAGAAGTAAAGGGTATTCCTATGTCGCATTGTAAAGAGACCATGACCTCACGTGAACGTTTACTCACGGCGTTAGATCATCGTGAACCAGACCGAGTTCCGATTGATTTAGGCGGCAATCAGACGGGGATTCATCGGGTGGCGTATGAGGAATTGATTCGATATCTGGGGATGGACGACCCGGTGGAAATCATGGACGCGGTCCAGCAACTCGCGCGACCATGTGAGCGTCTTTTGGAACGGCTCCGGGTGGACACCCGTTACATATCCGCGGGTGCGGCAGGCGATTGGAAAGGCGGCATTGTTTCTGCCGAGCGTGACGGTCAACAATGGCTCGATCTGGTGGACGAATTCGGTGTTCGATGGTCGAGCAGTGAAAGTTCTCCATTGTACATGGATATTACGGATCATCCGATGGCTACCGTGACACTGGCTGACGTGGCCAATTATCCGTGGCCCAAAGGGGATGATCCAGGGCGATTTGCAGGACTACGTGAACGAGCGCTCAAGATTCGAAATGAGACACCATACGCCGTAGTCAGCGGAATCAGCGGCGTCGTCTATGAGACCTGTTGGTATCTGCGCGGTCTGCCGCGATGGTTTCAGGATATGATCGAACAGCCGGAATTTTGTGAGGCTATGCTCGATCAAACGTTGAAATTCTGGATGGACTGGTTCCGTGTGTTTCTCGACGAGGTGGGCGATCTGGTCGATGTGATCATGATTGGCGACGACCTCGCGGGTCAAACGGGACCGCTGTTCAGCCCGACATTCTACCACACGATCGTCAAACCGCGGCACAAACAGCTCGCCCAATATATCCGTTCACGAACTTCGGCGAAACTATGGTATCATACCTGTGGAGCGTGCCAAAAATATCTACCCGAATTGATCGACAATGGGGTCCAGATTTTCAATCCGGTCCAGATTTCGGCGCGTGGTATGGGCCCTGCGGTGATCAAGCGTGATTTCGGTCAGAAGCTGGTGTTGTGGGGCGGAGCGATCGACTCGCAAAAGATACTACCCATCGCCACGCCGCAACAGGTGCGTGAGGAAGTACGCAAGAATCTGGAAATTTGGAAGCCAGGTGGTGGGTACGTATTCAATAACGTCCACAACATTCAGACGGGTGTTCCCGCGGAAAATATTGTCGCCATGTACGACGCGGCATATGAGTTCGGCTTTTACGCATAGCCGCACATGCCGCGAAGCCACCCTTTTTTACCCGACGATGGCAGTACCCATAACAGGCCGGCTTGTCCATTGTCCAGAAAGGTGAAATCGGCTCGTGAATCAGTGGTGCCCCAAAGGCGGGATCGCCCACTGCGATTCCGCCATCGTCTGAACGAACCATGAGCAGTGGCTTGTCAACACGAACTCGCCGCCGGGTGTTCCAGGTCCGTGCGGCAGTGGGAACACACAATGGTACATTTGTCTCCCGAACGGTCTGTGATTCTGAACCAAACATGATTAGGATTTTTTGAGTGCATTCATTCCATTTTTCGATTTTTCGTTCAATCGTTCGACGTGAGCTACGAGATCAGTTGCGGGACCGTCGTACCCTCTTTCTCGTGCTCGGAATGCCATTATTACTTTACCCGTTGCTCGGTTTCTTCATGTTCAAACAGACGGAACTGCAAACATCGGGGCAACCTTCGGCCAAATATCGCGTTTCCATCCTCACGTCAGGCGATCCCGAACGGCTCGCTTCGCTGCTCCAATGGGTGGAATCGCCCGAACAGCTCACGTTCAGCGACCCGATTGCCGCGGACGAGACGCGGCTCGCCGAGGAGACCAAAAGGCTGGAAACTGGTGAATGCGACACCGTCTGGTTCTTTCCTAACGCACTAATCGTACAAATTGACTCGCAGCTCACCCAAGCGTCCAGCTTCTCCTCACGATCCTCGCCACCACCTCAAACGCCCTCCACATCAGAAACCGTGTCCGACGTGCCAAAATCCGATGTACCAAAGGGGAGTATACCCAAAAACGACGGGCAAAATGATGGGGTCCCGTCCAGTACTGAAGCGCCCGTGATTTACTGGACGACGGCAATTCAGCGGTCGATGCTTTCGCGTCAAGCGGTGGAGATATTTTGGAACAATTGGAATACGGCTTATCGAACCCGTCGTTTGCAGGCGGCAGCGGTCCCAGACTCGCTCACGACCGTGCTTCCAACGACACATGTCGATGTGGCGGCATGGCGAAAATTACGCGGAGCGGCAATTTGGGCGCAGATTTTGCCGATGATGCTCATTTTATTCGTAATGACCGGAACGTTCCACGCGGCGACCGACATCTGTACGGGAGATCGTGAACGTGGCACACTCGAAACGCTGCTGACCTCACCGGCCACGAGGCTGGAAATCGTTGTCGCGCGATTGGTGGCGGTGGCGATTCCCGCGATTTTAACCGCTTTCTCCAATTTGTGCAGTATTCTCATTTGTGTGGCCGTGGCCATTCAAAAGCTGCCCATCTTCGAATATCCGCCAACAGTCGGGATTGTGGCGATTCTCGTGGCCACGATTCCGTTAGCCATTTTTTTCTCCGCCACATCCATCGCCATCGCCACATTTGCTCGCAATACGCGAGAAGCCCAGTTGTACCTAATGCCGCTGTTGATGGTGGTCTTGCCGCTCATTCTGCTTCCCATGATGACCACCGTGTCGCTGACCTGGCAAACGGCGATGATTCCGCTAAGCGGGCTGGTCCTTTTGCTGCAACAGATGATCTCAGGCAATCTTTCACAGACGCTGGCGATGCTGCTTCCAGTCACGCTTGTGATGCTGGCGGGGATTTGGCTGGCGATTTTCACCGCGGTTTCGCTATTTCGTCAGGAATCAATTCTATTCCGAACGGCGGATACGATGACCTTTCGCTCATTTTGGTTGGGATTTACGGCACGTCAGGAGTCGCGTCCGCATTGGTCACTCGCCGTCCTAACCGGCGTCGCGGTCATCGTGGCGATGCAACTTGCCGGCTTCCTCATTCCTGAACACTGGGCAACGCATTGGGGTGGACTCGTGACGCAAACGGCGGTCACCATGCTTCTATTGGCGGGACTCGCGTTGTTGGTGGGATGCACGACCGCAAGCGTTCGGGAGGCGTTATCACTGCGTCGAGCTTCGCGGCTGGCATTGCTCAGCGGCGTCGGTCTAGCCGTGCTGTTTCACCCCGCGATTCTGGTGCTCGGTCAATGGGTGGAATGGGCGTATCCATTGGCTCCGGAAGTGCAAACGGCACTGGAAGGTGTCGAACGGATTCTGGCGTCAGGCCCGGCGTGGATAACGCTGCTCGTGATCGCGGTACTGCCGGGTATCTGCGAAGAAATGCTCTTCCGTGGAGCGATTTTCTCCGGCCTGCGTCGTATCGGTCCCGTTACGGCGGTCGTCGGTTCCGCAATTCTGTTCGGTGCCGCGCATACCGTCATGCAACAATCCATGACCGTCACGGTGATCGGAGTGGTGTTGGGCCTGCTCGTGTTGCGGACAGGTTCAATTTTTCCAGCCATGCTGTTTCATATGACGAATAATTTACTGGCCGCCGTGTTACCACATTGGAACGAATCGTTCGCGGAAAGGCTCCAGCAACCCGCGGTCGTCGTGATCGGTCTGGTGTTGGGCGTGATCCTAAGCGTAAAAGCCTCGGCTCATTGAACATTCACCCCAGTATGGAGGATATCGACCAACCGATACCATACCCATTCGACCAGCAGCGCAGGGACACAGCATCCTTTGCACGGCTGAATGGTCGGGAACACGGTGGGCGTTGCCGTCCGGTAGTTTTAACATAGGAGTCTTGCAAATGGAACGACGCGAGATCGGTCAAACCGGATTATGGATCAGTCCGGTGACTTTGGGTTGTTGGCCAATGGCGGGAATGACCTCGCCAGGAGCCACAGAAGCGGATAGCATCGCCACGATCCATCAAGCCATGGAACTGGGTATAAACCATCTCGATACAGCATTTGGCTACGGTCGCAATGGGGAAAGTGAGCAGCTCTTGGGTCGCGCGTTAGAAGGACGCCGCGAACAAGTCGTGCTGGCGACGAAAGGCGGAATGCACTGGGGCGACGGTCCAAGCGTCATTTTCGACAGTTCGCCGGAACGATTGCGGCAGCAGCTGGAAACCAGTCTGCGACGATTAAAGACTGATTATGTTGATTTATATTATTTGCATCATCCCGATCCAGAACGTCCGATCGAAGAAACGGCGGAACTTTTAAGGCAATTCCGCAAGGAAGGTAAAATTCGCTCGGTGGGCGTTTCAAATTTTTCGCTCGCTCAGCTCCAACGCTTTCACACTGTTTGTCCGCTTGATGCCTTTCAACCAGCGTACAGCATGCTCGAACGCGGAATCGAAGCGGATCGTTTGCCGTGGTGCCGCGAACATCAGGTCTCCGTTCACGTCTACTGGGTACTCGTCAAAGGGTTGCTCGCGGGTAAAATGCGTGGTGACGAAACATTCGAAAATGATCATCGGAAACATTATCCAATGTTCCAAGGCGAAGAATATCAGCGAAATTTGGCTTTGGTTGAACGTTTGCGAACGATCGCGGCGGAATCGAACAAAACGGTCGCCCAACTCGTCGTCCGCTGGACGATCGACCAACCGGGAATCACCACCGCGTTATGCGGCGCAAAACGTCCGGAACAGATCGAAGAAACCGCCGGAGCGATGGGATGGTCGCTGTCCGAATCGCAAAAAACGGCAATCGAACAAGTGCTGTTCGAACGTGGCGAGCCAAGCCGAAGCGGTCCTTTCGGAAACCGTGTTTCCGCTTGATTTTTGGACTTTTTGAACATTAGACTTTTTTGCGGCGGGATTAAACCATGGACATAGCTACCGTTCGAACCATGAGCGATCATTTATTCAAGATTTTCCAGCGGGAACCGGTCGTTCTTGGTCCCTCACTTTTAGCAGCGGATTTCGCGTCGCTGGCTACGGAAATGCGGGCGGTGGAAGCGGCCGGACTGCACGTGCTCCATGTCGATGTCATGGATGGCGTTTTTGTACCGAATCTGAGTTTTGGATTTCCCATCCTCGAATCGGTCCGCTCCCATACACGCATCCCATTCGATTGCCACCTGATGATCGCCGATCCGGATCGCGGCGACTATATCGAACGATTCGGTGCGGTGGGGGCCGCGATGATCTCGTTCCATCTCGAATCGTTTGGATTCGCCCAATGTTCGGCAGAGGGCGAGGTAGTCCCAACGATTTCGCGTATCACACCGGAAATATATCCGATGTGGAATCATCTGGCGACACGCGACGCGTTCCAACGTTCCGCGCAACTGGTGAAACGCATCCATCAGCTGGGAGCGAAGGCCGGGATCGCCATATCGCCCAAAACTCCCCTCTCAGCGGCTCTTCCATTCCTCGAACCGGTTGATTTTGTCCTGATCATGAGCGTCGAACCAGGTTTTGGAAATCAATCGTTCATGCCTGAAACACTGGATAAAGTGCGCGAATTGCGAAGAATTTACGGGGATTCTAAACTTATTTCGATCGACGGCGGAGTGAAAGAGGCGACGATTGGGATGTGCGTCGCGGCAGGTGTGCGTTATCCGATTGCGGGTACGGCGTTCTTCCGAAAGCCGGAGTTCCCCCCGCAAAGTCTCGATAACTATTACAAAGAGAGAAATCTGATTTTAATCGCATCTAGTAGAACGATTTCCCCAAAACATTGATCTTGATCATACGTTATAATTTAGATATAAGCATCCTGTCCCCCCGTGTAGGGTCGAAAAGGGAGGGGCTCGTCAAGAAGCTGCTATTCGGGTAAAATAGGTTTACAGTGACCAGTGGCAGTCGCGTTGGTCATTAAATGGTGAGGAACGATTCGCTCCAGAAGCGGGGCGAGATGTTTTTGTTTCCGTTCGTTTCCCCACCATGAGTTGCTCAACCGTCCGTCGTTTGCATAGCAAATCGGTAGAAAGTGCCGCCGGGTGTGTCCAATGTGTCTTCCGCTTAGGATGGATGATCACAGCCAGATGTTTCCGGCGGATCATCTTAATCGGGAGAGTAGTAAAAGGTTCGGGGACTGAGATTCAGTGAACTTACGAGTGAGCGGTGTGTGACCGACTCCGAGTCTCAGTGGGGGAGTTCCGAAGTGGATTCGGAGCCTTTTGACACGATGTTACAAATTCTTCTCATACGTCCAGGTGCGACGGAATATGATCGAGACCATCGGATTCAGGGTAATTTGAACGTACCGCTGAGTGACGAGGGTCGTGAGGAAGTTCGTCAGATGGGCCATGCTTTTCGAAATCAAGGTCTGTCGTTGCGATGTCTTTACGTCGCCAGTAGCGAACCGTCCCAAGAGACCGCCAAACTTTTGATCGAGAGTGGTTTGGATTGTCGTAAGTTGAAAGCGGTTGAGGCGTTTCAGAATTTGGATCAGGGACTATGGCAAGGGATGCTCATTGAGGATATCCGTCGTAGCCAACCGAAGATCTACCGAATGTACCAAGATTCTCCGGAGTGTATCTGCCCACCGGAAGGCGAAATGTTTGGAGAGGCCGAAGACCGAGTCCTTCCAGCGTTAGAGAAATTGATCCGGCGGCATCGCGACGGAATGGTCGGTATCGTCGTCTCGGCCCCAATCGCGGATATGATCCGTAAGTTTATTGGGCACGGCGAAGTTCACGATCTTTGGAAAACGTTGGAAGAACATGGTCGTTGGGAACTTTTGGAAGTCGGTTCAGGTAAGGAATCGTTGTTGGTTTGAGGATATTTTCGATTTTCGTGGATAGATCGTTTTGGGGCGTGTGGTCTGAAGCGGTTCACCGAAAAGAGTGGTATCCATGGAGCAGGATGGATCGAATATTTTCGTTTGACACTTCGTATATAGGTTCCACCCGAGTATCGTTTCCTCACGTTCCTTTCGTTTGAGCGGGATTCGATAGAAGCATAAGGATTCGGCATTATCTATGTCATCAACACCGAGTACGCCGTCGAAAGATCAAAACGCCCCCAAACCTCGCAATCGTGGCGTTCCGGAGGGGTTGTGGATTCGTTGTCCCGGTTGTCACCAGACGATTTTTCGTGAGGAGGCGGAACGTCGTTTCAGTACTTGTCCGGAGTGTGACTATCATTGGTCGATTCCGGCCAGCGAGCGGATTCATCAGCTTATCGACGAAGGAACGTTTGAGGAGTGGGATTCACAGATGATTTCGACCGATCCACTCGGTTTTGTGGATAAAATGCCATAC
>JAQVKF010000030.1 GCA_028694795.1 Thermoguttaceae bacterium | reverse complement strand
CTGGTGGGCGGGTACACGCCGTGCGACGGGTGGCGAGCGTATGGGACAAGCGTCGCGACGTGGATATATCGTCATTGCCCCAGAAAGGATGAACAAAGATCAGACGGCGTATGGTTACTCCGCACGCGAACATTCGGCGATCCTCTCTTCGTTACGCGATGCGTGTCGGCATTTCGCGGTAGATACGGACCATGTTTTTTTGGCTGGGCATTCACTAGGAGGCGATGCGGCGTGGGACATCGGTGTTGCGCATCCCGATCTTTGGGCTGGAGTGATTCCGATCACGGCCAGATCGGAAATGTACGCCGATTTCATCTATCAGAACGCGATTTATGTTCCGTTGTACTTCGTTTGTGGTGAAATGGATCCGCAACGCACGATTCCCGACAATTCCAAAAATTGGGATCGCATGCTCAATCGACGGCTTTGCAACATCACGATTGTCGAATATATTGGACGTGGACACGAAGATTTTTCCGACGAAATCCATCGGTTATACGAATGGATGGAACTTCAGAAGCGAAATTTCTTTCCGGAAGAGTTTAACGTCAAAATGATGCGACCGTGGGATAACTTCTTTTGGTGGGTCGAACTGCGAGGCGTGCCGAGTAGTCTACTCGTCGAACCGGTCGAGTGGAAAATGAAAAAAGTGGTACGGCCCGCCGAAATTAAGGCGAAAGTCTCTTCAAAGAAAGATTCTCTATACGTACAATCACCAGCGGATGAGGTGATTTTACGCTGTTCTCCGGAGCTTTTGAATTTAGACGATCGTGTGGAAATTCGCTTGAACGGTCGCGACGTTCCCATCCAACGGTTAACCCCGTCCATTGAGGTGCTGCTCGAAGACGCTCGAACGCGATGCGATCTCCAACATCCATTCTCCGTACAGCTCAGTTCGCTCTATAAAGCACCCAAGAAATAAACCGCCACAACCGGTGGTTGCGCACGCGGCGGCAACGTGCCGCCGTTCTAGCGTTACCGTTGATATAGCGACTTTACACGGCGTGCCTGTGGAAATCACCCGTACTTTTGGCGATTCCGCGATCCGCCGTGCAAGCCATCCATAACACTTGGTTATTTCAGCAGTAAATAATCGAGTCCGAACATATACGACGGCACGGCTTTGTCATGTTTGCCAACAATGACAATCATGAGCTGGTGCGCACCTTTGGACAATTCGACGCCATCAAAACGGACTTCACGATTGAATACCCCCCCTTCTTCGTACAGATCTATCGCTTCGCCCAATTTCTGATCGTCAAGATACAGCTGGACGATACCGTAATCAACCGCGCGGGTCAGCATCGCTTCGAAGGTATATTTTCCGGCTTTTTCCACCTCAAAACCGAGAATCAATTTGTCACCGGCTTTGCCATTTTTCCACCAAAGCTGCGAATCACCACTCCATTTGAAGTTGCGGCCGGATTGCGTTTCGATCGCTCCGCCCGTTTTTCCCACCACTTTCATCGCTTCGCCTTCGATCGCTCCATCGACTTTTTTCGGCTCCGCTCCCTTCGGCATATGGACCACGAGCGTCGCGGGATCAAATTCAAAATTCCCTGTCGCCCCTGGTTTGCCATACCAGTACGCCACGGTCGCCCAGCCGGTTTGAACCTGATCCCAATGCCACAATTCCATGTCAAATTTCAACGATTGGGTGAATGGAATCCCATCGAGCAGCCGAACCCGTGTGTTGGTTGTATTTCCTTTATTCGCTGGACCTTCGCATAACGGTTGAGCGTGGAATGGATCGGTAAAATATTCGGGTGTACACCATGCGTAACCGTAATAATCTTCGGTACCAGTTCCGATATGAGACGGGAACGATTCGCCATCGACGAACACTTTCTCGTCGCCTTCGCCCCACCACGCCTCGGTCGGATTCGCGATCATGAGGACATCGCCCATATAAACGCCGCAACCCTCCGCGGTCAGATAGTTCATATCCTGTTTTTCAGTCGAATTGACTTCCGGAATTAAACGCCGTGTGGCGTGGAAATACATGAATCGCTCATCGTCGATCCATTTCCCGATTTCCGTGTGGAGATCCGCGACCACTTTCTGTGTTCCGCAGTTCAGCAGTTCAATGTGGCAGGTCTTTTTGTACGGCATGGGCCAGTAGCAGGTCATCGTGCCATTTTTTTCGACGGTGTTCCACCAAGTTTGATATGGATTGATTCCGACACCTGTGGCAAAGAAATCGCCCACCGGAACGACCGCTGTCACCACATCGTCAAAGGTCATCCGCAACACCGTCTGACGCAGCGCGAGCGGCATATCTTCCGCCTGCAGCTTCACGGTCAGCTGTCGAATCGCTTCTGGGCCACGTTGATGTCTCACGGTAATGCCGGAAGTCGTCCCATCGTTGATTTCGTCCGCTTTGACCGGAATCAATTCGACGCCCTGAAAATCGTTTTGGCTACGTTTTTCGAATGGTCCGATACCCGACGCCAACAGTTTGGCACCAACTTCGGCCATTTTTGCCTTTGACGCTTTGAAAATTTCCGGCGTAACCGATTCGACCGTGGTCCCTTCAGCATACGTTCGATAATTCACCTGATAATAAAACGCTCCCCCCGCCTGTGTGCGTTCGAATGTGATTTTGCACTGTTTGGCGTACGGAATCGGCAGATAAATATTGCGCCCGCGAGCACGCTCAGCGATCCACGGCAATTGGGCAGGATCTTGATTCGATGCGCCATACGCGCCACCCATCAGCTTTTCAACAGAGTCTTCGACGATTGGCTTTTCCATATCATCGACATAAATTCGTAAATTTCCCGTCGTACCGGCAGTCGTCACCCAAATACGAACCACCGCTCCCGGTCCCGCTGCGTCAAACATCACGTCTTCTTGACGTCCATCTCGCTCCTCGGTACGCAAGAATTTATTATTATCGTCATTCGAGAACCAACCGGCCTTGTCTTCCGGCGTTTTCATCGCGCGATCATAACTGCTCATCTGTTTGCAAATATAAGTCGGTTCTGGGAACCGAGCTGCCGATTCACGATCGACAATTTCGTTGAGCAGCGAGTCGAACGACACACTCGCCGCCATCACCGACGACGCAACGCATAGTAACGTGCCAATCGTCCACGCCAGTGTCAAAAATTTCCGCATTTCAAGCTCCTTTGTGCATATATTTCGATTGGAAATGTTAGGTGAACGGCGACTCACCGCTTTTGCCACCAAAAATTCCATCCCGACAACACCATATCGACAGTATAACCGGTCGTGATTCATCAAAGCAAGATATGCGATTTTATACCTTTTTTGGTAGCTGCAAACTCCAAAAAATTTCGGAGATGATCCCCCACAAAGCCATCGTCAGTATCGATTATGGTAAACGACTTTATTATATTTTTTAATGAGGTTGACGAAATTATTTTTCAAACAAATAATACAGCTTGTTTTGAGAATGACATTCGGGTGTGTATTTCCTTAGAAATGGAGAAAAGATACACCACGAGGATCAAGACTCACTCAAACATCCGCATCACACAGGAGCAAAAGTCATGGACCACGCGATCCACGGGGGCCGCACACGATGGTGGATTTTTTTCTTATTTCTCATCGCGATCAGTATTTCGGGGTTATTTATCAAAGAGCCCAAAAATTTGTTCACGCTAGATGAGGCAACGATGAGTTTGCTGAGTAAGGCGGACATCGCGTGGATGATCACGGCAACGGGGCTGGTGATGTTAATGACACCAGGCCTTTCGTTTTTTTACGGCGGCATGGTGCGCAAAAAGAACGTCATTTCGACCATGACGCAAAGCATTATCGCGATGGGCGTGATAAGCGTGTTATGGGTGGTCGTTGGTTTTAGTTTGTCGTTTGGCGATTCGCTTGGTGGTTTTATCGGCGATCCGCGTACGTTCTTCATGTTCCGTAACGTGGGTGGTTCGCCAGAAGGGATTCCGGGGTTCCATTTAACAATTCCGTTGGCGTTGTTTGCGTTATTTCAGCTCAAATTCGCGATTATCACGCCAGCCTTGTTCACCGGTTCCTTTGCCGAACGAGTTCATTTCTCCGGTTATTTGGTGTTCATGGTGTTGTTTTCGCTGTTCATCTATGCACCGCTTGCCCATTGGACGTGGCATCCGCAAGGCTTTTTATGCGCAATGGGAGTGAAAGACTTTGCGGGCGGTATCGTCGTTCACTGTTCCTCCGGAGTCGCGGCTCTGGCTGGAGCGATTTATCTCGGTCGTCGTCGCAAGATGGCGAAAGGCGGCGAGACACGACCGGCCAACATTCCAATGGTACTGCTTGGAGCTGGTTTACTTTGGTTCGGCTGGTTTGGCTTCAACGGTGGTTCGACGCTCAACGCGTCACCAGAAGCGGTCAAAGCATTTTTGAACACGAACACGGCGTGTGCGTCGGCCATGCTGGCATGGGTATTTTTCGACACGGTACGACGCGAAAAGCCGTCCGCAATCGGGATTTCCGTTGGTTTGGTTGTCGGTTTAGTCGCCATCACACCATCGGCCGCATGGGTCACAGTGGGTGAAAGCATGTTCATTGGTACATTCACGTCAATTTGCTGCAACACAGCCGTTCACTGGAAAAATCGAAGCAATGTGGACGACGCGCTCGACGTTTTTCCGACGCACGGTGTGGGCGGTATCATCGGCACGATTTTGACGGGCGTATTTGTCGATGGTCTGCTTGACGGCAATTTCAAAATTTTCGGCGTTCATCTGTTGGCAATAGTAATTGTCTTTGTGTACACTTTTGTCGGTTCGCTCATCTTGTACTGGGTCACCGATAAGCTGGTCAAAATGCGAGTGTCCCCCGAAAGCGAGGCTCTGGGACTTGACCGTAGTCAACATGGCGAAATTTACGGGCATGACGCCGGCATCGATATGCAAGAGTAAAGTTTTTACCTGCCGCTGGACGGGAACACTCAGCGGCAAGTTCATGCTGCCGCACAGCTTTACCAAAGTTCGTTCGGACGGTCACTTTCGTTCCAGGTCCCCACTCGTCAATGAGCCGATTTGGCATTTCTAGGCAGTGGACTTTTGGCTATACCGTGGGTAATTCAAACGGAGTGGCAGACATGAACGCTCCTTTGGGCGGTCAGAGTGAATGATCTGACATTGGTCCTAACGAACGAGTGTATCCGAGCGAGTTTGAGACAAAAGTTCACGAACGGCCGTTTGCGAATCCGAGTCGCTGGTGTTCCAAATGACAGCGGAAGATGAGGAAATGGAACCAGTCACCGCCCCCTGTACGGGAATCTCCGCCGCGATTGAAGCGGGCGGCGTGTTTCCAAGATTCGCCACCGGTCGAGTGTTTTCTTCGACAGGACCATTCCAAACGAGATTCGGTTCCGGTCGTGGGCGTGCGGCAGCCGTTCGGGTACCGCCATACGGATCAGCGGGAGCGACATTCGGATCAGATGAACGAGTCACCGGAGCGGCCATGTTGGAACCCCCATTTTGGGTAAGGCTTGCAAGAGCGACACCACTTGACGCGGTCGTTGAGTTCGCAATCATCGTAGCCGAGGCATTCGAGACATTGTTCGTCGGTTGTCCCGCAAATGACCGCCCGACGAGCGGCGCGTTCGACGCGAGGAGCGTGCCATCCGAAAGCGGCATTCCCACCGCGACCCAGCGGTTCCAGCTCGTTTGGAGCGTTTTCAAATCATCAAAACCGTAATAATTCTGCAACGCCCCGTTCCAATTGTTGTTTTGGAACGCGGTTTCGAGAAATTGAATATATTTGCGGTGTCCCCCCTGATCAATCAGGAAGGTAACCAATGCGTGTGCCTGAGCGTAGAGCGGACGAATATCATCCGGATATTCTTTCATCGCGAACATACGTGTAAAGGAGATTCCACGGTTCGTCTGCAGATATTTAATCAACGCGTTATTGAGTTTTTGGCGTTCACTGGAATGTTCGATGGACGACGCGGCACCCTCATCCGCCCAACGCGGCAGTGGTTTACGGAAATGACTCGCCAAAATCATGTGGGTAATCTCATGCGGCAATACGGAGCTGATGATCTGATCGGCGGGTCCCTGAATGCTCATCGTCCACCCATAGACTTCACCGCTGGCGAACGAAAAACTCGTTTCACCGCCCGCTCCCAAATGGTCATCCACCGTCACACGCACCGGACACGGACGCGACCAATTCGGAATGTTATGTCCAAGCCATAAGACCGCGAGCTCTTTGCGGCTCACCTCCGCGGTTTCCGCAAATTGTTTGGCAAGCGTGGCATCTTCCGTTTGGATGACGAAGTTGGGCGTAGCGTACTGGGCCGCTGTCGCGGAACTCATCGGCATCGCATCAGAGAACGCACCAAAAATTCCGCCTAAAACACTTCCAAGGCACAACATGCCCATCCACATCGCCCGACAGACTGTCAGCACACGACCACGGCTCATTCTTCGACGCACCGTCGAGAAAAAAGTCCGATGTCCACGAATCGTCGCCAATATACAAGCGGACCGTAATTGAGTTGCGTCCATGCGAAGAACCTCGGCATCCATGCCTATGGGTTGAATCTAAATCTGCTCGTAAGATGGGGGTGCAAGATCCTTGTCCACCGATCGTTTCGGAACCTCCCAGGGGTACCGTCACATTCCCCAATGAAGGCAAGTTCTTTCCGCCAAGCCAGAAAAGAGGTGGACCGCAATCCTTGCTCATCCACGCTTCCATCCGCATCCTAACGGTCGAAAAATCCCTTCTGTATCCGTTCCAATCCATCAAACCGCGCCATTCAAAGGATTCACTTTCCCAAAGTGAAAATCTTCAAACTTCATACGGCGGAACTTCAACGGTTGCTGAGTTTACGTTTTTTTGCCATCTTCGCCAATAGCAATTTGGGAAAAAAGTTCCGCGATTCTCTGATAAAACGCGGGAGGAATCATCACGCCAGGCCGTGTCGCATGGATAAGTCGTTGTGCAAGTACGGGTTCCGTAAAACACCGCGCACCATGAGCAACTGATTTTTTTATTAAAATTTTTCCCTGCGATCCCATTGCTGAGGCGAGAATTTGCGGCGATTGCGAACTATGTGGAGAATAGCGAAGCAACACAGCCGTTCCATCGGGAGCGTGCACGAGCATATCGCCAGGTCTCGCGATGGATTCCATTTCTCGTGTGGTTAATTCGCTCCGGAGTCGTTGGCGTCTTGCGGCGGTCTGCTGATCACCTTGGAGTTCGCGTTGTTCCTCTTTCAGTTCTTGTGCGGTCATCCGGAGTTGTGCTTCATGACGATACCATGCCCAAAGATAATCGAGTAAACCGACACATCCACAGGCGAGCAGAGAGGCCGCCCAAAAGCCCCACGGGATTGAATGACGCGATAGTGTTTCGTCGCTTGTGGCGGCCACATCAGCCAATCGAAACGATTCGAGTGTCTGAGGAAATTGAACAAAAATCAATACGACGAAAGTACCTACGATCGCCAGTTGGAGCAAAGCGAAGAGAATTTGTCCGAAACGCGAGGCGGCGAACGGATTTAGCCGTTCCATAGTGGGCATGATCCGCGAGTGCTGCGGCACCAGCGGTTTGAAGCTCCACCAAAAGCCCGTTTGGAAGCATTTACCGACAATACAGACCGCGGCGGGAAGCAGCAGCATAGGAAGTGAAGCGACTAGAATCGGTTGCGACACCTGAACACATCGAGCAAACCAATTTTCGCTCGAAACGGTTTCAAAATCTTGGAGCGACGCGACGATCTGCCGCATACATTGTGTCCACCAAGCCGGTCCCCATGTATAAACGCAAACCAATCCTGCCATGGTGAGCAAGAGGGTGAGCCAATCACGACTTTGCACGAAACGGCCATCGGCACGCGATTGCTGCCGACGGCGCGGAGTCGGTTCAAAAGGACGGCTCTCTTCCATATCACCCCACTTGATGCGGATTCCATTGGATTATCTGTCGATGGCCACGATTTTGATCACAAAATCATTTTGGGTCAAGTTCAAATTCTTACCCGCTTGTGGAACGGAAGAAAGTACAGTCCGCCGATTATGCCGAAAAATGATCCGACGAAATCGCCGGGATCACCGTATGTGTATCGCCCAAAGGTGGAGCTGACTCCAACTTCGACTCCTTCGAATCTGCCGCAGTACCGGAATTCGCCGGAGTAGTACCTGTTGCCGGAGTAGTACCTGTTGCCGGGGTAGTACCTGCCGCCGGAGTGGTACCTGCCGCCGGAGTGGTACCTGCCGCCGGAGTGGTACCTGTCGCCGGAGTAGTACCTGTTGCCGGAGTAGTACCTGCCGCCGGAGTGGTACCTGCCGCCGGAGTAGTACCTGTTGCCGGGGTAGTACCTGTCGCCGGAGCCGCCGGTTTTTCGGTTGTTTTCGATTCCGTAATCGGTGGTAACGTCGCCGTTCCATCCTCGGCATCCTTCGTAGACATAATCGGTTTTTGGGCGGAGTAGGTACCAGTAGCATCCTGACCGGTCGTCGCTTCCGTACGGTTCGAAGTAGCCGCATCGTCTTCCGCCGCGTTCCATTCTGGTTTGCGTACGGTACTGTCCGGTTGCGGCAGGTTACCCAAACCACTTAACCCACTGGCCGGCGACGGTCCACCCGCCCCCGGATTTCCAGGCATTCCGCTTCCCGTACCACCCACTGGGAGTGTTGGAGCATTGGGATCTCCCACAGGAGCCGACGTGGGAGCCGTAGTGGGTGTCGTCGTATCTGCAGGAATCGGAGCTTCGAGCGGACCAGGCAATCCCGTGGTGGTACCAGTGGTCGAACCGGACGTTGGGGCGGCGCAAACTTTAGGGGCTCCGCAAACGCTCGGACGTTGCGCGACCACCGTTTCAACAGGCACGCGTTTGGTCACAGTGTATGGCACTTGTCGCGTTTCGGTCACTTCCTGCCATTTGCAGACCTGAACGGGATAAGTCTCGACTTTTTCCTCGGTCACCGTCCGATAGCGCGTTTCAGGTACTTTGCGCACTACCTGCTCCTCAACGACACGATTCACGGTGTATGGTACCTGCTTTTCAACCTTTTCAACGATTGGGCGCGAAACGGTGTACGGCACTTTTTTGACCACTTCCTCGGTGACCATACGTGTCTGTTGCACCGGAATTCTTTGCACAATCTGCTCATCCTGATAGGTCGTAATATTTTCCGCGACCTGTTTTTCCACCGTGACTGGACGATACGACGTATAATACGAAGTCTGTGGAGTCACCGCAGGTCTAAACACCTGGACCGATTCGACTTTCGTACGTGGTTCTCGATAAAATCCCGCCCGTTGAATGATCGCCTCTCCCGTACTCGGATCAATGCCGGTACGTTCTGGGCGCCAGACGATACGATTTTTGAAAATCGCCGGCTCTTTCACTACGGTTTGCGTTTCGTAAGTTCCATAATTTTGCGTCACGAGCTGTGTTTGAGCCGTCGTGACTGGTTCATACGCGGTATCATAAGCGGTACGCATCACGGTCTGTTCCACCGGTCGCCGCACGGTCACTACCTCTTCGCGTTCTGACGTTTCGGTCACCGGTCGCTGAACGAGTTGCCGCTCTTCGCGTTCTGACGTTTCGGAAACCCAGCGAGTATTTTCTTCCACCACGGTTTTATACGCCGTTTCGGTCACCGGTCGCTGGACGGTTTCCACAACTTCTCGCTCGGATGTCTCCGGCACTTGACGTGAAACGGTATAGCGTCGCTCACGATATTCCGTTTCCCAAACAGGCACACGTCGTGTAACGGTTTCATCACGGTACTGCGTTTCATACTCCACCCGGTAAGTCGTTTGCGCCACCGGTTCGTCATACACGACCCGGCGCGTCACCGTGGGTCGTGTCACCCGCGACGCATACGCGGCATACGAGCGACGTGGAGCGGCCCGGTAATTCGTCGTATACACAGGTTGAACGACTACGGGATAGACGACCACGGGCCCCGGTGTTTGACACGATCGGCACTGGGCGAAAACCGCCACCGCCACACCTAAACCTAATACAAGAGAGCCATAAATTAGACGACGCCGTAAATACATCGCAGCCTCCTTCGGGACTTTATACCTGTTCCATTGGACATTGTGTTTCCATTCGCAATTTTTCGTTAAAAACCGCTTTGGCCCGGATTTCAATCTGTCACATTTTCAGCCGAAATGGGCACATTTTGTGATTCCAAACGAATAAATTCTGTGGATGTCATCCCTAACAGAGCCACCATGAAACGCCGCATCCGCCGAAATCCAATCAAATGGTCGAGGCATATCCATCTCATTCCCTCGAGACGAAACCGTTCCGCGATCTCTTCCGGACACCAAAACACGAACGAAACGGTCTAAAACGCCTTCTTTTGGACAGTATTCCCTAAAAAACAACATATTTTCAGGAAATATTTCAAAACAAAAAACTTTTCTTTATCATTATATATCTTAAATCCGAAATAATAGAAAGAAACTATCTTTTTGAAAAAATCGGAATAATCGTTATATCCAGAATCGATACAATCATTACATTTGGTATATATTACCCATTTTATCATAAAAACGCAAGCACCTCAGACCAACTTATGAGAAAATAGACAAATTAGAAGTTTTGTGTGGCCCGCAGGTGTACCGTGCAGTGCCACAGACCAAGAATAACCGATGGGGCAACCCAAAGCGTTGCCATGTTCGCCTCATCGTTCACTTACAGATAGTCCATTCGGACGGTCACTTCGTTCCCGACCTCACTTGCCAAACATTTCGCAAAGTACGCCATTCCAACCCGATCGCCGGCATGGCCAGGAGAGTATTTTACCATTGGCGGTACCAACTTTGAACTTTTTGCCCGATGTTGGTACCGCCACGTGGCTGGACATTCCCAATTCACAGCCGGTCGCTCCCAGATTGGGGTGGCAACTTTTCCTGTGATTGTGTGAACTTATCCTAAGTGCTTGGTGAAGAGGACTCGACGATCAGTGCTTTCACTTGTCCGTATCCGTCCGCCGAAATGGCAATTTGTGCATAGACCGCGGTGTCCGTCGATTGGATTGCCGTTTCCCATTTTTCACCAGTTCCTTCCGGAATGTAGTAACTATCGATTCCAAAGGTGACGGTTCCTCGCCCCGCGGGATCTTGACCATAAACTTGACCTCGTAAATAGACTGCGTCACTGGGTCGTGTTAGTGAATATTCGCCGGGTAGGTAGTGAACTCCGTCGGCGTCCAGTTTGAGTGTGAGAAAAATCTCATGGGCATGACCAAGTCTTAAATCTTGGGGAGGCCTCCCAAAATCATAACCCAGTCGTACATAGTCGCCTCGCATCATGTCACGTGGATCTACGGGACGTACTCTCAACAATACGGTTTTTCCACCCTGCGATTCGAGATAAGGAATGGTACGAGTCAGAATCATCCCCATTAAAACGGCCATCTGAACAACGATCGCAACCAGTAAAACGATCCACTCGCGTCGTTGACACGCGGCCCAAAAGGGCGCGCACACAGGCAAGGCAACCTGATTCGCCATGAGATTTTCTGCGGTGGCGAGGCACGTTTTCTCCGAAGGAAGTTCATACTTCAAGTCATTCAAAGAGGAAAAAGGCGGTACCGATACGGAGGTTTCCACATCAGAGCCGGTTAGATTCGTAAGGCGTACTTTGTAATATCGGTACCAAAACCAAGAGACGCCATATAGAAAGAAGCCGCAAGCAAAAAACATACACGAGGCTCCGAGCATTCCGCCCGCCTCGAAAAAAAGATCGCAGTAGCGACAGATCGTCCAAATCAGAAAAAGAAACGTACCACAGGCGAATGATTCGCCGCTATTTTCACGTAATCCATTTCGAATCAGCGCGATCACTCCGAGTAGGATCACCGCATTGACACAGAGTACCGCAATGAGCGTAAAAAGCGGTTCCGACGGTCGCCATCCATATCCAACTACTTGTCCATGGCAACACCACGCTCCACACCAGAGAATGCCTGCAATGCCAAAAACGAACAGCATCAATCCGACAGACATCCATGGAAACGAACAGCCGTTTGATCGGCAGTGCGAGTCTTTTGCCGCCGTTTCACTGGGCGTGCATACCGTTTGACAGTAACCTAAGGATGGATTTTTCCGAAGAAAGCATCGTACCAACCAAAGGGTCACGACGGTCGTTATTACGACCAACATCACCGCACCCACCGCAAAACTCGCAAATATCCACCGTGATGATTCTCCGCAACCGTCGTTCCATTCGTTTGTGTAAAGTTTCGCCAAACTTCGAATTGCGTCGATATGTACCGCTTCAAAACTCCACACCAGTAACCAGCACATCGTACTCAACACACCATACTGGCGACACAACGTACCAAGGGTGCGGATCGTGGTCATCTCGCTCGTCTGAGGAATCCGGGACAGAGCGAAATCCACACCAAAGTAAGCGGCTGATAAAGCAGCGGGAATGATAAGAAAGCCAACCCCGATAAAAGACCCGTCTAAAAATTGCGACCAAAGTAAAACCCAAAGTCCAAATAGGGCCAAATAAGCCCTGAGAACGAGGTTGGATCGCCAGTGCAGCCCCCACGCGATGCCCGTGAACACGAAAATTGGAAGCGTCCAACAGAGATCGGCCAGATACCACGATCCCACCGGAGTGTACGTGCCAAAATAAATCAATTCATTGCAGATCCATAGAACGGAGGTTACGATGACCCCCAAATGAAGTATGGGGGTACGACCGCAAAACGCCATGAGCCAAAAACCGATCGCCCAAAACCAAAATCCGTTCGGATAATGCGATTCGATATGGAAAATTTGGGCAATCAACCAGATCGACGCTCCGTAAAGGAGGCATCCCAAAAACAGAAACGATTCGGATGTCAACGAACGATACGTGACCGAATTGCTTCGGACGATGGTATCCGTCCGTCGGTATCGCAAGATAATCGCAATACCGTGGATCACAAGCATTCCACCAAAAAGAATGGTTAATTTGGACCACACCGCCATTTTGTCCCAGTGGGCACCGACCAACAGCAAAATACCCAACCCCGACAGTAATGCGGCGAAACTCATGAGTAGAAAGATCGCGTTATGTCTTCTCCGATCCTGGAATTCGAAACGAGACTCGTAAAGGGCTAGAATCTGAGTCTCCTGCTCGGATGTCAAAACCCCACGTTCGGACCAAAATTGCATTTCTGTAAGCAGCCACTGTCGCATTTTATTCGAGATAGAGTGTTTCATCTACGAACCTCCATTTCTGTTTATCGGACAGGTTTGGAATAATGTTTTTCGAGAATTTCCGCCGCCTCTTCTGCCCAGGGACTCGATGGAGCGAGTTTCAAAAACCGAGTCCAATGCTGAATCGCGAGTTGTTGCCATTGACGCTCCAAATCCGCTTCCATTTGCTCCTCCTGCACGCGTTTCTGATCCCGTTCCGAATTGTTTTCCATCTCGGAATGAGCCGTTTCATCAGGAAAAAGTGGTAAACGTCCAGCGTTTCGCTTTTGTACGAGTTCCTCATAACGGTCCTGATAAATACGAGCGAGATGGTAGTGGACGTCGGCATAATCGGCATGTTGGGCAAGAGCTCCCTCAAACGCGGCAATTGCCAAATCGCTTCGTCCCTCCTCCGCTAAAACACACCCAAGATTCGCTCTCGCCTCAACATAATTTTCGTCCAACTCGACCGCCATAAAATATCGTTCACGCGCCGCCGCTCGGTCTCCCGTTCGATAAAGAAGCTCCGCGATTCGAAAACACAGCTCTGGTTTCGGTCCACACATCGCCATAATTGTGCGTAACGTATCAATGGCCGCTCGAAAATCTTCCGAATCCTCATATCCCCCGGCTTGTTCCATCAATGCTTGCACCGTGGTACTCTGCGACGACGTTCCCTCTGTTTTCCATAGCTCGAAACTCGGCTTTTTTCCGCCTTTTTTACACACTTTTCCCATTTTGCAAGGAGTGTAGGAGTCTGTATCGAATGAGTCCGCAATGCCAGCCGCCTTGGACAATTCCACTTCTTCGGAGGTTTCGCGACCTTGATCAATCCGATTGGACAACATCGGTTGATTTGGCAGATTTTCAGGAGGAAGAGATTCCTCAATTTCACAGGCGTCGAAGTCGAAGCGAAGTTGGCCGCCCGGTTCGACCAGACCACCGTCCGTGCGCAGCAGGATTTCACGTCCTTCGATGATCACCGACAGTTGTTCGAGTGGTCGCTGTACATTTCCGACGAGTTTTCCGAGCGTGTCCAGCTTTTTGGCGACCATTTCGGGCGAGATTCCCGCATCGAGCATTTCCGCGAGTCTTCGAGCGGTCACGATTTCGCGAAAATCGAAGTAGGGCAGGTGCCGCACCTCACGAATGGGAACGATCAGTCCGCAACGATGCCAGCGTCGAATAATGGTCACGGGCAGTCGCAGCAATTCCGCAAGCATGGCAGGAGTGTAGAGACGCCGGTCCTGATCTTCGGTTTCCAACAGTCCAAGCCGTTGCCATAGTTGTGTTTCGCGAATGATTTCAGGTGGATTGGACGTCAAGGCCTCCCGTATGAGTGGATCAATTCCATGCAGCAACGTATCGGATGAGATTGATTCTTCTTCGCCGACGATCAAAATTTCGGTATCGCGAGTCAGACGCTCCGCCACGATTCCCCCTTGAGCACGGATACACGCAGCGGCATCCCGTTTCGACATACCACCAAAACGTCCCATCAAGGTCACTCGTTTTCCGCGAAAATAAGCCAAAATCTCATTCATCGTCAAACGCTCACATTACGTTTCCATCGATATCATCCCTAACACCCTGATTTCCGTATCACTTATTTTACGCGTTTTCTATTCGGGGTGGAACTCGGATCGCGAGTTTTTGTCACCAGATTGCGGCCAACCCCCACCAGCGGCCAACCAAAGCCATTCGCCATTTCTCTCATTCAACTCATTCATTCAATCATCTGCACATTTCATCCAACCATATCCAACGTTCTAACCGATTCGTTTCAATCCCTCCTGTCCCGCCACGTTCCACACGAATCACTTTAGCATTTTGGGGAGTTGTTGTCGAATTTGTTCCATTTCGTTTTTAGGACAAGCGACAAACAGCCGATTGGAAACCGAGTCGATGAAGAGCGGATAGCGTTCGAGTCTCGGAATGGCGGTTTGAAGTCGTTCCGGAATGGCGTTCCGCTCCGTTTCCCCCCCTTGAAATGCGTCGAGTGGATAGCAGGCGACCTCAAGTGAATCGGCCACCGCATCGCGTGACGTCATTTCCACAACACCAGGTCCCACCAAATGAAAATCCACTGGCAACGTATCTCCCAACGTAGTCAGGAGTTCCGTCAAAGAAATTTGTTCACCACGCAGTTCGACCGGCGTTTCAGGAGTCACCTCCACCTGATCCAGCTGTGTCCAATCGGCCACGATAGTCAATTTGGTCACTTTGGCAAGCGACCGCAAAACCTCCTGAAGCGGACGCTTTTCGTACATCATCCACGTCATGGGTTCGGCAAGCCGCTTTTCCGTTTTGTCAACCGATTCACTCAACCGTTTATCCGGAAAGAGGTTACGCGATTCAACCAAAAGCTGCAAAAAATATTGCACTCGTTGATGCGTCGTCATCGGAGCGACAACGGTGATCGATAGAGTCGTCCCATCAAACGTCACCGAGGCCACGTCTTTCTGCGTATTTTCGTTCTTCTCACTCGAATTGCCAGTTTCTTTATGTTCGCCATTTTCGCCATTCGCCTCAATCTGTTCCAATCCAGGGGACGATGGATTCGATTCCTCCCCCACAAGCTCAGAAACACCAGCCTCCCTCGCACCGGTATTCGCATCCGTACCAGCGTTATTGAAACTCGCGGCACCAGTGTTCGTATCGGACAAATCATGGTGTTTCACAGGGGTGGCAACCGCAACAAGTCGGACCATTTCCGCGACATTCGAAAGATCATTTTGTTTTTCCGTATCTTCTTGTTTGGCAAGGAATTCGGAAAGTGGATAGTTTTTTTCTATCACTTGATCTGGAGTGGTCATTCCAGACCTCGTAATCCGAATAAACCGATCACGTTCCACATTCCACGTCAATCCATGCTTTTCTGTAACCTCTTTTAAGATATCGAGATACGTCGTTTTGACCAGTTTCAGCTCCGCGGGTTGGCTGGAGACAAAAAGCGGATGTTGACGCATCGCGACAATATCTTCGAGGTCGATCGCATTCCAATCCAAAATCGTCGGAATCGTCGAAAGATCACCCACCACAAAAAACGCGTCCGCCAACGCTGTTTGGCGAAAATCCACTCCAGCAACAGATCGTTTAAGTCGTTCATCGACCGATACTTGTGGCAAATCGTCGGCCAATTCCACCGTTTCCTCTTCGCCACCTTGGTCATTGACATAGCCTGCGTCAACCGAGGCTTCGGATATGTCAGACGCATCGGATTTCGCCAACGTCGAGTCCGCCGTCGAATCGTTCGAATCCGTAGACAATGAATCGGCCGTATTTTCCACTCCACTTGCATTCGGTTTATTTTGCGTATTTTTCGCAGATTCATCGTTGGTGTCAGCCTCTCCACGAATAATACCGAGTAATCGTTCGTGTTCGGACGGCAAAGTCGATTCCGATACTGTAGATTTCGGAACCTCGTTGGCCTCCGCACTCACAGCCGCCTGACTACCCCATTCGGGTGGCGGCCACACCGCGGTTTCCGGAGCGGTTCCTTCAGGTGTTTCGAGTATAGGACGCGCCGGAACCGTAAAATCTAACGGCTGCGCATTCTGTTTCGCAGCTTCTACGTCAAGCATCGCTGGAACAGAAACACCGGCGGAACCACCAGCCGGCAAAGCAGTTACATCTTTCGATACGCTCGGGGCAGTGGTATTTTTATCCGCTGAATCGGACTCCAACGGTGCCGAAAGATCGGCGACTAGTGTTTCGTCTGTCGTTTGCGAAGAAGTCTCCGCCTCCCCTGGCGTCCCGGTCTTTTCGGCCTCCGCTACCTCTAATGCCCCAGACACCTTCGCCTCGCTCTTCGGTGTGACATCCGCAGCTTCTTCTGTTTCGGAAACATCTCGCTCCGTATTCCTTACAACTTTTGTACTATCACTATTTTCACCCAAATTAGCATTTTCTATTTTTTTGCCAATTTTCACATGCTTCTCATCTTGATGAGATAACTGTTGGGAGGATGTCCGAGCAACGAGAAAAATCAGCACGCCGGTAAGGAAAACGCAACATAAAGCAACCGTGACCAGAAGCCATTTGCGAGATGGCGAAATCGCCAATTCCGTGACAGATATTCCCCCTTCTTCTGCCGGATTTTGGCTCCCGATGGGCAGGTGATCAATCGCGTTAGGTGTTTTTTTCCCAACGGATGGCAATAATGGATCCTCCAAGGAACGCACAGGTGGTGGCGGAACGGGAATTTGTTTCGTGGCACCTTCCGCCGCGGGAGCTGACGGACGTCTTACCGGTGGCGGCAATGGCAGCGAATGGGATACATTTTCAGCAGCTTGGAGGCCCGCGACCTTGTCGGTACACTCCACATCATTCTGCACCTCGCCACTTTTCGCATCATCTTCCTCCGTAGCCTTACTCCCTGTCGCGTCATACGTTGACGCCGCACAGGAAGCGGATGAGGTATCCGCGGTAGCATCCGGAATTGGGGGAGATTGCGAGGTATGAGACGAAAATGAAGGCGAATTAAAATCCGCGGGATCGAGAAAAAGCGCGGTACCACAGTGTGGACATTCCAGAACCGCGCCAATCATCGATGGGTCGTCGATGAGCATTCCACGTCCACACGTCTGACATTTCCGAATGATGGGAAATTTCATACCGGTTTCCCTTCGATGATACGGTGACCGAATGTAAAGCTGGACAAAATTTTACAAATCTTTGTAAAAAAAACGTAAAATTTTTAGCTCAAACGAACCCTTCTCAAGAGGCGCATACACAAAAACAGTGACCGAACCATCCATCCGATGGTTCATGATCACTGTTTCTTTGTCGATTCATGGGATAGAACCCCACGACTCTTCATCACCTCCCCCACCACCATCACACACCAACCCGCCAGAGCGAGCACCTTCGGCACGATGGAAAACAGGGAAAGGGATGAACTATTTCTTGGCCTTGGCTGGAGCGGCTTCGGCCTCTTCCGCCTCTTTCTTTTTCTTCTTTTTCATCTGAATCTTGTAGACACGCACCTTCACCAAGCCGTAAGGACTCGTCGTCTCTTCGTCCCAACGATCCGCTTTTTTCAGATGTTCAATGCGCTCACCGCGGGTGAGGACACTGCGCTGACCACTCATACCCTTACGGACCTTCAGGCTTTTATCCATTGTCATGACGTTAAAACTCCTCTTATACCGTGCGTGTCTGACCTGACTCGCATAAAAATTGCAAACCGTTACGTCAACCGTTGAACCGTTCAGTCCACATTCGTGGCCTAATCGCTTCGCACAACTCTTCCCGCATCTCCATTGCAGTCCACTTGCAGCCGCACTAACGGGAACCATCGTCCCACCAAAATCAATATTATCGTAATCAGTATAGAGACTTTTTCTGGTTCTTCAAGCCCCCACGCCGTTCATTGTACCGTATTTTCCATTTTTCACCACCGCCATTCTTTTTTTCCCCATCCACATTTGTTTTTTGACCAACCTTGACGTTATATCTCTATCCCTAAGGACACCAGCTTTGGTCATCATCACCAGCAGCATGAACGAAAGGAAGTGTATGCGTACCATTTTTGTCTTAGGAGCACCATCCGAATTAGGCGGAGCGGGTACGGAACTTTGGCACACATTACGTATGTGGCGTGACGGCGGAATCCCCATCACACTCGTTCCAACCACACCCATTTCACCCCAATGGCGTGACCGGGTCATCCAGATCGGATGTCAACTCCTTTCGACTACTCCGTCCCTATGGGAATTTTTGCGAGACTTCGAGCCGACAATCACGTCCGACGGAACGCCTCATCCTGCCATTGACCAAATGTCCGCCAATTCTCGAAACATCATCGAAACCCAAAACGATCGGCGAACGGCCCGTTGTGTCGAATTTATTTTGCAACAAATCCCGCAAATCTCCTATTCTACGGTGATTTCTTTTTGCAACCAACATTTTCTGCGGGTAGCTCCCGCCTTACGGCAACTCGGATGCCACTTCGTCTGGGTCAATTGCATGAATTGGCTCTTTCGTCAGGAGCGTGTGTTTTACGAACGATGTGGAATTTTTGATCACTTTGTTTTTCAAAGTCTGTATCAAGCGAGAGAGCTGGTACCGCAATTACAACCGTATGGAATCCAACCATCGCAAACGTCGATTATCCGTGGAGCGTTTTGCCTAGACGAGTTTCCATTTAAGCCTTCGGAACATCTTCCGCAAAGTCCGTTTGTGGTCGGACGTATATCGCGACCGGATCCGACGAAATATCCCGCCAACTTTTGGAAAATTATCCAAAGTGCCCCATTTTCGCCCATTCAAACACGAGTATTAGGATGGAACGAACTTGTACAAAAGAAGTTGGGAACGCCGCCTAAAAACGCGGAAGTGCTTGCCCCTAAATCAGTTGCGTCGTATGATTTCTTGCGTTCACTCCATGTCGCAGTACAACTGGGAGGGGGTGCACGGGAAAATTGGCCACGCATCGGACTGGAAGCCATGGCAACAGGAGTCCCGGTGATTGCTCCGGACGCTTGGGGATGGCGAGAAATGTTGAAGCATGAAACGACCGGACTGCTCGTGCGAAATGATCAGGATACCGCTTACTGGATCGCTCGCTTGGCACGGGACGAATCGTTCCGAATGCAACTCATCCACCACGCCAGAACACGTCTGGAAGAAACATTCGCTCGGCCCCAACCGTTTTTGGATGCTTGGAAACGGGTGTTTCAGACCTGCTGAGCCGCAAAATCACCCTGCTAATCGGGAATCGGTATATATCACATGATCGTTACGATGGTATTGGGACTGTTACAAAAATCACGAGATAAGAGGATTAAGGAAGAAAAAATGGAACCAGACGAATTTTTCAAAAGACCATACGCTCGGCGGTTAATTCTCGGCGGTGGTTATTTGGGACGTCGTGTGGCCACCGCGTGGCGTCGATCGTTATTCCCCAATTCTTCGCACCAAGGGGGCGATGGTATTCCTGTCTATTCCGGAATTGAGGTGACCGTTCGAACCACGCTCACCCAAACGGAACTCCAAGGCGATCCCACGTTCCAAGGGGTCCCAATCCATCTGATGGATGTGACCCAGCCCAAAACGATTGCGACCGTTTTACACGCCTTACCCGGAAACACCAATCTACCGACGACACCGGCAAACTTGATGAATCCGCCGCAAACATTTCAAACCACACCATTTCTGCCATGGACCACGATTTTGTGGACAATCGGTTTTGATACCGCGCAACATCCTCAGCTCACGCGAGAAGATGTCTATTTAGAAGGTTTGGAAAATTTATTGAAAATTTTAGACGAGGCAGAGGCAGAGCGTCAGCCGCTGTTAGCTCCAAATGGACGCATTCTGTTCTGTAGTTCGACAGGGGTATATGGCGATGCGAAAGGACGACAAGTCGATGAAGATTTTCCTTGTCATCCGCTCCATGACGGCGGGCGGGTACTGCTTGCGGCGGAGCATTTGCTGCAATCCCATCGGCTGGGACGGCAGACGACGATTTTGAGGCTTGCCGGATTGTATGGCGAAGGACGCATTCCACGCGCAGAGGATATTCGCCATGGAAAACCACTGCGTCGCCCTGACGATTTTGTCAATCATATCCACGTGACCGATGCGGTGCGTGTGATTCAAACGCTAGCCCAATCAGGCCATGCGGGATGCTATCTCGTGACCGACGATCAGCCCGTCACCCGTCGAACTTTTTACTCCTTTTTTGCGGAAACCCACAAGCTACCCAAACCTGTTTTTGCAGCAGAATCAACAAATTCTACGCAATCATCACCTTCCAGACACGGTGCAGGATCGAAACGTGCCTCGAATCAGCGACTCAAATCGGAATATGGGATAACTTTGCGGTATCCAACGTTTCGGGAAGGCTTGTGCGAGACACAATCGGATTTTTCCGTTGAGACGGACTGATGCGAAGAATCTCGCGATGCCGATACCATCGAACAGCAACGAGTGATTGGAAATGGGTGAGCCAAATCAGAGGTGAATCCGCTTCTCCAATGGGGTGTCGCGGAGTTTTTTCTGGTTGTACTTGGTCCACGTATAGAATCCCTCGCGGAATTCAGACATAGGCAACATCCATTCATGAATATAATGGAATGGATATTGTCATGTAAGCCGTCAGATTTTTGAGAAGGAATACCGATTATGATTCGTCGAACCCTCTGGATGCTGCTCGTCATCGCAGCTCTATCCGTGACCGCCCAAGCGGCGATCGCTTCGGAAGGTTATGCGGCAACCGTGAATCAGAACACGCAGGACTGGCAGCGGTTCTATCACTATCCGTATACCTATTATCCGCACAATTTTTACGCGCCGGAGTATTTTCGTTCCTCCAGCTCAAGCATGATGCAGCGATATCCCGCCGAAATGCAAATTCCAAAATACCGTCGCGATTGGCAGAATTTCTACCCATCGCCCAAACGATTCTATCAGGGATATGGCTTCAAACTCGATATGTTCTGAGCCTGCGTATTGGAAATATTTGCCAAAGGGCGTATTACAGAGTTTCATTCCAAGCAGGTCTGTCTTTGGTTGTCGTGTAGGCGGGTTGGGGTGTGTTTGTGTAATTATAGTTGATTGCGGAGGCGTAGCGACCGCGATCAATGCGTTGGGTTTACCAAGTTTGGGTGGTCGCCGTGTGGTAAAAAGTTTTGGGAAGGTTGGTCAGAGGAAAAACTTTTGCAAAAGTTTTTCTCTGTCTGTGTTTTTTTGTTCAGGAAATTTTGTTAGAATGATGTCTCCCACGGGAATGTACGAACTTTTTTCCGGCGTCGGTGCGGTACATCACACAGATTTACCTTTACTATCCAAGGTCATGGCCAGTCGTTCGATTTTAGGTGAGGCGAGTCCTTTCCTTTTTGGTTGTATATCAGCCTGGTCAATCGGTCCAGCTTTGTCTCCCCCCACGGTACCTTGATCTGGTGGTGCCGGGGAGTGGAATTTTAATACAGCTGTATTAAAAAGTTGTTATCCGAATCAGGTGCCATGTCACAAGCATCAGAAAATGACGTCCGATACCCATCGCTGGTCATAGGAGTGATTTTAGATGTTGGAACACGGCAGAGAATATTTTCCCCACAAGATCGTATCTACGTACAAAAAGATACTTGTTGTTTGGGTCCCCGTACTCTTGTATCTGTTCTTTTCATGGCCTATCGTCTACAATGTCCACCTTGGGTATGCGCATTGCGGGGTAGACGCGGCTTATTATACTGAAAGTGCTAAAACCTTTCCGGAAACAGGAGAGTTTTTATGTCGTCCTTGGTCAGGAATGAATCCAGCGAATTCTAAGGCATCACTATCGTTATGGCCTGTTGGGTTTCCTCTACTAATGTCAATGCTGGTCAAGATTGGAATGGATCCATTCAACGCAGGCATATTGTTATCCTACGTATCAGTAGGATTGGCACTACTTCTTATTACGAAGTTCTATGCCGAAGAAGAGGAAATTCTCCCGGCATTATGCATGGGAATTCTTTTATGTTTTTCCGTTTACATACAAGCCATAGATTGTCGGAGCGAAGGTCCTTTTTTGCTTTTTAGTGTAATTTCTATACTATCTATTCGTCATGCACTCAACCAATGCGTTCTTAGATATGAGTTTAGATGGTTGTTCATCGCAGGATTCCTCGGAGGTTTTGCGTGGTCCATTCGTAATGTTGGTGTTGCGTTATTTATCGCAACCATTCTCTACTTGCTATGTTTACCACCACGACAGTTCAAATTAATATCTCTCAGACTTGGACTTTATATAGGTGGGTGGTTCTTGAGCAGTCTAGGATTTATCGTCCGAAATATTGTAGTGTTTGGAAAATTTAATCCTTATTGGATGCCTCCATCGACGCGTCCTTTTTTAGTTAATTGCATCGACATGATAAAAGCTCTCGGTTATGAATTTTTGGCGAGTTACCACAAGATATGTCGGCATATACTAGGCGAAAGTTCTGCAAAGATAGAGATCCTGTGTGTCATTGTTCTCGCTTTACTTGTACTGTGGAAGTTATACGTTAGACATAGCACTATCGGAGCAATGTTGCGGCATGATATTCGAACGTTGTGTGATAAAAATTTTTTTTGTGCGTACCTACTACTGTATGCGGCCGGAATCTGCGGAACCGCTATCGTTGCTCGGTCGGTTTATGAGCAGGGGCATATCATGGATGCCCGAATGATTTTTCCAATTACATGGATTGGATATTTTTTCTTCATAATATTAATTAGAAAGGTGATCAAAGTTGTACTACCCTCCTTTTCAGTGGTATTTGAAAAAGTGGTTCTAACAACAATTATTTTATTGGCTTTTGTTCTCCCGATTCGTAGGTTCACACAATACGAGTTACCTATGAATCGCGTCAGTATTCGTCAAACGATGGAGAATTGCCGAATTTTTATTTCCAAAAATCAATATCTTATTTCGGATCAAATAGGTAATTTTCGTGGTTTAGCCGATGTTGGCTGCCGATATTCCGGTCACTTTTCCTATACTCTGCAAGATATTACTCAAGCAGAAATATCAGGGGAGCTATGGGGATTTGCCGTGTTAAATCAAGAGCATTTTTTAGCTAGTTGGGAAAATGAAGAGTCTAAAAAAATGCTTTTAGAGCCGCTTTTCGCCCATCCTGAACAGTTCTCACAATATGAAGTAATACATACACCGTACTATACAATGTATCGGTACGTTTTAGGAAAAAGTAAGAAGCAACCCTAAGAAGATTCTCGTTGGTATTTTTAATGTAACATTAGGATGGTATGTGTAATGTATGATATAATCAAATTGATGCGACTACACCATTGGATCAAAAATACCCTTGTTTTTGCAACGCTGTTTTTTAGTGGCAACATATTTTATGGGTTGCTTTTTCAAAAATCCATTCTTGCTTTTTTTGCATTTGGTTTTCTCGCATCCTGTATTTATGTTTTTAACGATATTCAAGATGTAGCAACCGATCGGGAACATCCAACGAAATGCAATCGTCCTATCGCTGCCAATCAAGTCTCGCCTAAACAAGCCAAAATCCTTACTCTTTTATGCATAACTGCCGTAATTGTACTAAACGCCCTGATAGAGGCAGGTCCATTTTCTTGGTTGATATTGTTAATATATTTCGCATTAAATATTGGTTATAGTTATGGCTTGAAAAATATACCTATCCTCGATATTGCAATTTTAGCGTCAGGTTTCCTACTCCGAGTATTGTATGGAAGTGTTGTCACTAATATTCAAGTTTCAAATTGGTTATACTTGACCGTTATGTCAGCAGCCTTTTATATGGGACTTGGCAAACGCCGCGGTGAAAAAAATGAGAGAAATAAAAAAAATCGTAAAGTATTACATGCTTATTCCCACGAGTTTCTTGACAAAAATATTCTTATTTCACAAACACTCATCATCGTTTTTTATTCTCTGTGGTGCATTGATCCCTCCATTACCACTCACCATGGGAAATCACTTTGCTGGACTATTTCGTTTGTAATGATTATTCTAATGCGATATAGTCTGCGAATAGAAAACCATTCTGATGGTGATCCCACAATGGTTTTGTTGAGAGATTGGTTGCTAATTTTGTTCAGTATTACCTATGGCCTGTTATTGCTATGGTTAGTCTATGGCTAAAAATATAAGCAAACCGAACAAAAAAGGTCAGATGGTGTTCCTCTATTCAAGGCGCACCATCTAGATTCTAATTGAAAATTGAACTACCGATTTGGACACGCCAACAGTCATTCAGCAACGAGATATTATAGACATAGACACCGGACCGAAAAACCTCCCACACGGGAGGTTTTTTCATACACACAAACGGTGCCAGGCCAAATTGTCTTAGTATATTCCAAGCAAGATATATTCTTATGTTCCCATTGAACGCATAAACTACAGTGTTCGTTTGACCCGACGCTTCGGGCGTCCAAAAACAGCTTTCGGCTTCGATGGCTCAACCGCGGCTTCCGGATCGGTCGCCGTATTCACCCCATTTTCCGAAGCATTACCACTGCTGCGTACCCAATCGCCGCGTTCTTGATGCGGTTTGCGCGTGATATAATCGGCGGGATCCCGCTTTGCCAGCAATTTGTTGATCCGCATTTCAATCCGAGTAAGTTCAATCCCTTCTTCCGGGGTCACCAGCGTAAACGCGATTCCCTCACGCCCCATACGTCCCGCGCGTCCGACACGGTGCACATAATCGTCACAAAACTGTGGAATGTCGTAATTAATAATGTGTGAAATACCACTCACATCAATACCACGGCCCACCACATCAGTCGCCACCAGAATCTGGACTTCGCCCGCGCGGAACGCCCGCATCACACGGTCACGCTGCGATTGAGCAAGATCGCCGTGGATCGGTTCACAATGGTCAAAAATCTTTTGCAAAGCGTGACCGATTTTCTCCGTTCCGCGTCGCGTCCGGCAGAAAACGATCGCCTGTGTCGGTTGTTCTCGTTGTAAGAGCGAGACTAACAGAGGGTATTTTTCCTCCTGGAACACGGGGAAATAAAACTGTTCGATCGTTTGGGCGGCGATATCTTTCGGCGAAAAATCGACCACTTCAGGATCACGCATATAACGTTCCGCCAAGCGTTTCACCGGTAATGGAAGCGTCGCAGAGAGCAACAGTGTCTGTCGGGATTCCGGACAACGACGCAAAATTTTTTCGATATCCGGTCGAAAACCGATATCCAACATACGGTCCGCCTCATCCAACACCACGATTCGAACCGAGGCAAAGGTCAATGTGCGACGGTTCAAATGGTCAAGAATACGACCGGGCGTACCCACGATGACATCCGCCCCATCATGTAACTGGTCGGCTTGTTTTTTAATTGGTTTTCCACCATACAGGGCGACCACTCGAACCGAACGTGGACCGGACAATTTCACAAACTCGTCACGTGTCTGTACCGCCAATTCACGTGTCGGGCAAAGCACCAGCGCGACCGGTTGGCGATCGGTACGTCGTAATTCCGTCTTTTCCAAAATCGGAATCGCAAACGCCGCCGTCTTCCCCGTACCGGTTTGAGCCTGCCCCATCAGGTCTTCGCCTTCCAATGCCAGCGGAATCAGACCCGCCTGAATCGGAGTCGGTTGCGAATATCCGGCCGCGGCCAACGCTCGCATCATCGGTTCAGAAAAGTGCATCTCGCCAAACGATTCCAATGGCGTTTCGTGCTCGGAAGCCTGCCGAACATTATCGTCACGCAAATCGGAAAGTTCTTCCTCGGACCACTCTGGCTCCGGACGATTAGCCGCTTTCACAACCGGTTTGACTGAAGTCCCACCAGATGATCGCGACGATTTGGTCGATCGGGTCGGCGGCGGCAACGCAACTGGTGGCTCTGCCACGGAAGAGCCCGTCGCCGATATGTCTAAAGACTTCGAAGAAGTCCCCCATCGGGCTGATTTCGACCCCGATTTCGACCGCCCATGCGTCGCTTGATCTTCTACGCCCGAACGTGACCGTGCGGAACCACGAACTTCTCGACCACCGTCCG
>JAQVKF010000029.1 GCA_028694795.1 Thermoguttaceae bacterium | reverse complement strand
TCCCTCCGTGCTGATCGGACCACTTACAGCCAACCCGGCAGATGCGGCTGACTCGGCTAATTCCACAACCGATACAACGTCCACGAATGGGAACGACGCCAACGAAATTCAAAATGGGAACGATGAGAAAAATAGTGAGAATCCTTTGGCAAATGACAGAGCGGAGGATGCGGCGGCGTTATCGCGGCAAAGCGTGGCGACTTGGTCGAAATTACCTCCATTGGACGGAGCGAATCGTTGGACGACGGCAACGCTAAAACCTGCGGCTCAGCGGATTCTCGAATCAACCAAAGGCGATCCATTGCTGGCCGTGCAGAACTACGGCCGTGGTCGGGTCTGGGCGTTTGCTGGCGATTCGACGTGGCATTGGGCGATGGAAGGCGCGGAGTCGGCACACACACGTTTTTGGCGGCAGTCGATTTTGTGGCTCGCGGGTACCTCGGGCTACTCCGCCAATCCAGTACGATTACGAGTTCCTCGACGCCAACTCATGCGTGGTAGCGAATCGCCAATTTTCGTTCAAATTGTGCCCAATGAAGATTTTCCGGCGACGACCCGTTGGACAATCCAAGCGGAACTCGTTGCTCCGGACGGTTCTCGAACGGAAATCGCGATGGTGCGAGACGACACAACCGAATCGGCAAACGCCGTACCAAACACGAACTCTGGAGCGAACGGTTCCGAAGAAGTAGACGCCATCCCCCAAATGGACAACGAGGCGACACCAGAAAGTGCGAAGCGTTCGGACAACACGAACTCGGCGGGAGCGTCGGCTTCTGAACGAGCGAAAGCGGCAAAACATCCGAGTTGGAGCGGTATGTTGCCCGATACACTGCCGGATGGTGAATATCGGATCGAAGTACGTGGTCTAGCCGACGATAAACCGATTGGTGAAGCGATCACTTGGGTGGCCAGTCAATTCCGCGATTACGAAATGGAATATCCTGTGGCCGATCCCATGCTGCTCGAACAAGTTGCGGCGGTAACTGGCGGACGACGTGTGTTACCAGAGGAAATAGTCCAACGACTGCGCGAACGAATCGCGGAATTGTCGGGTAAAACTCAAATTACGGTCGAACGTCCGACTACGCTGTGGGACCACTGGATTTGGCTACTGCTGGTGACCGTACTACTCGGAACCGACTGGACACTGCGTCGATTACTGTTTTGAAATTCTCTACCGAACACGCACGCTCCGACATTGATAAGCGGTAAGCGGCACCACTGGTTAGGTGGTCACGCCCGTCACGGCGGGCATCCCACCCTCCGGCAATCGGGTCGAATCTGCCACCAAATATTCGGAGTTATTGCTTTGGAAAAATTTGATCGTCCGGTGTTTCGTGAAGCCGCCGCGAATCATGCGTAGAATCTTTCCGACCGTCGCAACCGAAACAGATTAACGTGTATGGCCACGGCGGAAGCGAATCGTGGTAAATCGATTGGTACGGTTCCCATCGATAGTCAATATTGGCGAAACCATCCATACCGGTACATGGGTCGATCTTCCATGCCTCCGCAATCAGTTTTTCGGCAACGAGCGATTCGAGCGTTTCGGGATAGGTGCCATGAGCGAGTCGATAACGTTCGAGCGCAATGGCGATTCCGGTCAATCGCCACCGACAATGACCTTGTCGTGTCGTTCGCGCCAACACACAATTCCCCTCTCCACAATCGCGAGCGACAAGTTGACCAAATATTTGGGAGCGTTTACGTATCGAAAGAAATCGGCCTAAAGTAGAAGTGGGAAAAGTCACAAAACGCTGAGTCCGTTTCCAGATGCCACTGTTCGTCTAATGCCCGATATCGTACAGGATCCGTTTCGTCGCACATCGCGCCATTGATGGCTCGTAGCCGCGTCATCTCACATCCAGCGATATTGCGATCCATCGGTAGATTTTGCAACAACCGTCTGTTGACCCGATCTTCGATTGGAGGAGTCGCATTTCCCGTTTGAATTGGCAATGATGGACATTCTTCAAGGAACTTCCGCTCCACCATTGCATGTCGGCGATTCTGTATACTAGGCCAACGTAAGAGAAAACTATACCGGTAGTACCAGTGAACTTGCCGAGATAACTCGGACTGCGGTAACGGTGGCAACGAGGCAAACATATTCTGGATTTTTGCCAACGTTTCGTCCGTTAGATCGGGTTGTTCTAACCACTGACTCACAATTCCAGAGGCCATCGCTCCCGTGGAGATACCGAGCAGAGCCGTATAAAGATCGGGTGAACGTTGCAGATGTTTGGCGAGTCGCATCATCGTTTCAAGATCAAAGAGAGCCGCGTCATCCTGACGTTCACCGATTCGCAAGAGAATTCGAACTTGCAATTCACCTCGTACAATCTCGTGCAACCGCTGAACCGCAAGCCTTTCGTGGTAAAAACTCCATGATGCGTCCGGAAACCTGTCCCGCTTCGATTCGAACTGAAAAGCCGCGACCGATTCAGGCGAACCCATTTCGTAGGTCGTACGACGTAAACACGGAATCGTGAATAGCGGCTTACGTACCGCCTCGCCCAACAGATCAAGAACCTCGCCATTCGCATCAAGCCACTCCGCTGTTTTCGGCAAATTCTCTCGACGCCATACCCTTCTTCCCGGCTGATATGTCCCAACGGATAAATCGGGCCCGATATCGACCCACTCATCCGAAGCGAATGCCCCGAGGATTTCGAATCATTCACAAACACACATGACGGTTCAAACGATTGATACGCATATAGTCGCGTTTCGACATCGGGATCAAGACCGAGCCGTTCACACGCCGGTCGCCAATACGTGTCGCAATACGATTTCGTGCATGGATCGGTCGCAAATTCGTTCCAAGGTACTCCCCAGCCACCCGCTTGGAGCGCATGGACCGGATCCGGGACCAGCAACCCGGTCCGAGCGCCGCCAAAAAATCCCGAAATCCGTTCTGATCACGGGCCATCACATTGTCAACAGCATCGCCAGAACTCACAGAGCTGGTGCGGCAAGCCAATCCACTGGGAAAAACGGACTGTTGAACGATAGCGGCGTAATAATCGGGCGTACCGTCCGGCGGAAGCGGCGAATCCAAACCGCATATCTCTTTCGAAACTTGCAGCGGCATTGGAATTACACAAAGACCGACCTCCATGAGCAAGCATACCACGATGGCCGTCAGCAGAAGGATAAACCGCTTTTGGGTATACCACCGTCGAACGGGTTGTGTCACCGCGTCGGTCGTATCGTCCCTCATCATTTCTCCTTCCGTTGAAGTAGGCGGCCCTCATTTGTCGAATCTACCGTTCAATGTGCGACCCCAACCCGGCTGTCGCAAGGCGGACTAGGAGAGTCCCTTTACCGGGTTGGGAACACCATGGTTTGGTAAAAAGCCACGTCCACCCATCGAAATGAGCCACGAAGGTTCAATCATGGACGTCAATACTGAGATTTTCGTCTGTCGTTAGGATATAAATCATCTGTGCGGAAAGCGTATAGCTTGGATTTTTCCCCGCGGACAAGGGTTTTCCAAGATAATCGAACGCCCCATTTACCGAACCAGTCACCATAGCCGTTTTCGTGCCGCTGGGCACCCACAGAGCAGCGACTTTTTGGCCGTCCGGTCGCTTACCACCTACGATACAAAAGTCTAAACGGTTCCAAATCTGTGGAATATCCGTGGGTTTCATCGAATCATCCATTTGCGAACCTTCCGGAAACGCTCGTGTGAGCGTTTGGTAGGCTTGCCACGCCGGCTTGGGCGTCAGATCCTGGTGGACGATGCCGAAATGATGCTCTTTGTCCACATCATCGCGTTCCATCGCTTGAAATTCATACCAAAAATATTTCTCGACACCACCTGCAAACGCCGTCAAAATCGCTTGCGGCAGAAACACCGCTTGATCCTCAACGGTCGAAATATTTTGACCGAGATAGTCACCTTGGACCGTGCTGACGACCAAATTACCCGTAAAGTCGCTACCAAAATCGTAAATTACCGCGCATGGAGCGGAAAAATTGCGACCTTCATGTCCACCCGCCGCCGTCTCCTTTCCCTCGCCCAACAGCAACGGAATCATACGATCGCCCGCTTGTAACTTTGCATCGGTCAAAAATCGTGTCCCAGGCATCACAGGCATGTAGCCAGCAAAGGCTCGTTGAACCAGCTCGTCATTCGCCACACGCACCGCCGTCGTTTCAGGCACCCCTTTCACCGTCCACCACGCCTGCCAACCGATCCGCAAGCGATCACGAAACGCGTCTGACGCATTCGACTGTTTGGATAATTTTCGCTGTGCGCCTTCGCCATCCCACTGCATTTCATAATACAGCGGTACACCACCCATCAAGAAGAGTGTTCCGCCATGTTTCACATAATTTTCGAGCGAATCGAAATAAGGCGTCGGAAATTTCTCACCAGGCGGCAATAGTAACGCCGCGTATTTTTGCGGATCAATACCGTCTAGTTGATCGAGCGTCACCGCTTCCACTGGGGTCTCCGGCGGCAGCATTTTCCGCATCGTGTCCACACTATAATAACTTGATGGTTCATATCGGTCATCCACCAATACGGCACAGGTCCCTTTCATTCCATCGGGCCACAATACTCGCATCGCGCCGCTCACGAGCCGATGGTCCGCTTCGCCAAAGGTCGGCGGCGTCGCCCACCCAATCTCCGTAATCCAAAGCGGTTTGTCGCCAACCCCATATTTCGCCATCAACGATTTCACTTCGCACAATTCGTTTACAAATTGGTTCGTGAGCGGCATTGACATCATCCCACCACGGTAGGGATGGATATTCATCACGTCGAACGCCTCGCCTGCTCCCGCTTTGAGCGAATCTTCAAAATATCCCATCGGAACCCCGGCCAAACCTCCATACACAACAACCAGTTCGGGATCAATTTCCTTAATGATTTTATACGTTTCTTTCAGTAAAATCGCGTAATTCGCGCCACTCGGATCATCTTGCCAAAACCCTTTAAGATTCGGTTCATTCCAGACTTCCCAATAGCGTAGCCGATCTTTGTATCGCGTCACGGTCCGTGTCACGTAATCGCGCCACGCATCAAGATTCTTCCACGCCGGTCGTGCCCACGCCACATCGTAATCGAGAATCGGCAAAATCGTGACGCCCGAAGCCAACGCTTCGTCCACCGCGCGGTCCAAATGGTCAAAATGCCAGTTGCCCTGAGGGCCTTCAACGCCGCTCCACGAAAAATCGGCTCGCACCCAACGGATACCGGCCTCTCGCATACGTTCCAAATTTTTTGGTATCTGCTGATACTCCTCACCGCCACCAATATGTGAACAAACACCATAAGAAGAAGCCGGATACGGCGTCGCCGTCGGAGTGGACTCCGCATTTGTTGGCTTCGCGAGCGGTGCGGACGTTCCATCCGCCCAAACTGCCGACGATACCGCCGCGATGCCCAGTCCCACAATTCCCACCATCCCAATCCATGTCCATTGGTTCCCAAACGCCGACCGCATCCCACGCACTTTCCATCTGCGCATAAAGTAAGCCAAACCCATCGGAAAACTCCTTTCGAGCTAACGAGAACGATCCCACTGATCCAATGAAAAACCTCGCGATCACCACTCCAACCGTTTTTTCCCACACACAAAAACCGGTCGGAACGTGCTCGCCGTTTATTTTGAAGAACGTATCATCCAAGATAACATGGCCGATTATAACACGGCATCGACATCATTCGCAACGATGACACCATAATTCACAGCACCTAACCAACCCGACATAATGATACCGACGCTTCCGGCATGATAGAGTCCCGGAATCTGTTCCGGCAGCGCACGACTAATCGCCAACCCCTCATACTTCGTACCAAAGCTCGCACCGCCACGATGTTTCGTGTAACGCGCAAAGGTCCGCGGAGTCGCCGCCTCCGTCCAGTCGATTTGCTCCCGCGCATCGGAAATATATTTCTCCAAATGAGCAATCGTCTCTTCAATTAACTCCCGCTTCGACGCCTCATATGCCTCCGGCGTTAGCGTGCTCCAATCGCAAAAGTTGGCGTTCGTACTCGCTACCACGCTGCAACGCGGCGCCAATTGCGGCCGTGTTTTCGGATAATAAAATGAAAACGTACGGCTGGTGATCTGACGACTGAGCAGTAATTTCGCGTCAAACTCCGGAGCGACCGACGTAAAGAGCAGATCGCCATTCGATTCATCAGCAAGATATTCCGGACGAAAACCGATATACACCTGTGTACTCGAATTGTTGATCCGGACCGCTTTGGCCTGTTCGAGAAACTCGCGATCCCAGTATTTCGCATCGACCATTTCCAGAATAGTCGAAAGCAAATTTCCATTCGAAACAACCGCACGACACACAACCGTTTGCCCAGCAAGCGGACTATGCCCACACCCCGGTAACGCACTGTCCGCAAATGTCACTCCACTCACGCGACCGTGTTCCACCTCGATACGCGTCGCATCGGTACTGGTAACAATTTCGACGCCATTCTTCCGTAGCTCCGCCTCCATCATGGCGATCAACCGATCCGTTCCGCCTTCGAACGTATAGACACCTTTTGACATAAAGTTCGAAAAGACAATCCCATATGTCAACGCGGGATCATCAAGCGTCGAACCGTTGGCATAGGTAATCGGTTCCATCAATAGACGCACCACATCGGTTCGGCCTGGGAAAAATCGCTCAAAAAGTTCACGCGTCGTCAAATGACCATCGTTCTGCGCGGTCATGCTTCGAGCCATATTGAAGAAATCATCAATGGTCGCTTGCGCGATTCCAAAACGTTCCGTCAAAATGCGAGTAAAATCAACGCGATCGAAAGTCGTTTCGAGCGAAAAATCGGGATTATCAAAACGAATGTGTCGCAATTGAACGATACTATCGGCAATTTCCGCATTCCAAAACCGTCGGCAGCTTTTGATCATCCCTACGGGAAAACCGTGGAGGGACACGTCAAAAATATGCCCTTTCGGACGCCGAAACCACGTCGCCAGCCCACCCAACTGCCGATGCTGTTCCACAAGCAGCACCGAACGACCGTTCCGGGCCAACACATTCGCCGTCGTCAAACCTCCGAGTCCTGAACCAATAACCACTACATCATATTTCGATTGCATAAACAAAATTCCATTCTATCTGATATGTTATCCGGCATATTGGGAGAACTCGACATCCCTATGGATCAATTCCATATTCACCGATTCCGCTTCAAAATGAACACGCGAACGCGTACCCATCCGAATGGATGAATACGATTCGGGCAACGGAAACACCAAAAGATGAAAAAAACACCGTGGGCACAGGCAAAACGGATGGAACCAACGTTCGACAAATACTCATTCCGGTCGCAACAGCGGGAAGAGAATCACGTCACGAATGGAGGTGGCATCGGTCAGCAACATAATCAGCCGGTCAATTCCGATCCCCAAGCCACCGGCTGGCGGCATCCCGTAACGCAGCGCACGCACGAAGTCGGTGTCCATTTTGGCCATCGAATCTTCTTCCTTTTGACCTTCCAGTTGTTTGGTAAACAGTTGTTCTTGAAGGTCCGGATCGTTCAACTCAGTGTAGGCGTTGGCCAGTTCCATCCCATGAACAAACATCTCGAAACGTTCGGCAATCTCCGGCTGGTCGGCTTTACGTTTGGTCAACGGGCAGATACTCGCGGGATAATTATACACGAAAATCGGTCCGGTCAGATGATCCTCAACTTTTGCCTCGAAAACCTCGTTCTTGACCACATCGGGATGGACGCCCTCGGTCACAATGCCGAGCGTTTTGGCATACGCCACGACCGCGGCGGCGTCAGCCGGATCGACACCCGTATATTTCGCCAGTAATTCGTCATATGTTTTGCGTTCAAACGGCGGCGTAAAGTCAATCTCTTTGTCGCCCCATTTCAGCTTATAACCATATTCCGGGCCATAAGTGTCGCGGATTGCGTTGCAGATGACTTTTTCCGAAATATCCATCATCGAGCGATAATTTCCATACGCTTGGTACAACTCCATCATCGTGAATTCGGGATTATGTTTCGGATCAATTCCTTCGTTTCGATAGACACGTCCGAGTTCATAGACCCGTTCCATCCCACCGACGAGCAACCGTTTGAGGTGTAGTTCGAGGGCAATTCGCAAATACAGTTGGATATCAAGGGCGTTATGATGCGTGATAAAAGGCCGTGCCGCCGCACCGCCCGCGATCGGATGGAGCGTTGGACCTTCGACTTCCACAAACCCTTCACCCGCGAGAGTATTCCGAATTGAATGGATGATTTTTGTACGCCGCAAAAAGCGTTCCAAAACCCCGTCGGTATGGATCAAATCGACATAACGCATACGTTGCCGCAACTCCAAGTCCACCAGTCCCTGATGTTTGGCGGGCGGCGTTTCGATGGATTTACTCAGGAAGTAGAGCTTTGCGGCAAAGATCGAAAGTTCGCCCTTTTGCGTGTGTTTCAGCTCGCCATCCACGCCGACGATGTCGCCCAAATCGAGGCAATTGGCCAATTCCCAATTTTCGTCGCCGATCTGATTTTTACCGAGTAAAATCTGAATTTTACCGGTCCAATCCTGAACCGTGAGGAAAATCAGCTTTCCCGCTTTCCGTTGGAGAAGAATGCGACCGGCGGCGCGTACAATCGGACCGGTCTGTTGCGGATGCACGTCTAACTGATCGGCAGGCGGTGGAGTCACTTGAATTTGCGATTCCATTTCACGAATTTTGCCAATCGCTAGATGACCGTCAAAACGTTGTCCCCACGGATCAAATCCGAGTTCGCGGATTTTACGCATTTTCTCACGACGAGCCGCTTCGAGCATTTCGCCACTACTAAGCGATTCCGCGTTTGTATTTACCGGCGCAACATTTTCCAAAGGCGTTTCCGCGGCAGCAGCTTTCGCTTTCGCACGCGCAGCACGTTCCGCTTTCTCCGCCTTTTTCCGTTCCTTGATCGCTTTGGGATCGAGAGCCGGATCCAAGGGCCTACGAGCTTCGTCGGAAGGAACCGCTGATGCTTCATTCGCGTTCGGTTCGGAATTTGCCGGATTTACATGGTCACTCATCGGAGTTCTCTCTAGTGTCTATTCCTCTGTATACAAGACAACCTCCCTATTTTCCTCTAAATGACATATTCGTCAAGGGTCCACCGATAATCGGGCCGCACGGTGTTTTTTACTTGACTTTGGTGCTGCAAAGTGGTGTCGGAAATGGATATAATAAATGAAATTCTAGAGTCATACGGTCTCATTTGCGTGAGATCGCCCCAAACGGCCTCGGCTTTCCTAAATCGCTACTGCCGGAAAGCCATAGAATCCCATTACGACAGATCGGCGGCGTCGGCAAAAAAAGGAGTAAATATGAAATATCGAACACTCGGCAAACAAAAACGTAAAGTTTCCGTACTCGGTTTTGGAGCCATGCGATTTCCCGTACACAATGGAAATGACGCGGAAATTCAAAGGGAACCCACCATTCAATTGCTCCATCGGGCGATTGATGCCGGGATCAATTACATTGACACGGCATACGTCTACCATGGCGGACATTCGGAACAGCTCGTGGCCGAGGCATTGTCGCAAGGCAATTACCGTCATCAGACATATGTGGCGACGAAATTACCCATCTGGAATGTCCAAAAACCAAGTGATTTCGACCAATTACTCGACGAACAGTTACGGAATCTGCGTACCGAACAGATTGATTTCTATCTGCTCCACTGCCTCCAACGTCCGGAATGGAATCGTCTGCTCCAACTCGGACTCCTCGAATGGTGCGATCGCGTGGTAAAATCAGGTAAAGTCGGCGAGTTAGGTTTTTCATTCCATGATAGTTTTGAAATGTTGGAAGAGATCGTCCATGCGCGAGATTGGTCGTTTTGCCAAGTGCAGTACAATCTCGTCAATGAGCATACCCAAGCGGGAACCCGTGGCGTGGAATTTCTGCATCATCAAGGGCTGGACGTGATCGTGATGGAACCGTTACTGGGCGGCACCTTGGCCGCGCCGCCCGAACCAATTGCCAAACTGTATGCCGAGGCGGGACGTGATCCGGTCGAAATTGCTCTTCTCTGGCTATGGGAAAAACAAGGTATTTCACTGCTGTTAAGCGGTATGAACACCACGGAACAGCTCGAACAAAATTTGCGGCTCGCCGATATGGCTGGCGAGGGCAAGTTGACGCCGTCGGATTACGAGTTGATCGCCGCGGTCCAACAAACGTATGAGAAACTTTCGCCCATTCCGTGTACCAAATGCCGATATTGTATTCCGAATTGTCCGCAGGGTGTCGCAATTCCCGATAATTTCGAGATGTACAACAACGCACAAACGTTCGGTGGCAGCAATTTGGTTCTCAACCACAATTTATACCATCTGCTGCCCAGTGCGCAACAGGCATCCTCCTGCATTCAGTGCGGCGCCTGTGCCAAACACTGTCCGCAATCGTTGCCGATTCCCGAATTACTCGAAAAAGTGGTCAAACTCTTCGCGTAAAACGATAGTTCGACCGACTTAGCCGATCGAAGTCGGTCGGCATCCGAAGAGGGATTGGCAACCGAACGTTTCAACCCCACGATATTATGGCGCAAACTCGAAAAATGAGCCAGTAAGATCGCAAAATATTTCGGTAAAATAATTAAAAGTTGGTGGAATCCATTTTTCATTTGTGTTACGATAGGGCGGATGCAAAGTGATACATTCGCGTTAGTTGCTTTTCTCTCCAGACCGTGGGGTATCTGCCGCTAGGATGTAGCATTTTCGCGTTTTAATGGATAAAAATTAAAAAATTGACGGATGAAAACAAGTGGATGTGTGTATGGATGAGAATGTCGCATTTCACAAGACGTTCTTTTATTCGTCGCGCGATCGTAAAATTGGAGGAGTTTTTCTATGCGTTTTGGAATGATGGGACTGATTGCCGCGTTGGCATTGATGATGGGTGTGGCTCAGGCTGCGGAGAATGTGGTCTCGGAAGAGGAACAGGTGGAAGGTTTTGTTTCGCTTTTCGACGGTACAACGCTGACCGGTTGGGAAGGCAGTGTGGATGGTTACGCCGTACAGGACGGTGCGATCGTTTGTATGCCGGGTAAAGGCGGTCTGCTCGTAACGGATAAAGATCATGCGGATTTCGTTTTCCGTTTCGAGTTCCGTTTGGAAGAGGGCTGTAACAATGGTATCGCGTTGCGTTCACCGGCGACCGGAAATCCGGCGTACAGCGGAATGGAATGTCAGGTTCTTGATGACGTTGGTTTCCGTAAGGCGAACGATGGCAAATACGATCTCCAACCGTGGCAGGTCCATGCGTCAATCTACGGTGTGATTCCTGGTAAGCCAAACGTTGTGAAGGTTGGCGAATGGAACACAGAAGAGATCGTACTGTGCGGTCGTTATGTGCGAGTGACTGTTAATGGTCAGAAGGTGATCGAGGGGAAATTGCCGACCGCTGATCAACCGACAATAGACAGCCCGAATGAGGGCGGTCATCACCCAGGACTCAATAACACGACTGGTCGCATCGGATTCTGCGGTCACAACGATAAAGTTGAATTCCGCAATCTGCGCGTACGTGATCTGTAATTGCCCAGGGGTGTGATCACCATTGGGGTATGAGAAAAAAGCATTCCGTTGAAAATACCGTTCGAGTGGCGTTTTCAGCGGTTTTGCATATATGTTTTTGCACATCTTCAGCTGCCACTCGCGGCTCACGATCACGGACCGCTCCATCCTGTGGGCGGCCGTCCGAACGGACCATCATACATACTCACCCAGTTGGAATCACCTCTGTCCAGGGGTGTTCACATAATTTGTCACCTCAATCGGAGTAGCTGACTGTACCAGCGTCAGGTAAAAAGTGCCAGCGTCAGATAAAAAGTTTGCGTATTTTCCGCGAAAATGCTTTTTTCGTAAAACTTTTTTTGAAGCGACAAATCAAGGGGGGGAAACTTTTTGCAAAAAATTTCCCCCCGAACTCCCCTTCCAAAACTTTTTACTGGACGCACAAGCTGCAACGCAGGCCAACATGGTACGACGCTTGCGTGAGCCCCAAGCTTTTCAATATCAACCGACACAGGCCGCCCCGATCGCAGTTATTTCATTCTTGGCTATCGGTTTTTTACTATGTGATTATATGTGAACACGCCCTGGTAAAAAGTGCGAATTCGCCGGTCAGGGTAGAGTAGCACATTGAGTAATAGAAATGAGTACCCATCCAGTCCCATGACAAGGAATGTTCCGATGGACACAGAAGCAGAATTTACTACCTGGCTCGAACGCCTTGCCTCTGGCGACGAAACAGCGGCGACACTCTTTTGGGATCGATATTTCGAACGGCTCATCCAGATGGCGAAAAAGAAGTTCGAAACACTGCCGCGCCGTGCTGTGGACGAAGAGGACGTCGCCCTTTCCGCGATGAACAGCGTCCTACGGGGCATTCAAAATGGACAATTCGCCAAGTTGCAAGATGCACAGGCGATTTGGAAACTCCTGCTCACGATTACCTCACGCAAAATCACCGCCCAACGCCGACGTGAGTTTTCGGCCAAACGCGGCGGCGGTCGTCAGCGTGGCGAATCGGTCTTCGCCCCATCGCCCAATACTTCCGGCGTCTCGATGCCGTTCCAGGAAATCACCAGCCATCAACCGCCCCCCGATCTCATCGCCATACTGCACGACACGACGAGTCAATTCATCAAACGTTTGGACGATCCGCAATTGGAACGGATCCTGCTTCTCACACTGGAAGGCTCAACGCCAAAGGAAATAGCCGAACAACTGGGCGTAGTCCCAGCGACGGTACTACGTAAATTATCGCTCATTCGTGAACGTTTTCGCCAAATGTCCGACGAGCAGACGCACGCGATGGGTACGGACTCCCGACCGAACACCGTTTGAGCCACGGTTCCGTACCGAATGAATGCCCGATGTCCAGCGTGACGCATCCCCGTCCACCACTCGTCAATTACGGGACCAGAATCGTTCGAAGCACGGCCATGAGCGACGTAAGCCCCTCGTCGATAGGCACTTCTGATTTTTCACCGCTGGTCAGATTTTTAAGTTGAACGAACTTTCCATCGAACTCATTTCCGCCCGCGATGATCGCCGCGCGAAATCCTCGGCGGTCGGCGTATTTCAGTTGCACACTCAGCTTTTTCGGTTCTGGGTACAATTCGCAACCGATGCCCATCAGGCGTAAAGCGGCCGCCAACCGAAGATAGTCCGCCTGTCGATCTTTCTCAAAAAAGGGAATGAATACCGGAGCCGTTGTGGCCGTTTTTTCGGTCAATCCGAGTTCTTCCATCCCCGCCAGCAAGCGATCCAGTCCGAGCGAAGCTCCTATTCCCGGAAGCTGCTGCGTCGTGAATAGTCCAGCTAAATTATCGTAACGTCCGCCGCTACAAACACTTCCGAGTCCTGGCAACTCATCCAGCGTCGTTTCAAAAATGACTCCGGTATAATAATCGAGACCACGCGCGATCGAAACATCCAGTTCCAAAACCTCCTCGGCAACCCCCGCGGCGCGCATTCCGGCCACCAGCTCGGCCAACCGTTGAACGCCAGCTTCCCCTTGCTCGCTGCCCGCCACCTTAGCCGGAAGTTTGGCCAACACCTGATCCGCTGGCCCGGAAACCGCCGCAAAATCCAGCACCGCTTCCGCCTGCTCCGGCGTAATTTGTGCCGCTTCCACCATCTCCACGATTACCTTTTCGGGACCTATTTTCGCCAACTTATCCAAAGCCCGCAGAACTGGTACACTTCGGTCACGAATTCCCCATTTATCGAGAAATCCGTTCAAAACCATCCGATTATTGATGTGCATGTGGAACTTCATAAAACCGATCGCCCGCATGAGATCATGAATCACGAGACCTGTTTCGATATCCGCTCCGACCGCCAACGTTCCAATCGTGTCAAAATCGCACTGCATAAATTCCCTATACCGCCCACGCTGCGTATTCTCTCCACGCCACACCGTTGCGATATGATAACGTTTGAATGGAAGCGGCAATTCGGCCACATGCTGAGCGGTAAAACGAGCGAGCGGTACGGTCAGATCGAAACGCATTCCGACGCTGCGTCCACCGTGGTCCTCGAATTTGTAAAGCTGTTTGTCCGTTTCGTCACTTCCCTTGCCCTGCAATATTTCTAAATACTCTAAAGCGGGTGTATCAATGGGTGAAAATCCATAAGATCGATAAACCTTACGGGCAGTTTCCATCAATCTTTCGCGTGGAATCATCACTTCAGGCAGATAATCACGAAACCCTTTCAGCGTACGCGGAGTAATCAGCCCCATATCGTAAAACCTTTCATATTCACAAGTTATGGCACATCGAATATCGTTAAACCATCGGCATCGCTTAGCACGACACGGTCGGTCACCGTCTCACCATCCATCTGTTGCACCACCGCTACGCCGGTAAGCGATTTACCCGTCGCAAAGTGTTCCAACATCGCACCTTCGGACGAGAGAATCGAAAAAGTGCCGTCTGGTCCGGGAACCAACCAACCATTTCCCGAAATGGATTGGGGTGACGCCGCAAAGTTTGCCGAAGAAAGCTGTTCGACCGGCAATGCGTAATTGCCCGACCCGATCGGCGTCGTCCAAAGCGGCTGGCCATCACGACCGAACGCGACCACGCTCCAATCACCCCCTAATTGGTTGAAACGCACCCCCGCAAAGGACGTGTTCTTTCCAATTTCATTAGACGCATCGGAATCGGCGGCAGTCTTGTCATCGGGATTGGCGTTTGGAATGGATTTCGCCGAAGTGACCCATGGCACCCATTGAGAGGAATCTTCTGGTTCTAATCGACGTCGTTCCTGACCAGTTTTCGGATCCAATAGAACCAAGGTTCCATTTTGCGAAGGAACTACGAGCAACTCATTTTTCGTCTCATCCACATTGTTTTTTGCCTCCGATGTATCTCCGGTTTCAGAAACGATGCCAGATTCTGGAATCATCGTAAACTTTTGAGCGGGAAGAACTTGCGGATTCCACCATTTTTGTTTACCGGTCGAATCGAGACAGAGAATTCCACCTTCCACGTCCTCTTCGCGCAACCCTGAGCCGGATAAACCGACGACGATTTCCGGCGTTCCATCGCCGTCTACATCCACGATTTCGACATCGACCACCCCTTTCGCGGTAGCTAAATTCGGAATTTTTTCGGGGTACGTCCATCGAATCGCTCCCGTCGTATCAAAACAGTAAATCCGAGGAGCCATCGAACCAAACGCTACCCACCATTCTCCATTTTTCTCATCTTTTGCAAATCGCAAAGAGGATAGGATATCTTGGCTTGTTTTACCGATCGGAACTTCTCGAACAACCGCCGCACTCGCGTCAAATTCGACAAAATTCGCCCAATTTCGCAACCCATAGAGCGTATCGCTTCGCTTCCCCGTACTGTCGGTTCGCGTCACGGTCGTTAGAGCACCGATTTGCGGCATCGTGACTGTGGTTCGCGGCTTCAAAATCTGCGGAGGAGTCGCCGGAAGAATTTTTGGATTTCCTCCATTTTCGCTTGCATCGGCATACATATTTGACGGCAAACTTTCGACGAAACGGTAACGACCATACACCAACCACGCTTTGAGCCACTGTTGGTATTCGGTATTAGTCACCTCGAATTTCGTCATCAGATCGTTCCATCGTCCGTCGATTTCCGTGAGTCGCTGCGTCGCGAGACCGTTTCCGACAAGCATTTGCGATATCCGCGACTCCAATCCCGCCACATCTATCACCGACTCCTCCCCAACCTCTTTCGATTCGCCATCTTTCTTATTTTCCACATTTTCCAGAAGTTTGGGCGTGTTTTCTCGAATCGGCAGCGCGACGATTAAATCCTGAACATTCCCATCCGTCCCCACGAAATAGGTCGTGGGAAGAGACGTGATTCCAAACCGCTCAGCGATTGGCGGTTGGGCTGTATCGCGAACACTCAGCATCGTGTCGTTTTTCGCACGCCATTTGACATCAATAGCCGCCTGTGTCACCGTTGACGCATCCGTATTGACGGCTAAAATCCGAATTTTATCTCGATATTTTTCCGCGATCGGTTCTAAGGCGTCCAGCAAATCGAGCGATTCTGGAGCATATGTCGCCCAAAAAACAAGCAGTAATGGACGATCCGCACAACTTTTTGGCGTCCAGCTCATCGTCTGATCGGCAGTACTATTCTCCCCATTTTCGCCATCAGCACTGGCGGTCGTCGATGAAAAGACGAAGTCAGGCACCGGTTTTCCGATCACGGAAACAGCTGGTTCACGAGGTGGCAATAGTCGTTCCTGAACCGGAATCGTGTCAGGAATTTCGTACGCAAAGACCGTTTCTTTCGAGGTTTGCGCAAAATCCGCCAACAGAAAATCCGCCGTAATCGAGAAATTTTTGAGCTGTGGATATTCCGCGATCGGATATTCCATTTTACGTAGAATCTCCGTTTTCGCGTCAATCCATAAAACCATTTCACCATCTGGACGAACAATCTTGACACGATCGCACAAAAATTCAGCAGCGGGTTCCACCTGTTCATTTCGATATGTTTCCGATGGCAGTATTTCCGCAGAGATCGCTTGATCGAGTAAAGTCCGCAACGGCTGGTCATCCAACAGCAAAAGGAGCGGCGGCGGCAACCACGCGACCGATTGGGTAAATCCGAGCCGTCCACGGAAAATCGCCCCTTGACTCAACGATTCCGTCACAAAGGGATCGGCAAAAATATCGCCCACCGCGAGTGTCTGTGGAGCCGCTCGACGCAACACTTGGTTCGGAAAATCGTCGATAAAGGCTACTAAATAACGACCGTCGGCGATCATGGTCGTCGTATACGCCTCCAAACGCAAATGATTCGGACGTTCTAGCACCGTTACAAATGGAATATCCATATCGATCGGTTCATCCGACTCATTTTGTCCACGAACGTAAATCATTCCCTGATCGGAATATACGTTCGTTTTCGCATACGCCTCAGCCATTTTCTCCAACCGTTCACGCACCTGATCCGGAATGGCAGCCGGCTCGGAAGTTCGCGATGGAGAGACCTCTTTCACTTCCGGTTGAACCACCGTTTGATTTTCCGATTCTGCTAAATCAGTTGAATGACTCGTCAACGCGACGGAATCGCCATTTTCTCCATTCGCCGCATTTTTCGCCACCATTCCATCCATAGATTTTTGCGTATGCTGCGGAACTTTTGCCTCAACATTTGCGTGGGGCATGGAATCAGCCCCATCAACCGGCACGGAAGACGAAGACGACGGAATCGACTGAGCCGATGGAGCTGGCGGAGAATCCGCTGGTGTCGATTCGGAACCGCAGCCCGTAAGCATCACGAGCATTAGACATAGACTCATTCCATTTGCAAATGTGACAGCTTGGAATTTGGCTGAAAGCGATTTTGCCGCGAAAAATCGTGGGCGTGAACACAAAATTCTATAGAACGGGGATAACATCCCCGCACACAACCATTTAGAAGCAAATCGTGAACGAGTGTTTTGCACGAGCTCGGCGCCGATGGTGTCCATCGATTGAGAAAAATCAGACCGGAGTCGCATCGTCCGGTCTTTCACTTTTTCATTCCAGTTCCGCAACAATCGGCACCAACACGGTTTAGCGACAGTGGCAACATGTTCGTAAAGCGAACGTAATCCACTGTTGCCAATCGTAGAGCGTAACATCGTGAACTCCTTTTCGGATGTAATAATTCACCACCGAGCGGTTAATCGGCTGTTCGAGCGGCGGCAAAAGCGGCATACCATCTTTGCCAAACTCGGTCAGTTCCGTGTCCATTCCTGGCGTTCCCAGCAGCAAATAGACCGGTTCCGCCCAAACGGTGGCCAGAAATTCTCCACGCGGGTCGGCCCACAGGTCTTTCTCGGCGGAAGCCACGAGGACCGGTCGCGGCGCACAAAGAGCGATCACCTCATGTTGATCGAATGGCAGGCCGTTTTCGTTATTATTGTACTGTCGAAAATTGCGGCAGAACCAGTGTGGAAAGGAAGTATTTAAGCGCCACACCGTCTCGCCAAAGCAACGTCGGCTGATCGCCGCGCCGCCGGCCCCGGAATCGTTACTAATCGTCCCGGCAAATCGTTCATCCACCGCACCAGCCCACAACGCCGTTTTGCCCAGCCGCGAGTGACCATGGACGATCACACGATCGACGTCCAAAATATCGGGAATCGTCTCCAACCAATCGAGTATCCGCGACAAGCCCCACGCCCACTCCGCGATCGCTCCACAGCCATCCTCCGGAAGTTCCAATGGCATATGCGCAGCATTTTCACTTTCCGCCGCACGCTCCGTGGTTTCACCAGCGTCGGGCGCTTCGGTATCAGACGCTTCGGCGTGAACAGCCAAATCACTCACAAACCAATCGTGCAATCGTTGTGCGCGATTCGGATCGTTGAAATCCGGTTCGATGTCGTAATAGTGAGCCGTGACCGAGGCACAGTTCGCTCCAACGACTTCTTCGAAACACCAACGGTCTTTCTGAACACCGCGTTCTTTTTGAGCGTTTTCACCCTGCCACGCTTCCCATTCCGGCACGAGCACCGCCGGATCATCCGTCGTACTCGCGTTCCCCTGAAAATTCAAACCAAGGAACGTCGCGGAGGGTCGAGACTGTGGCAAATAAATCAGTAAGTCGATATATGGCCGAGTATTCCGTTCGGTCAGATAAAGTCGAACTTGGCGTCTTCGAGCGGTTCCAGCCAAAGCGTCATCCGCCGATTCGAGCACTTCAGCATGGATTTTCGTCCGCTGCATCGCTTCAGGAATTCGACCGTACATCTGCTGCGTGCACTGTTCGAGAATTTCGGTACGTCGGCGGCTCCAATCATCCGGCGAGGCGACTGGCGTACCATCGGCAAAAGCCAAAGGGTCGGGCAGGCGATAATCAGGAACTTTCAACTCGTCGTAATTGGCGACAAATTGGAAATCACCCTCAGCAGACAATACACGGAGGCATTGTGAGGAAAATCCCATCACCGCCGCAGTACAAGCTGTTTGGGTCAAAAAACGTCGTCGATGGGATAACATAGTTTGTCTCCTTTGTGATGACCTGCTTATGATGTTGATGATCCCAACCAAACTAGGACATTGACAAAATTCAACTTGCGTGTTTGTTATCTCCAACCCGACCGCTTGCGCAGCAAGGCAAGGGAGGCAACGCGAGGGCGTTGCGTCTCGGTTCGCACTACCGCAGTTGGCACTGGTCCACAAAAAGCGGTCCCCCGCTCCCAGTTCTTTGCTGGTCTCGTGAAAGCTTCAACCCCCACATTCTACCCCAACCCGACTGTCCGTAAAGCAGACCAGAGGGCTATCGGAAGGCCGGTGGATAAACATGGGCACTCGTAACGGTCGCGTCCCATCATTACCGATGGAACAGACCATTAGTACCTCAACCAAAACTAATACCGATAATACTCCGGTTTGAACGGGCCTTCCATAGGAATCCCCAAATATTTGGCCTGGGCTTCCGTCAACCTAGTCAAATGGACATTCAATTTTTCAAGATGGAGCCGCGCGACTTCCTCATCCAATTTTTTCGGCAAACAGTAAACGCCCAGCGGATAATTTTGCGGTTCGGTCCAAAGAGCGATCTGCGCAAGAACCTGGTTCGTGAACGAATTCGACATGACGAACGACGGGTGTCCCGTCGCGCACCCCAAATTCACGAGTCGCCCTTCCGCGAGCAGAATAATCGCGTGTCCATCCGGGAAGACATAACGGTCCACCAGCGGTTTAATGTTGCTCTTTTGGACCGTTTTCGCCGCGACCGCCGCTTCCAACGCCGCCACGTCAATCTCTAAATCGAAATGCCCAATGTTGCAGACGATCGCATCGTTCGACATTTTGGCCATATGATCAAACATGACGATATCGCGACAACCGGTCGTCGTCACAAAGATATTTCCCTGCGCGGCGGCCTCTTCCATCGTCACGACTTCAAACCCTTCCATGGCCGCTTGCAACGCACAGATCGGATCAATTTCGGTAATAAGCACACGGGCACCATATGACCGCATTGAGTGGGCACATCCCTTCCCCACATCGCCGTAACCGCAGACGACCACGACTTTTCCAGCAAGCATGATATCGGTCGCGCGTTTGATCCCGTCGGCGAGTGATTCGCGACAGCCGTAAAGATTGTCAAATTTGCTTTTCGTCACCGAGTCGTTGACATTGATGGCCGGCACCTTCAATTCACCGCGTTCGTGCATTTGGTACAAGCGGTGGACTCCCGTGGTGGTTTCTTCCGACAATCCACGAATGTCCTTCAGTAATTCCGGATATTTTTGGTGAACGATCGCCGTTAAATCACCTCCATCATCGAGAATCATATCGAGCGGCTTTCCATCCTTAAAATATAACGTCTGTTCGATGCACCAATCATACTCGGCGTCAGTTTCGCCCTTCCAAGCATACACCGGCACTCCCGTAGCCGCAATTGCGGCCGCCGCGTGATCCTGCGTCGAAAACTTGTTGCAGCTGCTCCACTGGACATCGGCCCCCAACTCGACAAGCGTTTCGATCAACACGGCCGTTTGAATAGTCATATGCAAACAACCCGCGATATGTGCCCCAGTCAGTGGTTTGGTCTGACCATATTTACGGCGCAACGCCATCAAACCCGGCATCTCTTGTTCGGCGAGCATAATTTCTTTGCGCCCCCAGTCGGCGAGATTCATATCAGCAACTTTGTAAGGCAATTTTTCAACAGGCGACATCATACATCCTCTTTTAAGTGAAACGGCTCTCGATTTTGACCAACGATTCAACGGCTCCGAAAACTTCGCCCGGTCATCCCAAAACTTCAGCGGTGTTTTTCGTCCACCCACTGCGTCACGAGACACGACGAAACCCACCCCGTTCCGGCCCCACGCAATTCCAACCGCTAATGATATCCTCAATCCACCGTTTTCGCAAGCGTCCCACTTCACCACCATTTTTGGCATGGTAGGAAAAAAATGAGGACCCAATTGAGGCAGATATATGGGGATAAAAAATCGTTTGATCCAAACACAAAACAAACCATCATGGGGGTACCCATTAGATGGATGGAAACGGACGCCCAAACGAAAGAATGGAGAATTTATTGAAAAATTTACTTGACAATCTACAGAAGAGTGGTAAAAAGGATATTATGGATAGTGTTTCAAAATAGGATGTTCTGTCAAGATAAATCTGTTTTGGTAAACAGACATTTTGGTAAGTGTTTTGAGAAATGTCGTCAGCGAGGATGGGCAAAAGTACGCTCTTTGGGGCAAGGCGAACATAAGAGTGGCGCTATGCCCAAGATGAAGAGATATGTCCAACTATGGTAACATCGCGGACCAACTAAAACCGAGTAATGCATTCAAGCAATTCCAAGTCGAAGCGACAAACCTGAGCCCAAGAGCATCCTAATGTACTCGTTGTAACGGATGTAGGGAGCATAGTGGCGATGTTGCGGCAAGAATTAGCGACAAAAATGAGAATTTAGATGGTTGATTTTTGGAAAGACTTCGGTTATAATGCGAGTGAGTGAGCATGAAAAGGGCGTGCATATAGCCAAAGGCTTATAGCGCCGTTGTTTTGGCGTTCCTGAAGACTGGCGGCGGAACGTACGATTCGAGAGACAGATTGAGGTCTGGCAGCTTTTAGCAGTCTAACCTGTTTTCGGGAACAGGAAAGGGTTGCGGAGCGTCGGAATATATAAGGGGGAGGTTTCTTATGAAGAGGTCAGCTGTATTCCTGATTCCGGGGTTGCTTGGGGCGTTTGTGTGTGCGATGTTTGCCACGCAATCCGTATACGCTCAACAGGCGTCACGTCGTGCGGACGACGCGAGCAAGCGAGCTCAGAAGTGGGCTGTGTTGATGGGCGTAGACCAATACGTCAATGGTCCTAAGATGCGTTATTGCACGGAGGATGCGACGGCATTGGTGGGAGGACTTACAGCTTCCGGTTTTAGTGAGCAACAGGTTTTCGCGCTCACGGACAATGTGGCTGAAGGCGATCAAGCGAGCATGTACCCAACCAAAGGCAATATTGAAAAGGCTTTGGATTTGGTTCTTTCGTTGCCAGAGAAAGACGATCTGTTGGTGGTCGGCTACTTTGGGGCGGGAGTCCAAATGAAGGACGCGAATGGAACGGTGGTTCCGTATTTATGTCCCCGAGATGGAAATCTTTCGGACGTGAACACGTTGGTGCCATTGGCCGATATTTATAGCCGTTTGGAGAACTGCGAAGCGCGATACAAGGTCCTGATTTTGGATACAAATCGTGAAAGTCTTCGCAACACCAAATTGCCGGAAGGTGTTGAGTTTTTGGATGTTGGCGCAACCACAAAGCCGTTTGGTGTTCAGATTTTGGCATCCACATCGGCGAATGAGGTTTCGTTTGAGGACGAGAATTTAGCACACGGCGTATTCGCGAATTTCCTTCTTGAGGGAATGAAGGATCCGTCGAGTGGCGCGGATTTGAATGGAGACGGAGATGTCTCGATTCAAGAATTGTACTACCATGCGAAGACTCGAACCAAAGCGTGGGTGGCTCGCAATTATTTTTCGCGTCAGCAGGTTGTTCTCTATGGAGAGACCTCGTCCAATTTCTCGTTCTGTACGCCGACGGCGATTCGTCGCATGGGCAATGGAGATCAGCGAGTTCTCCCGTTAGGCGCATCGCTTCAGAAGGCGATCGGCCAGGCACTTCCGAACAGCCGCATTATCGTGGCAGAGGGTGTATGTAATCTTCCGTCGACGGTTGTGATTGACCGACCGGTCGAGATTGTGGGTGAGAGTTCGGATCGAACGGTCTTTACGTGCGACAACGGTGCGGTGTTTGATATCCGTTCCAAGGGTGTTGTCATTCGTAACTTAGGTGTGAAGGGCCTTGGTAGTCGTGGTCCGAAGCCGAACGATTTCGATTCCGCGATTTGCGTTCGTAACAGTGATGCCCGTATCATCGGCTGTACGATTTCCTCGGAAGTGAGAAATGGCGTTTATGCGATGGTCAGCCAGAGTCAGCCGGTTTTAGTACGTTGTATGTTGGCCGATTGTCACAACACTGGTGTGCGTGCGTCCGGTGGATCCAAAGTGACGGTTCGTGAGTGTATGTTGAGTGACAACAAGGATAGTGGTATTTCGGTGGCGCCCTTTACTCGAGCGATTGTTGAACATACGACGATTCGTAAGAGTGATGTCGGTTTGGATGTAGACCGCATGGGGAATGTAGATTTTGTGGATCTTGACTTCCAGAAAAATGGTGACACGGCGGTTCGTGTTGTCAACGCTCCGGTAATTGGTTTGTCGGGCCGCGGTGAGAACGTATTGTCAGTTGTTCGTTTCAAAAATAGTGTTGGTCCCTATAGTGATTCGGTTGCCGCTGGTTCTCACAGTTTGGTTCCGGTCAATGCGATTGCTCGAGCGTCGTCGGTGGTGAATGGCGGTATTGCCAGTTCGCGTGAAACGGGCATGAGCTTGACTGCGTCCCAAGAGAATGGTATGAGTTTGGCCGGATCACGGGATACGGGAATGAACGTGACCAGCTTGCGTCCGCGTGGTATGGTAACAGGTGGTGTGAATATCACGACGGTTGACGTCCGTAATGCGGCTTCGCGTAACGGCTCGGCTGGTGTCGCGGGTTTGCAGATTTCCGACGGAATGTTGCGAGCGGGTTTGAATACAGGTACTGCGGGTTTGCGTGCGGCGAGAGCTTTGTACAATAGCGAAAACGCCGGTATTTCTGCCAATGAGATTCGTGGTAATGCGTCCGGTTTGACGGCCGTCAGTATGATGCGAAACAATGGCATTTTGGCGACTGGCGTCAACAGTGGCAACGCCGTCAATGTTGGTTCGCTTCCTGGTACGATGGAAAATGCTGGCATTGTGGCTAATAGCAACAATGTAAATGCGGGTGTGACGACCGCGATGGATTCGATCCAATTCAATGCTGATCGCGCTCGAGCGAATTCGGTGAGTGCTCGTGTTCATTCGTTTGGTGCTCGTCCGGCTGGTTATGGTTTTATTCAGCCGTTGCGTTCCAATTTGACGGATGCTTACGACACTAATTTCAATGGTAACGTGAACTTCAATGGAACAGTTCGCGAGTAATTTTGACACGATTCGTGTCTGATGTCGGACGAGGTTGGTTTTTCCAACCTCGTTTTTTATTTGGTGACAATTTAAGTAAGAAATAACAACTCTATCGATATAGCTCGTCTTATAGATCAAGAAATGTGAATCTGCCGATTAGTTATGGAGGGGCGTTGGAGCATAATCAAATTAAACACAGACCAATATTAGAGGATCGATTATCCATGAACGAATATTCTTTAGAGTGGTCTTTCGGTTTTGGGTTGTCGAGGCGTCCCTTTTCGATGGCTCCGGCTCCTGATCGTTCGGTTTCTATCCCTCGAGTGAAGTTTGCACGTGAGGCATTGCTTCGGTGCATTTCTCGCAACGAAGGAATGGGAGTGTTGCTTGGTGAGGCGGGTGTCGGAAAAACGTTGATGTGTCAAACACTCTATTCGCAATTGATGCACCAGGAGTCTGTTGTTGATTTAAATCAGATCCTGTTACTTCAGCGTGGAGTTGTTCACTCAGGTGTTGAGTTAGACGCCGCAATTCTGTCGGCGGCTGGCGTCGAGATTCCACATCGGTCAATGGTTCGCTCCACTTTAGAGCAATTTCTCACATCGTTAGAATATGGCTTGCTTGTGATCGTTGACACAGCGGACTTTTTTTCGGTCTCAGCTTGGTCGGAAATCCAGAATTTAGCCAATTTCTGCCATGAAGGTCGAGTCCCAATCCAATGGATTTTAAGCGGATCCACGATTTTGGAAGAGCGTTTGGCGGAGCCTCGTTTCGTTTCTCTCAACCAACGAATTGCGGTACGTATTGCACTACAGGCCTTTGATATGTCTGAAACACAAGAATATGTTGACTCACAAATTCGAGCGGCCAAAGGAGAACCACGCCAATTTTTCTCCGAACAGGGATGTCGAAAAATCTACCATTTAACCGACGGCATTCCCCGGCTGATTAATTTATTGGGTGATCGTGTTCTGTGGAACGGTCTGCAAAACGGCGTTGAGGGACCTTTCAGCGAATCAGATATCGTAGAAGCGTGGGAAGAAATTGAGGGTATGGCATCTCCAAAAGGCGTCACGCCACAACAGCCACCTGTCACGGCGGAAAATCGTATCGAATCCCCATCCGTTGCGGCGGAGCACGTGGCTCTCAATGAGGACGCGACGGTCTCTTTCGGTGAATTAGATGACGATGAGCCGACTATCGACGCTTCGGAAGCCGCGAAACCAGAAACCCACGGTTGGAATACCGAGCAATTGAACGAATGGCAGAGTGAATCGCGACGCGAAGTACAACTAGAGTCGCTCCACTTGAAGTCAGTCCCATCTTCCGACTATTTTCCGACTTCTTTGGAGGCAAAGTGGACAGAACCGCAGGGTGTACGCATTTCCGCACAATCGGTCAATCTCGAACGCGGTGTTCCGACCTCCCATTCCGCCTCAGATGGAATCGACAACGCGACTCCACGGGAAAACGACTCTCCGAAATCGTCTCAGGCATCCGATTGGTACCAACCCGCTCACACGGTGTCGTCTTCGGAAAGCGAAAAACCTCGTACAACGATGCTCTTTTCGTGTCTACGACGGCGGCAGCGGCATCCGTTCTAAGACTACGGCCAGCGTGGTCATCTTCCGAGCGGTCGTGTGCATGGGAGCCTGTTCCAACTGTTCCAAAGTCATCCAGCTCCACTCTGTCCCCATAGGAAAAGTCGTTCCGGGGCTATTAGTGGGAATCGAAGACAATAAGGGAACCGAAGCAGTCCCCGGCTCGGGCGAAAGCACTCTCGCCAAATGAGAAGGCAAATTGGGCCATTTCGCGGATTCGAACCGATTGTCCCCATCATCCCCTGAAAAAAGTGTCCGCTGAGCAGGCCGTTTTCCCTTCATTCGAGGTAATCGTAAAGTGGGATTAGAAAGAACCACACGCGACGAAATTCGAGCGAGATAAACCTCCAGCGTAATGCTATATCGTGTCACGCTATGTCGCAAAATTTTCATCGGTTCCAACGTATCGAATACCAGTCGATCGGCTAGGTTCATAATCGGTTCGATCTCACCAGTCCGAGAAGAAAATGTGAACGAGGTCTCACACCACTCGGAATCTTCCTTCGTCACTGAAGTGAACTGGCTTCGCAGATAGTCGAACAGAGGTCTGTCGCACAGCTCACCCACAGGAAATCGTGGAAAATCCCACAAACCGCTCCAACGTTCACGGGAGGTACGTCTTCGAACTAAAAAAACGTTGCGGTCTCGTGGTGTCGTGGATATTTCGGAATCCAATTTCGGCTCCATAGGACGATAAATAAGCAAGGCCGCCTCACGTACGGGCTGAACCGTCGGTTTCGCCTTGACCACCGGAATCCGCGACACCGCATTGCCCCCCAGTTGGTTGGTTTTACAAACATGAGCGACCGGACAATCGCCACACCTCGGCGCACGCGGCGTACAGACCAAACTTCCCAATTCCATGAGTGATTGATTCAAACGTCCATAGGGATACGGATTCTTTCCATCCCTTTCTTCTGATTCTTCCGGCAAAAGTTGCTCGGCAAAAGTCCATAATTTTTTCTGCGATTCGCTCGTCGTCGGATCCTCGGAGAGTGCCATGAGCCGTGCATACAATCGTACCGTATTCGCCTCGACAATCGG
>JAQVKF010000224.1 GCA_028694795.1 Thermoguttaceae bacterium | reverse complement strand
TTGCCCGTTCCCGCAACCGACGAAACCGGCCTAGACGATATCGATTCGGACGGCACGCCCGCCACGTCGGAAGTGGTCGAAAGCGTAAAATCGTAATCGGGCATCAGAGCGGTTTTTTGTTGAATCGCGGCGGTTTCCTCGTGGATCGCCGTTCGATTGGGAAGCTCCGTCGTCCCGGCCACTTGGTCCATTGCCCACTCCAAACCATCGGGGTTCGCGGAGGCAAAATAGGACAAAAATCCACCGGTTAGCAACGTGGCAAGCGACACAATCGCAAGAATTTTCGCATAAGAAAAACGAATTTTTGGCTCACTTTTCGGAACAAGGCTGTCCGCCAATATCGCTGGACGCATTTGGACCATGAAGACCAAAACCGACGCCGTGATCATCCCTTCGACCAAACCGATCGCCAGATGAATTGGCTGCATCATCCACAAAAAGGTCCGAAACGGGAGTTCCGTGACGCCTGAACAACAGGTCTCTAACACCACGCTTAGCGACCCCAACTGGAGACTGACCACGACCGCGAGAATCGAGGCCACCGCGATGCGTCTAGTGGAATTCGTTGGGGTCCCAGATCGAATGATCGGACGAAAGACCAATGGATAACCAATCAGACAAGTACACACACCCAAATTAAATATATTACAACCAAGCGCAAGCAACCCGCCATCGGCAAAAAAGAGGGATTGGATGATCAGTACAGAGGTTATCGCCAGCAATGCTGGATATCCGCCCAAAACGGCCGCGAGCAAAATACCGCCACCAATATGGCCACTCGAACCGGTCCCCGGAATCGTAAAATTGATCATCTGCGCTGCGAAAACGAACGCCCCAAGCACACCCATCATCGGGATGCGTTTTTCGTCCAAACCGTTCCGTCGAATCTGTGAAACCGACCACGCAATCGCGCCCACGCTGACCGCCGCCATCGTACCGCCAACCATCGGTGAAAGCAATGCGTCTGCCATATGCATGGAATTTTCCCCGTGAAAAAACGTCTGAAAAAGGAACCGTGACACACTCAAGCAAAGCCATTTCCCTAAAAAACGACTTTTTATCACACCTTGCGGAGCAAAAACTGCCGCTTACAGCTCCGAAGAACCGTACTTTTTTTCAAAAAGTATGAACACCCACCATTATATTGATTCGTGAAACGGATTGGCAAGAGGGAAGTCAAAAAATTTTGTAGATATTTTTTATACGAAAAGAATTTCCCGAACGGTAGACTTTGCAGGATGGAAAGGCATCCCACGAACATGTCCATCGCCCATACCTACGTTCAGGACGACGGACAAGCGTGTACGGAATACCGAATTATTTCTTGAGCACCCAGAAGTTACGGAAACGCACGGGGTTATTGTGATCTTGCAGGAAAATCGGTCCCGCTTCCGGGGTTTCGGTCGGAGTCACGACGCCACCCGGGGTCTCGTGGGCCGGTTCGACATTCTGGATCTCGATACCGTTGAGCTTGACGACAACCTTCGCTGGAGCCGTTTTTTCACCCGCGTCGTTGAACTTTGCGGCGGTGAAATCGACGTCATACGTCTGCCACGTCATCGGCGGGAAACATGCGTTGACCTTCGGCACTGCCACCTTGTAGATACCGCCGCATTCGTTATCCTTCGTTTCGAGTCCGAACGAATCGAGAATCTGCACTTCGTATCGACCTTGCAGGTAAAGACCGCTGTTCGCACGGCCCTGACCGCGTGCTTCCGGCATAAACGGAAGACGGAATTCGAGATGGAGTTGGAAATCCTGGAAGCGTTCCTTCGTCAAGACGCCACCCTCGGCCTTGAGCAGACCGGTCGCCTCGTCAACCTGACCCTGTTCCAGATTTTCGGTCGAAAGATTCACTTCTGACTGATCTTGCTGCTTACCGCGTCGCTCCCCCATACCGAAACCACGCATATTGCCTTCAAACATGACAATCGCGCCTTCCGGAGCTTTTTGACCAAGAGTTTCACTACGACGCATCACCTTCGTGAACGGATATACCTGATCACCGACTTTAACCGGAACCGTTATCTGTGGGAATCCGCCGCGCTGTGGTTTGGCTTCATCGCGTTGCGGACGTTCACCCGGCTTTGGAACGGCCATTTCCACGTTCCAGTCTTTGCCGGTCATCGTGACTTTACCATCCGCCATTTTCACCGAGACCGTCTCTTGCGAGAGGGGCGGCCAAGTGACGCCATCCTCGCCCGGAAGACCATTTTTGAACATCACAACATTGTACTCATCGTTACCCAGAGCGACGATTTGCACTCCCATTTTCGTTGGTGCGGTGCCCGCTTGGGCCGGCAGCGGCACTTCACCCGTATATTCCCCTTGAATCATCATAGCCGGATCCATTGGTGGACGTTCCGGACGCTGATCTTGCGCAAAAACCGTTGTCGCGGCCATCAGCAACACAAATAGGCTCGCCAATCGCATCATACTTCGCATAAAAACTCCTTTTTAGCTTAAAAAACCAACCCATCCCTCACGCAACGGACAACTGCCGCTACCGCCGAACCGATGGGATCACATCTTCACGTTACAAGCACCCATTGTGAACGATTTAGACGGGCGATGCAAGAACTTTTTTCCAAAAAGCCGTCATTCTCATCCTTGCGGGCATTTATTCGTAGTGACCACTCATTCAGGAATGCCGCTCCAACCAGACCGCAACGCAAACAGGGAGGGTGTTGGACAGCCCCTTGCGGTCCGTCGGTCCGTACCGCGGACATTATCCGCCCAAACGAACTTTTGCCCACACACCAAAGTGGCAGTACCCATTGTCAGGCAAAAAGATGGAGCACGAGGCCGTATCTATCTTAAAAATGGCAACATCAACTCCATGCGTTATTTTCGAATGGAAATTACCGGAATCATGTTGTATAATGCCGTACAGTGTAGTCAAATTGCATTCAAGGCATACGTCCTGTGGAATAGAACCACTGTTTCCATCGAACATATTCCGCGAATGTTTACGTTTTTTCCAATCGCAGACAACTTATCAAAGTCTGTATGGGGCGAATTTTACGCATCAAAGAGGTGAATATGAGCCGTAAACTTAGTAAAGTGGCACCCGCATGGTGGGATTATACCACGCTCGACGACGAGATTTTGTCGGATGCCGCGGCCCTCACGCCGGAAACATTATTCCAGCTGTCGCGTCCTGGTTTTCAAGTCATTTATCACGATACGCTGGAAGATTTCTATCTTGCCGAAGCATTGGAATATGTCGCGGCGTGGCGGCGTTCCACGGCGGATAATCCCGTTGGTTTATGTGGCCCCATCGGTCCGACCGAACAACTGCCGCTCGTCGCACGCATCGTCAACGATCTCGATCTCGATGTGCGAGAAGGACATTTTTGGGGCATGGATGAATGGGTCGACGAACATCATCAACCCGTGCCGACCGGTCATCCGCTTAGTTTCGCGAAAGCCGATATGGAAATGTGTTTCCATCGTATCCGTCCAGAACTGCGGATGCCGGAATCGCACTTGCATTTTCCCACAGGTGATTTCGCCGCGTATTCCGCCACTTACGACACCATCCACTGTGCCACGATGCAAGGCGGTCAGGGCGAGACGAAACACTGGGCATTCAACGATCCAGTTCAACGCACGGGAAAATATGCCGAATTGCCGCCAACACCGGAAGAATATCGCCAACTTGCCACTCGTGTCACCCAACTCCATCCGATGACAATCATTCAAAACGCTCGCACGTCCGGTGGTGGACAGGTGGCGTCGATTCCTGAATACGCCGCAACGGTGGGGCCTGTTGAAACATGGAAAGCGGAAAAAGTGACCATCTGGCAGGCCGGCTGCCACGATAATCCGTTCGGAATGCGGCTATCCGCATGGATGATCGCCAAACATTTGCCCGACTCCGCTGTACCGATGTCGCTCCTGGCCGACCATCCTAATGTTGAGTTCCACTACTATCGTTACGGTCTGGGAAGTACCGCGGCGGAAATGCACTAAACCACATTATCGTGGATAAAAAGTCTTAGGCTCACCTTGCTAAGTTTCCTTCGGAGCTTGCGAGGTGTGAACCCATTGAGTGCCGTTCATCTCAACGCAACAGTGAGAGGAAAGAAAATGGATTTATGGTTTACAGAAAAGCACAGTGAAACCGTCGAATTTTCCATTCGGGTCGATCGTGTTTTGCATACGGCACAAAGTGAGTTCCAACGGATCGACGTATTCGAAAGTGAGGAATTCGGTCGATTCCTGACGCTTGACGGCGTGATGATGCTCACGGAGAAGGACGAATTTATTTACCATGAGATGATCGTGCATGTTCCGATGGCGGTTCATCCGTCCGTGCGACGTGTGCTGCTCATCGGAGCGGGCGACGGCGGTGCGGTGCGAGAACTCGTGAAGTACAGCCAGATCGAGCAGATCGATATGGTCGAAATTGATCAGCAGGTGGTCGAAGTCTGTCGTCAGTATTTGCCGCAAACCGCGTGTTGCCTAGACGATCCGCGTCTCGCGATTCATTATGCCGATGGATTAAAATTTGTACGTAGTCAAACGGACAGATACGACCTGATTATCGTGGATTCAACCGATCCGTTCGGACCTGGCGAAGGCCTCTTTACGAGGGAATTTTATGGTAATTGCGAACGAGCGTTGCGTGCGGACGGCGTCATGGTCAATCAACACGAAAGTCCGTTTTACGCGAAAGATCGAGTGGCCATGTGCCGCGCACACAAACGCATCGCGGAAAGTTTTCCGATCTGTGCGGTCTATCAAGCGCATATTCCGACCTATCCAAGCGGCCACTGGCTATTCGGATTCGCGAGTTTGCGATACCATCCCGTACACGATTTGCGAGCGGATGAGTGGAATGCGCTGGGCCTGAAAACTCGCTATTACAACACCCGTCTACACCAGGGAGCGTTCGCACTACCGACCTATGTTCAGGAGGAACTTGATCATGCTGCCCAATAATGTCGAAACATTCATCGGTTGTGACGCAACCTACGCGGATGCGTCGATCGTGCTTTACGGTGCGCCGTTCGACAGCACAACGAGTTATCGACCTGGAGCGAGATTTGGTTCGAAGGCGATTCGCGGCGAAAGTTTTGGAATCGAAATGTACAGTCCATACCAAAACCGTGATTTGACCGATTACGCCATTTTCGACAGCGGCGATCTCGAACTCTGTTTCGGTTCGCCTGAATCGGCATTAAACGTTATCGGTGAACGCACTCGGACTATTCTCAACGATGGTAAATTTCCTTTCCTCATCGGAGGCGAACATCTCGTAACGCTCGGCGCGGTGCGTGAAGTTTTGCCCAGATATCCGAATTTGCATATCATTCATTTTGACGCGCATGCCGATCTGCGAGACGATTACTTCGGAGCTAAACTATCCCACGCCTGCGTCCTCCGCCGTTGCGATGAGCTGTTGCGGGCGACGGAACCGGCCTCGAATAGCCAAGCGACTTTCCGCCCACGCATTCACCAATTCGGAATTCGAAGTGGTATACGAGAGGAGTTCGAGTTTGCGGCAAAGTATACAAATATGCATCGATTTGACTTCGCAGGACTGGCAGAAACGATCGAATCGTTGGGAGACGCCCCGGTTTATTTGACGCTGGATTTGGATGTGCTGGATCCGTCCGCGTTTCCTGGAACTGGAACACCGGAAGCGGGTGGAGTGAGCTTTCTCCAGCTTTTATCGGCGATTCAAACCGTGCGCCTCGCGAATGTCGTCGGTTGCGATGTGAACGAGTTGGCTCCGAATCTCGATGCGAGTGGGGCGTCTACGGCGTTGGCGTGCAAGGTCGTGCGTGAACTGCTGCTCGCTCTGGCGAAATAAAGTACTCTCCGCCCATGGATACGGATTCCCCTCATTGGGCGATTCTCCCGTTTTGTCGTCCCGTCACATCCCGTCACGATAAGACGTCCATCATATTTTTTGGTTACGGGATCGTGAATGGCACCCAGAAAATCAAATGGCCAAGTATAACTATCAACAAACCCTAAAAGCGAGGCAATGCCCATGAAAAAATTACTCATCATCGGTTGCGGCGGTGTAGCGAGTGTGGCGATCCCCAAATGCTGCCAGAACA
>JAQVKF010000223.1 GCA_028694795.1 Thermoguttaceae bacterium | reverse complement strand
GGTCACTTCGTTCCCGATCGCTCGATACCTCTGTAATTCCCCAAAAATTGAGCCGCGATATTTTGTGGAGCGATGACAAAATATTTCATAAACGTTGCAACAAAAAGGAATCATTTCGTGACGAAAAGGGGGGATCGTCGAATGTTCACTCGTTGCGACCAATAGGATATGATTTATTTTCTAATTGCGCTCGTTATATTACCAGCGAATTTACGCCGGATTACAAGAACATGCCCCGGGTAAAACGAATTTCAGCGGACGTGACGGGCCAATCGCGGAAGCTAATAGAATGTCGTACGACACTGAGTCATTGCGGGTAAATCACAACGGATGTTTTCATGAGGACAGAGAATCTGGGATTCCACGAATAGTTAAAATATCTTATACTGAACGGATAGTGTGGAGTGAGCAGTCGTGCCGCGAAAGGATGATTTTTTCGTATTTCTGTGGCAGATTTAGTTTCATTACGTGTGGAATTTGCTTTTGGATATGAAGAGAGATCATGAAGTCGGCACAGGATATTGTCATCACCGGAATAGGATTGGTTAGTCCGATAGGCATGAATGCTGGCTCGTTCTATGAGTCGATTCATGAGTCTCGTTGTGGTGTTCACGAACTATATCCAGGTTCTCTTTCACAGGAATATTCCTGGATGATTGGCGGCGAAGTTCGTGATTTTCATCCGGAAGATTTCATCAAACCACGTAAACGAATTAAGATTATCTGCCATGACATTCAAATGAGCGTGGCATCCGCCGTACTGGCGATGCGAGATGCGGGGCTGGCTGGTTCGAGTGCGGAGGCGATGCAGCGAGCCATTTTCCGTCCAGCACCTGAACGAATAGGTATCTTTTGCGGCGCAGACCTCATCGCCGCTGACCTTCATGAGTTACAACCGGCGTTCCAACGTTGTTTAGACGAATGCTGGACGGATATGAATTTTCAGAATGTGAATTTGCATTGGTTTCATCTGTTGCAAGATTGGGGACATAAAGCGATTCCGGAAATTTTTCCGCTTTGGGGCCTCAAATATCTTTCGAATATGCACGGAAGCCACATTGCGATTATGCAAGACGCTCAGGGGCCGAGTAATACGGTGATTTTGGGCGAGTGTTCCGCTGCCGTGTCGTTGGGGGAGGCGGTTGCGGTATTGCGGCAAAATCATGCGGATCTGATGCTTGCGGGTAGTGCGGGAAATTATCTACATCTTAACAGTATGTTGCCGCTGCGTGTGATGCCGTTGGCCGCAGGTCGTCCAGCGGAGCTGGCGTGTCGTCCGTTCGATCAATCTCGAAATGGTATGGTTGTTGGGGAAGGTGCGGGACTTTTTGTGTTGGAACGTCGAGGGTCGGCGGAAAAGCGTCAGGCCAAAATTCAAGCCACCCTGTTGAGCGTTGCTAACTGTTTTGAGTCGCGTACCCAAGGTCGTGCCATGACCGGGAAGGGGATTCGAACGGCAATTCAGCGGGTTCTGGAGGATGCGCACGTGCGTCCGGATGAAATTGCGCATGTGAACGCAAGTGCTCTGGGATTAGTGGAAGACGATCGTGTGATTGCGGAGGCGATTCGTGATACACTGGGCGACGTCTGGGTGACGGCTCCCGTTGGATATTTCGGAGTCGCTGGTGCGGGATTGGGGGCGATGAAATTGGCCGTGAGTCTGTTCGCTCTCCAACATCACGAAGTGCCGCCGACGCTCAATTGTGAAGAACTCGATCCCGCGTGTCCCGTACGGATCACCACACGGCCCGTTTCCGAAGATCGTCCCTATGCGATTTCGATTGACCATAGTCGCGTCGGAAATGTCACGGCAATACTGCTGCGTCGGGAGGATTGACGCGCTTCGTGCGGTTGGCAATCAATATCGATTGATAGAATCATCCGTCACAGCAACCGTGACATCCGAATCCACCACTATGTGGGGGGGGGCCGTCGCACATACCCATGTCGCGTGCGGCACAGCCGGGTGTTGATTCTGTGGGAGTCGCGGGGGTGCTGAAAATTTTCGCCACGTTTGTACTTCCGCAGGATTCACACTGTGGGGTTTCATCGCCGCGAACGAGAATCTCGCTCACCTGTCCGCAATCATCACAACGATATTCATAAATGGGCATAAGAGGCTCCTTTTTCTGCTTTTTTGGGGGGGAATTTCAGGAGAAGGGTTTTTCCTGAGCGGACTATCTAGTATACTCAGAAGTATCGAATCCGATAAGTGGGGGCGAGCCAACGCGACTTATGAGTGTGATGGAAGTTTTTATGTCATTTTGGGGAGAAATCTGTGATGACTGTTTCAAATCTAATGCAGGTGGAAAGTCGAGAATATTATGCAGAGCGGCTTTCAATGTATGATCAAGAACAGATTTTATCCTTCTGGGATCAGCTGGATGCATCGCAGCGGCTGGAATTGGTTTGTGATATCGAATCAATGGATCTTCTCCAGCTGTCGGGGCTATCGCAGCAACGTGAGACGCGGAATTTGGATGATCTGTTAGACTACGCATCGGCTCCGAATGCGGTGCGTTGGGGACGTTGTGACCTCGGCTTTTCGCAAAAGCAAGCGTTTGAACGTGGTGTCGAAGCGTTGCGGAACGGAGAAGTCGCGGTCATTATCGTGGGTGGCGGACAGGGTACGCGTCTTTGTTACACGAAACCGAAAGGTACGTTTCCGATCGGCCCCGTTTCGGGGGACACGCTCTTTCGGATTCACATCGAGAAACTTCGAGCGCTTTCGGCACGATACGGTCGTTCGATTCCGCTTTATTTGATGACCAGTCCGGCGACGACCGCGGGTACGTTGGAAGACTTTCGCTTGAATGGCAATTACGGCTTGCCGCGGCACGATTTACGCATTTTTGAACAGCCAACCATGCCAGCGGTCGATGTCGATACGGGGAAAGTTTTGCTCGATCAGCCGTTTTTGGTAGCGTTAAGTCCGAATGGACACGGCGGTTTGCTGGAAGCGTTGCAAAAAACGGATGTCCTCGCGGAAGCGCGTTATCGTGGCATCAAACATTTCTTCTATTTTCAGGTGGATAATCCGATTGTTTCAATCGCGGATCCTGTTTTTATTGGCGCGCATCTGCTAAGCCGTTCGGAATATACGCTCCAAGTGGTTTCGAAAAAACAACCGCAAGATCGTGTGGGAAATGTGGTTCGTAGTGGCGGTCGTACGCATATTGTGGAATATAGCGATATGCCGGAACACTACGCATCGCTTCGGAATCCGGACGGCACATTGAAATTCTGGGCCGGCAGTATCGCAGTGCATGCGTTTTCGCTTGAATTTTTGGAACGTGTTTCGACCGTTCCACTTCCGTACCATATCGCCTATAAGAAAGTGCCATATGTCGATTTGAAGACGGGTGAGCGAGTGGATCCAACAGAACCAAATGCGATTAAATTTGAGCGATTTATTTTCGATATCTTGCCGGAGGCCCGTCGTTCGATTGTGGTAGAAATTGATCCCGCGGACGGTTTCGCTCCGTTGAAAAATGCCACGGGTGGAAAAGCGGATACTCCGGAAGATGTTCGAGCGGCGATGATTGCGCTGCATACACGCTGGTTGCGTAGTGCCGGTGTTCAGGTGGCCGAAAACACTCCCGTCGAAATCAGCCCGTTATATGCGTTGGATGTGGAGGAACTGCAAGCGAAGGTGGCTCCCGGTACCACGATTAGTCAGCCGACTTATTTGCGATAAATGGATGCAATCGGGTTGAGTGGGCTGAGTTTCGATCGAAAATATGGTAGTGGAATAATCGGGATTTTGGCCCTAGACGATTTTTAGCAAAAGATTGATTTTCGGCGAAAAATCGTGGTCGTAAACATAAAATGGAACCCATGATGATGCACTTCCGAATACTTCGGCAAATGTCGTTGCTTTTTTTCGTTTTTTTCGTTTGTGTGGGATGTAGCGATACGCATTTACCAGCGGTTGAGCAAAAGGAGGGGGACGGTGTGACGAAAACCGCCCGATACGCTCCGTTTGACGGCGAACGGGCGATGCGATATTTGACGAATATCTGCCAAATTGGTCCGCGGTCCTCGTGTTCAGAGGGAATGCGGCGTCAACAAGAGTCGCTGATCCAACATTTCACGCCCTTGGTGGAACGGACCGGCGGACGTGTTGCGATTCAATCGTTTGGGGGGAAAGATCCCCGCGATCAGTCAGACTGTCAGTTTGCTAATTTGGTGGTCGAATGGTATCCAGAACGTCTGAATCGTATTCTGCTCTGTGCACATTACGATACGCTGCCATATCCGATGCGCGACGCGGTCGATCCAAAGGGCGTTTTTGTCGGAGCGAACGATGGAGCGAGCGGCGTGGCACTATTGATGGTACTGGGCGAGGAACTTCCGTCGTTGAACTTGCCGTTTGGTGTCGATTTTGTCTTGTTTGACGCAGAGGAATATCGTTTCGGCAAGGACGACCCCTTTTGCTTGGGTTCGACCTATTTCGCACAGACCGTTCGAGATTCGCAAAATCGTCAACGTGGAGCGACTTCGCAAACGGCCCCTGATCTCGCGGCGGCGACGCCCACCGTGGTGCGTTATCATGCGGCGGTTTTGCTCGACATGATCGCGGATGCTGATCTCAAAATCTTCCAAGAACATAACAGCCTATCGTGGCGTGACACGCGGCCGCTCGTGCAGGAGATTTGGAATGTGGCAGGCCGTGTGGGCGTACGTGAGTTCGTTTCCCGTCCGAAATACTGGATTGAAGATGACCATCTCCCGCTTCATGAGATCGCGGGCATTCCGGCATGTGATCTGATCGATTTTGATTATCCCGTTTGGCATACGCGTGCGGACACTCCTGATCAGTGCAGTGCGAAATCCCTGGCGAAAGTGGGGCTAGTGGTTCGTGAATGGTTGAAAACGACTCGATGTTGTCCGAGCCGCTAGAATTCTTCGGTCCTGCGGCATGAATCCAAATGGATAGAGCACAATGCGCCGGTCCATTCGCCATTAAACAAAAACGAAGATGAGAGCCTCATCTTCGCTTTGCTTCACGTTTATTAGAGGACGTTTCTCACGGATTGCTGTCTAAAGCGAGTTGAGTGAGGAACTGTACTGAACGGATTGGGCCGCTTCCTGCGAATTTGCCTCATTTTGAAGCTGGAATTCCGGCCCAGACGGGAAATATTGAATATCATCGTAATAATAGTACGGACTTGGCAAAGTCTGACCGTTGATATTCGATTGGCAACCGACGAACGCCGTTGTCATTAGAGCCACCGCACCCAGACCCAGAATCATTCTGGTGAACGCTTTCATGTTCCGACCTCCCTGTTTTTGTGATACGCCACTCCGTCCTGAATTTTGGTTCGTGCCGTTTCCATTCGAACGAACAGTCGGGACACCACCAGAATGAGGCGTGGATTGAATACTCTACAAGGCTATGAGCAACACCGTGCGGAACATTTCGCAGTGATTAGCTGGATATTCCTTACAAATGTGATTGCCGAAATAACCGTCACAACCAGTATCGACATTTTGAGTATAGACGCTTTACTATTTTCCGTAAAATCGCGGCGGCGATGGTGGAAACGAGCGAAGCAAAAATCGACAGAGTATGGGGGAAGATGGAATGTTTTCCAGATTTCGAGAGCGGCTTTTGCAGTGGTTTGATATTTCCGCGCGGCGACTTCCGTGGCGAGGAACGGATGATCCATATCGCGTATGGGTCTCGGAGATCATGCTGCAGCAGACGCAGGTGGAGACGGTGATCCCCTATTTTGAGCGATGGATAGGGATTTTTCCAACGGTCACGGCTCTTGCGGCGGCTGATGAGGCAACCGTTCTCAAACATTGGGAAGGATTGGGATATTATCGACGAGCAAGGATGTTGCATCGTGCGGCACAACAGGTCGCCTCCGAATTTGGCGGCGTGGTTCCCCTTGATCCACGGCTGTTTTCTCGGTTATCGGGGGTTGGACGCTATACAACGGGGGCAGTTTTATCGATTTCGCAGAATATCCGGTTGCCGATTGTCGAGGCGAATACGGTACGATTGATTCGCGGACATGTTCATTGATCTCTTTGACAGGGATGATGAAACTGAATCTTATCATGTTATTTAGGGT
>JAQVKF010000222.1 GCA_028694795.1 Thermoguttaceae bacterium | reverse complement strand
ATTTTTTCATCGCATACAGTCCGGAGCGAGAAGATCCGGGAAATGTAACCTATTCGGCACAATCAATACCAAAGATTGTGGGCGGTTTAGACGCGATTTCCGGTCGATTGGCCGCGATGCTGTATTCGCACGCCGTGGTCGAGGCGATTCCGGTGAGTTGCTGCGAGGTAGCGGAAGCGTCGAAAATACTCGAAAACACCTATCGTTGTGTGAATATCGCGCTGGTCAACGAGCTTAAAGTGCTGTTCGAGCGGATGGGAATTGACGTTTGGGAAGTGATCGCGGCGGCCAAAACAAAACCGTTTGGATTCCAAGCGTTTTGGCCGGGGCCAGGACTCGGTGGTCATTGTATTCCGATTGATCCATTTTATCTTAGCTGGCTGGCTCGTAAATATGATCTGCCGACCCGTTTTATTGAATTGGCTGGTGAAGTCAATCTTTCCATGCCGCTTTACGTGGTCGAACGCACGGCGGAAGCACTCAATGATCGCGGCAAACCGATCCGTGGCAGTCGAATTGCCCTATTAGGTCTAGCGTACAAAAAAGATGTGGACGATGTGCGTGAATCGCCCGCGTTTTCGCTTTACCGATTGCTCGAACAACGTGGAGCGATCCTTTCATACCACGATCCATTTGTGCCGAATTTTCCACGCACGCGTCATTTACCCCCAATCGAACTTGCAAGTCAACCGCTGACAGCAGAGTTTTTGGCCTCACAAGACGCGGTTCTGATTGTCACCGATCATACTCAAGTGGATTATGACTTTGTGGTGCGGTACGCTCCGCTGGTAATCGATACACGCAACGCAACACACGCGGTCCGTGAAGGGCGTGAAAAAATATACAAGGCCTGATACAATCGGTAGCGGCTTCCGCTCAAAAAAATTAAAATCAGCCCATCTTTTGCGGTAAATTCGATAAAAAAAGAAAAAATCAAACAAAAATATTGACATGGCTGTTTGAATTTGTCACGATGGGACATAGCGTGGAGTTCCGATGGGATCGCCACGATCAGAAAATTATACTAAAAGGAGTTTAGATGATGCTTTCACGTCGTAATTTGTTGCGCGCGGGTCTGGCCGCGGGAGCCGCAATCTCGATGGGCTCGTTCCCCGCTTTCGCCGCGTCAAAAACCAAAGGAAAATTGGGACTCCAGCTCTACTCGTTGCGTACCGAATGTGGTAAAGGCACGAAAGAAGCTCGCGAGATGATCGAAGCAGTCGCGAAGATTGGTTATCAGGGCGTTGAATTCTACGGTATGGGTTTCGACGGTAACTCGAAGGCGATCACCGGCACATTCGGCATGACCGCGAAGGAAATCAAGTCGCTGTTGGGCGATCTTGGTATCGAATTCTGCGGTTGCCACACCGGTTTGCCGTTGGACGGTCAAGAAGACTGGTTCAATGCCATGGTCGAATTTCACCACACGGTCGGTAATAAGTTCTTGATCTGCCCGGGTATGGGTGGTTATACCGAATCGCTGAAGAATTGCAAAGAAGCGGCGGATAAATATAACGCTTTGGCCAAAAAGTTTGCGAAGGAAGACCTCTTCATCGGTTACCATGCGCATGGTGGCGACGCTGTGCAGCTTGAGGGAAAGACCGCTTGGGAACAGTTCTTCAAATTGACCGATAAAGAAGTCATTCAGCAGATGGATATCGGCAACTTCTTGGGTGGCGGAGGTGATCCGTTTGCCCTGATCGAAGAATTCCCAGGTCGCACACGTACTGCCCACATCAAGGAACACGGTGGTCCCGCGGGCGCGGCGGTCGGTGAAGGTACAGTCGATTGGGATAAGGCGATGGCTCTGTGCAGCTCGACAGGCGGTACCGAGTGGTATGTCGTCGAACAGGAAAGCTGGGGCGATCGTAGTCCGCTGGATTCGGTAAAGGCCTGCTACGAATTTCTAACCAAGTTCGACGGTAAGAACTTTGATCTGAAGAAATAAGTCATCTCACAACTATTTCGATACGATATTCTCCGATAAGACGAAAAAACGCGATTGAATTTTCTTCAACCGCGTTTTTGTGTGTCGGTCCCCGGCACTCTCACGATCTGCCGATCACGATCTGCCGACTTATTTTCATTAACGAGGCGGAAAAGCGCAAGCGGCGTGAAAAACGTACCGCACGAAAAATAGGCCGACACGTTAGATATCACTATTACCGCCACGGTATTTAAGCTGAGGCGGGTCCATCGTAACCGTGGTGTTCGGCTGAACCGTCCGTGTGACCCACGCACTCGAGCCGATGACCGAATGGTGACCGATGACTGTTTGACCACCCAATACCGTCGCATTCGCGTAAATCACCACATGATCTTCGATGGTCGGATGTCGTTTCGTACCCCGCACCAAATTACCATTCTCGTCCGTCTGAAAGCTCAGCGCCCCCAACGTGACACCTTGGTACAATTTAACCCAACTTCCAATCTCACACGTCTCGCCAATGACGACGCCCGTTCCATGGTCAATAAAAAAATAAGGCCCGATCGTCGCACCTGGATGAATATCGATACCAGTACGTCCGTGCGCCCATTCGGTTAACATACGCGGAATGAGCGGCACTCCAAGTCCGTGAAGCAGATGGGCCATCCGATAAACCGTAATCGCCTCCAAACCGGGATAACAAAAGATGACCTCGTCCGTCGATTGGCACGCGGGATCGCCTTTGTATGCGGCTTCAACATCCGTTGCCAACACACGTCGCAGATCGGGAATACATTGCAAAAAGGCCAGCGTTTTCTGACGCGCAATCGCCTCGAATGCATTCCGCTTTTCCGCTGAACATTGCGAATTTTGGCCCGCATGATGACAGACCGCTCGCGAAATCTGATTCACCAAACGATCATAAATCGTGTCGAGAAGTTCGCCCACATGGTAAATCACATTCCCCAAATGCAGCCCATCACGACGTCGATAACCCGGATAGAGAATCTCTTTAACCGCTTCCGCCGCCGCAATAACTGACTCGTAGTTCGGAAGTGGACAAGCGTCCAAATGGCTAATTCCACCCGTACCAACGTATGTCGATACAATATCCGTGGTCAACTGCGAAAGTTCGCTCTGATTTTCTAATGGAATTCTGATCATCACAAGGATTCTCCACTTTACGTCCGCTGTGTACACTACCAACAATTGTAACACAATCCCTAAAATCGGCAATAGTGGTATTACTATCGACGCAAGAAGAGAAAATATCGAATTTTTTTGTGGTTTGCGGCATGTTTACGGAAAAAATGAAAGGGCGGGGCCTCCGCAATACGGAAGAGTTAGGCGGGATTGCGCGATTTGACCTCGCCCCAATGGCCCCATGCGTCACACATCTACGGTTCCGTGTCGTTATGAAATCCACACATACGGCGCTATTCGATTGAAAAGAAGTCATCCCATCAGGAACATGAGAGACAAAACACCCCCGGCAACGAGTGGAATCGAAACGTTGTCATCGATATGAAGCTGTTTCTCGTACAGCTCGGCCATCGCGGCGAGCGTCACCGCCGGCAGCACTAGGATGTAGGTCCCCGTCGGGAGGATCGAACCAAAGAGCCAAACTGTGACCATACAAGCCAATGTACCAAAAAAGATGAACGCCAAAACGCCTTCGATAGATTTACCGTTGATTGTTTTGTGGCGTCCAAACCGACGACCAACCAGCGCGGCGGCAGTATCTCCGGTCAGCATAACAACCATGCCGCACGCCGCAATCGGAGCCGGAAAGCAGAGCAACGCCACAAACGCTCCGGCAAGCACGTAAGGGCCACCACTGACAATCCACTGACCGGGGTGGACTTCGCCACGAATCATGCGACCGAAAAACCTCGCGTAAACACGTGAAAAAAACGAATCCGGACGCCGAGCATATCGATATTCGATCCCAACATTGCCTAATGTCAATACCGCGAAAAACGCGCAAAGCAACCATCGCGGCTGGCTCTGCGGCCAATAATGCAGCAGGATCGGCGGCACAAGTCCCATCGCAACGGGCATCCAGAGCGAACTTAAATGAACGAGTTTGCGTTTCACCTCACTGGCGTAACTAATCTGAGTGGGCGCCTGCGCAGACACATCCGCGGATGGATTGGTCGGATTCATGGGACACCTCCTAATGTCTCGGCGAAAGGTGCAATTGCGATCATGGTAACCGTGAGTAATGTACATTTTACCGCAAAAGGCACTCCCGCGATACTCTCGACATTTTACCGTTCTTAGGCGCAGATTCCACACAGGTTCTCACCTCGCCCCACACTCCAACATCCCACGCCTCGTTTCACCTTGCAACGGAACGGTTCAAGCGCCATCGGCACTCCAATGTTCTGAAAAGATGATCGCTATCCATTATTCACCCCGTCCACCGTACCTCGTTCACTATGGATTGGGCGAGGCGGGCGTTTGAACTTGTGTTACCGGTGACACTCGCCGAATGGTGACTGACGGCTGGACCCGATCGGCGATAAGCTGCTCAGAATAATCGCAACGCCCAATATTACCCGCACGATCACGCATTTCCATCCGCAAATAAAATCTCGCCGGAATTGATGGATCTAAGGTCCAGATAAAAGTTCCCGTTGCGTCCAAATTTTCCGTTCCAATCGGTGTCCATGGTCCATCCTGTTGAGCCGCGTAGTAAAATCGAATCGGTCGTTCCGCCAGCCAAACCTCTTCGATTTCGTATTTCGCAACCAGCTTACCAGCCTCATATTTGACCTCTAAAAAGCGACCGTAAGGTGGTGTTCGATCAACGCCGATCCACACCTGGGCCTTATCACCGCTTTCTGGCGGCGTTCCACCGACGCCCGCGCCGCTCTGTACGGTCACGATAAAACCATACCAACCTTCTTCACTCAACGTCACGGAAATGGGGCTTACACGGTCCGCGTCCTCACTAAATCGCCGCCATGTTTTGCTACCGTCACGGGTTCCCCACAGTTCAACTTTCGCAACCCCTGACGGTCCCACCGCACTCACGTCGTAATCAATCTCGAAATAACGCGAATTACTCATCTGCGGCCAAACACCCTCTGGTAAACCGCGGAACCGACCTAAATCCGCCGGAGTGCGACCATTGTACGCGGGAAGCAAATCAATCGACACCAATCCGTCTTCCGATTTATCGGAAGCCATGGTATCTTCGCCCGTAATTTTCCCATTTTGTGCCATTGGCCCGGTTTGAACCGTACCACGCCAACCACCGCTGTTGACCGTACTAGTTCCCGGTTGACGTCGTTTTTGTTCCGCTTCCGCGGCGGCAACTTCACTGGGATAAAACGGATCTTTAGGAGCGGCCGTCGGATCACTTCCATCGCTCACCGTACCCGCCGACTCAGTCACCCCCGTCTGTTTGGAGATGAAATTCCCAGCTAAATCGAACGCCTCCGCGCGAAATACGGTTGTTTCAGCTGGTGGATAGGGACATACGACCTCGCCGTCCCAGATAGGATCCGCGCCATCCCAGCACGAGTTCGGAAAACTCACTTCCTTCCAGCTCGAATCGGTCACATTCCACACGAGTAACCGAAACTTCTCCGGACTAAAATGGGCGTCCTGGACACGCCATCGCACGAGTGTCTGTGGTTCCGTCACATCGGGTCGCTGGTACGCCTGCGCCACAAGTGATAGCTCTGGGGCGGTCGTATCGACCGTCACTCGAAGCTGGGGTACACGACTTTCCGCCTCTAACGACATCCCGTACGCATTCAGCGTGCGCACGCGAAACCAGTATTCCTGGTCGCCGCTTGTTTGGAAGACGAACTGCTTTTGCTGGGGGTACGCCATTCCCACAATATACCACGTCCTGCCCGAATCGACGGAGCCCAACAGCTGAACCAATTGCGGCACCAACGTGGGATTCGCGGAATTGAGATTGGGAACCTGGAATGGTACCGTAAAACGCCGCAATTTCGTCAACTTTGCCGGCGGCAGGGTCGAAAGATCAATCTCAGGAACCGCCGAGAGCGATTCATCCGTCCCCGGATCGCGAACTTTCGTCTCACTGTTCTCCATCGTGTCCCGAATCCCACTTCCATCACTCGCTGGCAACGTCGCTCGCGGTTCTTCATCTCCCTTGGGAGAATTTTCACTTTTTTTTGTATTTTCGCTATTTTTTCGGCTGCGGGCAC
>JAQVKF010000221.1 GCA_028694795.1 Thermoguttaceae bacterium | reverse complement strand
CTTTGGTCCATATAGCCATTCCTGCGGGACGTCCACAATTCTTTTCGGTCTCATCTTCTGTGGGGTATACAGCATCTAAATTGAGATTATCGGGATATGCCCAAGCGTTTCCCCGAATTCCTGATAAAGTAGGACCATAATCATTATGGGGAACAAAAATATCACTACTCAAATTGACTCTTCCATAATCACCATGTGCATAATAATCCCGAAGTGCGTGCAAACCATTTCCCAATAGCGTGGTTATCTCCCCGATATGAACGTTTTGACCACAACATTCACTAACCGTAGCGGCCAAATTTTCTCGCTCATGATGTAATCGTGAATCCAATTCACCAGCTGGGTTGCGATTAAAATGCCAGCCCTGATCACCCACATATGGATACGGGCTAATATTCCCCCACTTAAGCAATGAATCCGTTTCTTCATTTGCATCCGCAATTTCTCTGCCTCTGTTGTATGTACACCCATTATGATACATCCATACAGCTGTCATATCATGATGAACATCAGCACCCCATAGACCGATGTAATCGGTATAACGTACGGGCCAATTGAATACATATCGGTATAAATTTACATCATTGGCATCGTATCCGATGGGATCACGGGTGATGAAACGACCTAAACCGGTGTGGTAATAACGGTTGCGATACAACATTAACCCGGTTTCTACGTCGTATACTTGACCGGTAAACGTCTTGCTCCAACCGTAGGATGACACAGTTTTAGCCGCAAAGTTCGCATCGCGGAAGGTGGGTCTGCCAAATGAATCGTAAGTGATACGCTCCATGACAGTGCCGCTGGGATTCACTAGCGCACATAAGTTCCAGTTCGGATCTTGTACTGTATGTAACGTCTCGGAACCGGACGTACGACTGATTATATCATCAATATAACGAATACCGTAGACATGAGTTGTGGTCACTCCCGCCGCAATGCTTTCAATCTCCTGCCAGTTTTGGTTGAAATAACTCAGCGTCACGACCGTTCCCACCGTCTTTTTGATCCGATGATTCCGAGCATCATATACGTAAGTTGCCACAACAGTTGTATCATCCTTTACTTGCGCAAGACGGTTCCATGCGTCATATACTAACGTATATGCTGTTGTTCCATCTAACGGTTTTGGCACCTTCGTCATACAACCGTTGCGATCATACGACACCAGCGTATTGCCACCCGAAATCGTTTGAATCTCATTCGCGGTGTTATGCGTGCGCGTTTGATTGACCTCAAACGTACCATCACCATTGGCATTCTGTTTGTAATTTAACCGGTTGCTGGTCATGTCAAACGTAAATTGTTCGCCAAACGTTTTACTGCTGACGGTATCACCAGCGGCGTTCAAAACACCACGCTGCATCGTGGTCAGCTGGTTCATCTGATCATAGGTGTATAATTCGTTCAACGCTTGACCAGCGGCGCAAACAACGTCTGCGACATGTCATAGATATATTGCAATGTTTATCAATCAGTCGATGCCATTCTTCTCCATATTTCATTCATATTGTTTGAATCGGTTGAGTTTTCCTCGTTTTCTTCTAAAACAAACAAATTGTTTTCTTCCAAAATAGACAAATAAGATCAGAAAAATCACCTGTACAGCCAATGTAATGAAAAACAACGCCCATGATGCCAGGGGATAGAAAGGAAATACCCCGCCATACATAGTATATAAAATTTCTGAACCAACGTCGTATGACAACACTAATAGGGAAACAACCGGGGTGAGTGTATAGCCTAAAACAAAAAGAATGGTTAACAGAAGACTTCCGAAAGGATATCGGCTATTTTGCATATGATTCCATACCTCCGATTGTAGCTCTTACCCACATATTTCAACATCATACATATGACAACGGCTCGCGAAGCGGGCTGAAAGATTTCCGTAAAAATGGCATGAATGACCTAACCACCGAAGTAGCTCCGTAACAGTAAGACATCGTGTCAGATACCGTTGAAATTCCACTGTAAATTCAAAAACAGCAGAATCGTAAAATTGGAATAGGTACTTTGTACTCAAAGCTCTCAACTGCTCCTGAAACTACTTCTAGCGTATAAAATTATGGACTATGAACACTGATTCGTCAACAAGATATTGCAACCTTCTCCAATATCATATCCCCATAATTCACTGATCACGGATATCACAAATGGGACCAACAAATCCAGAAGTCATTGCACTTGCGGCGCTGATCGCACAACTTGTTCCAAATGAGCCGCCGGTCGCCCCCGCAAAAGCTCCTGCAATGGCACCTACCAACCCACTCCCAGCTGCTTTGCAAGTCGTCTGACAAGCAGACTCTTCGGCCACCATGATGTGACAAGGGATATTCCCACTCCAATACCAGCTCCTATTATCGCACCAACGCCCCACCCCCAAGTACCAAACTTATCAACGTAATTAACCGGACTATTGAACACACCTCGATGTAAATTGATATCGTTTGCATCGTATCCGATGGGGTCGCGGGTGATAAAACGACCTAAACCGGTGTGGTAATATCGGTTACGATACAGCATTAAACCCGTTTCGGGATCGTAGGTTTGACCGGTGAAGGTCTTGGTCCAACCGTAGGAGAATGATGCTTTCGTCGTAAAGTCGTGATTACGGAATGTAACACGACCGAATGAATCGTAAGTTAAACGCTCAGCGACTACGCCGGATGGAGTAACCAGCGCACATACGTTCCAGTTGGGATCTTGCAGGGCGTATAACGTCTCGGAACCGGACGTACGACTGATTATATCATCGATATACCTTAAACCGTACACGTTCGTTGTGGTCACTCCCGCCGCAATGCTTTCAATCTCCTGCCAGTTTTGGTTGAAATAACTTAGCGTAACAACTGTTCCCACCGTCTTCTTGATCCGATGATTCCGCGCATCATACATGTACGTTACTACCGACGAACCACGAATGGATGTCATTCGGTTCCACGCATCATATACACATGTATAGGCATCCGTTCCATTCCACGGTTTCGGAAACTTCGTCATGCACCCATTGCGATCATGCGACACCAGTGTATTACCACCCGAAATCGTTTGAATCTCATTCGCGGTGTTATGCGTGCGCGTTTGATTCACCTCAAACGTACCATCGCCATTGGCATCCTGTTTGTAATTTAACCAGTTGCTGGTCATGTCAAACGTAAACTGTTCGCCAAACGTTTTACTGCTGACCGCATCACCAGCGGCGTTCAAAACACCGCGCTGCATCGCGGTCAGCTGATTCATCTGATCATATTGATACAGCTCGGAGTGCGTCGAAGCCATATAATCCCCAAAATGGGAATTACTCCGCGAATTTTAACTTGGATATCGTCTAAAATGATAAAATCCGTTATATAGTCTTTTAATTTAAGCTTTTCCTTGGAACATCCGATATTGTCTTTATGACATACGACAAATGATGTAGAGAACGAGCCATCGTTTTCAAAGAAGGTGGTGCTACATTCAAACAGCTCAAGGCGGTGTTCGGGATTGATCGCAAGACCCACAACGCGTGGGTGAAATTGCTGCGTGAGACCGGTTCAGTAATACCTAAACAAGTGTTCCTGTCACGACGACGAAAGATAGACAAAGATATACTGCGCAAAGCGGTCGAAAAGAAGCCGGACGCCTACCTTTCGGAACTTGCCGCGTTGTTTCAATGTAGCGTTCCAGCGGTGTTTTACGCCCTGAAAAAGATGAAAATCACTCTTAAAAAAAGACATTTACCTATGCAGAAAAATCCGAAGGAAAACGGACGAAATTCGTAAAGAATGTGGCCTAAATTCCCCAAAAAAACGCGTCTATATGGATGAGAGCGGCGTGGATCAATGCTTGGTTCGTGAGCGTGGTCGTGCTCCGCGCGGCACAAAAGTCGATGACGTCAAACGTGGACAAAAGTTCCAAAGAACGAACGTGGTAGCTGCAAAAATCGGCAGAAATATGGTGGTGTCGCAATGTTACTCTAAAAACAGGACGAGTCATCTTTTCGTCGAATGGTTTCGCAAAACACTCCTCCAATGTATTCCAAAAGACGTGACTGTCATGATGGACAATGCTTCGTTTCACCCGAAAAAGAGACTGCGTCATCTGGCTCGCAGGCATGGAATCCATCTATTATTTTTGCCACCATATAGTCCGGATCTCAATCCCATCGAAAAGGTTTGGGCGAATATGAAACACGCGTTAGTGGACGTATTGCCACATTCACCGAATCTCGAAAATGCAATGATGGAATATCTTCATCACGGGAATCGCTAAATTAAATGACTATACATGGTAGTGTTGTGAAAATCCGAACATGAAAAAATATGGAAAAACTTTATTCAAAACGATAAAAAGCAAACGCCTGCATAGGACGTCAAAAAATGCAAAAATATGGTACTAACCTTTTGCGTTTTATCCGAAATGGACGCTATACTTCTTCACGTCGTGGTTTCATGGGACGCCCCGTCGGGGAGGCTTGCTTCTCCGGCAGGGCTTGATGGATTACTGGTCCGACGAAGAAAACATTTCCATTCTCGAAGGAAATGACCGATGAAGTGGAATTTTCGTAAGATTCTCGACTATGCGACCGATCTCATCGGTACCATCCCCTTTCTGATCATCGTCTACTGGGCGCTGTGGCATTGCCAAAAAGAGACCATCGAACAAAGTACTCCATGGATTCTCCACCAAGCGTATGAACTCCGCGAAACAACACGCGAAGCGGTTGGGAAGTTTTTTTGAACGACGCAAAGACAAACTCGATCGGCTTACTGAGAAATGGGAAATCGCCCGAACGACTAGTGATGGATTTTTCATCTCACACCCATTTCAATCACGGGCGATGATGGACGCATTCTCGGATTCAGGATTCCATCTGAATGATGCTTGATTTCGAAGGAGCCTCCTCTACAATAGATAGAGGAGGTGGAGCATGAATAAACAGCAGAGAGAAAAACTAGCCTGGCAAGAAGAACAATTGCGGCTGTCGCGGGAAAAGTTCAATGAGGACTGGCGACTCACCAAGCTCTTGATCTTTTCTCCTTTGATTTTCTTGTGGATTCTCGTGCAGACCCTCTTTTGTACCGTGGCATTCGGTGTGCGGTCCCTCTTTCGTCTCATCATCAAACGGTCCGGTTCCGCCAAATGATCACGATCATCGGCTCTGCATACGCTGCATGGATCGATTCATCTACTGAAGCTGTTTATACATCCCGATCAACATCATACCAAGACCGGAAATGTATGCAAAAACAGTCCAGATTTCGAGTGTAATGCCGATTGAACCTGCTATGATCAGTACGCCCATGACAAGGGGGCCAGCACCTTACACTGGCAACGACCTCGCGTTGCCACCCGAGATGGCTCTAGGAAGGAATACCACGCCATACAGGAATTCACTTCACCTCGAATGGAATCCCGTTTCCATCCGCATATTCCTCCGCCACCGATTCTCGCGTTACATACATTGTTAGGTTGGTACAATTTCGGAACGCAAACCTCTCGATGGTCGTAACGCTATCCGGAATCGTCACACTCGTTAAACCGGTACAACCATCGAACGCCCACCCCCCGATGGTCGTAACGCTGTCCGGAATCGTTACGCTCGTCAGGTTGGTACAGTCACGGAATGCCCCCCACCCGATGGTCGTAACGCTATCCGGAATCGTCACACTCGTTAAACCGGTACAACCATCGAACGCCCACCCCCCGATGGTCGTAACGCTGTCCGGAATCGTTACGCTCGTCAGACCGGTACAGTGAGCGAACGCCCCATTCCCGATGGTCGTAACGCTGTTCGGAATTGTCACACTCGTCAGACCGGTACAACCCCAGAACGCCCCATTCCCAATGGTCGTAACGCCGTCCGGAATTGTCACGCTCGTCAGACCGGTACAACCAGAAAACGCCCCATTCCCGATGGTCGTGACGCTATCCGGAATCGTCACACTCGTCAGGTTTGTACAGTGAGCGAACGCCCCATTCCCGATAGTCGTAACGGGTAAGCTTTCGATCTGAGCGGGGATGACAGGGCTATCGCGCACTTTAGGCGGTTTGGGGTAGCGCGGCAAAGAAGTTTGTGATAGTTTTTAAGCTTCCGTGGTTTATACCGAAACCTGGCGGGAGCTTGAAAGAATGAAAGAGATTCAGGAA
>JAQVKF010000220.1 GCA_028694795.1 Thermoguttaceae bacterium | reverse complement strand
GCCAAAACAATCGCCCCAAGGGCGAGGAACAATGGATATAATTTTTGCATGGGCAAAAATCCTCGAATCAGTGAGCGAACCAGGAAGGCCGTAAAAGGTTAGCGTTTTTCGATTCGGATGCGTAAGCCGAAAATATCTTCGAACATTTCACTTCGCGTCGCCAAGACTCGCTCCTCAGAACTGGGATTTGTCGTCTCGGCATCAACAATAATAAATTCGTCATCGTCATGTTCGAATTGGAAGCGATCGGGCGAGACACTTCGTTCCGGTGTGAGCAGATCAGCCACACGCAGAATCGCGGCAAGTTTGTAAATCAGCACCCGTGTTTTCCGCGGCAACATTTGGTATTCAATATGATTGGGCTTAGGCGGCGAGCGGCGATGATACCGCGCGATGTGGGCTATCGCCTTCGTTTCATCACGGGTCATGCCAAAAATGTCGGAATGCGCAATCAGATAGTAACTATGTTTGTGCCAAGCGGTTCCGGCGACAATCGTTCCGACCTCGTGGAGTATCGCGGCCAATTCCAGCAGCAATCGCGGTCGAGCTCCGAGGCCATGGTCGGCCTGCATTGCGTCAAAAATGCGCAACGCGACCATCGCCACCTGGGTCGCGTGTTCGAGATCGACACGATAGCGTTCCGCCAACGCTCTGGCCGATTGTCTGGCACCTTCCATAACAGCGGAATCATCACCACCGGACGCGTTTAACGCCATATCGGCCAACACACCGTCACGCATTGAGGCGGACGAAACGATCATTTGGTGACAACGCGTTTTGAGCAGCAGTTCACGATACACCAAAAGTGCCGGAAAAATCGTTTCCGCCTCGGAAAATTCCAAATGATACCGACGCGCCAGCTGTTCCGGCATCAACTTGGCGCAAACATTGATCAATTGGTTCAGATGTTTCAGAGAAACACATTTGACATCCGTGACTCGCTCGGCGAAGATCGTGGGATTGTCCGACGCCAACATCGTTTTGGGGTTGTCATCTTTCGCCAAATTTTTTGGAATCAGATGGGCTGGCGTTCCGACCTCACACGCGGCAAAACGGGCGTCGCCGCCGACCGCCACGAATGTTTCGCACGTTTGCAATTTCATCGGTAAATGTCCAATACCGATGGACGAACGGATATGATCGCTCAAAACTTCGATACGACGTTCCGGCGATTCGTCACCCGTTACGAGATTTTCGCACATTCGGATCGAACCGACGCGTGGTCCCAAAATATTATTGATTTCGCCATTTTCGAGAAAAACCAAAATCGTGTTCCCGCCACCCGCTTCGACGATCAGGGAATGATCTCGATTCAAACGCAGCGAATCAGGCATCGTTCCACGTACAGCCGAAAGAGTTAACCGGCACTCTTCCGCCACGTCAATCACTTCGACATCCAGACCTGTGGCCAGAAATACCCGGTCAAGAAAATTATCCGCGTTACTCGCCTCACGCAGCGCGGAGGTCGCAACCACTCGCACGCTGGTCGCCCCATATTGATCAATTAAATATTTGTAATCGGTGAGAATTTCCACCGCGCCACGCATACATCTCGCCCCGATGCGTCCACGGAGAAACACATCCTGCCCAAGATGTAACGCGCGTTGGAGACGCTCAAATACCTCAATTTGTCCATTCGGAAGCACTTGAGCCAAAGCCATACGCACCGAATTGGAACCAATATCGATCGCCGCAAAGGTTCGACTTGCTGGTTTCGGATTCGTCCCCGTAAAAGTCTGTTCGTTGTCCATCATGGTCCTTAGATAAGCCTGTAACATCAAGGGTTATTCGCAACATTCCGTTTATTGCATTATTGCAATCGTGCTTGCGATGAAAATGGTGCGGATGGTAAAATGACACGGTTCCAATGGATTGGTGTTCATTCGCGATTTTTCGTCACGAAGTCACTTTTGGCTAAGTCCAATTCGCGCATTGCCAACCGCACGTCAGTATAACACAAAGAAAAGGGTCGTGAGAAGTCATCCACCATAAAAAATAAAAAAGCAAGCAATGAATCCGAGCGGTAACAGTTCCATCAGTCGCGAGGGGAAATATTTTCGCGATTTTTTCACATGGACCGACAACTCCAAAGAATCAGCCGCTCTCAGAAGCAATAGGAGGGAATAAGACGGACAATGAAGGTGCGAAAATTTCGTAAAAAATGGTGACTCTTTGTATAATTGGTAGACATTTTCACATAGAATGGTTGTAAGGTCTAGTCCTCGTCAGGTTAGGATAGGGGAAAGAAATATTTTGATTCCAAAGTATTGAATCGGGTACGTAAGTCCTCTATATTCGTTTGGAATGATTTATTGATTGTATTTCGTTCACATCGAAATCGTTTTTTACTTTCGTTTCAGGAGGTGTCTTATGACAAGATCTCGCGTGCGTGGTTTTACACTGGTCGAACTGCTGGTCGTGATCGCGATCATCGGTATTTTAATCGCGTTGCTGCTTCCAGCGGTACAGGCGGCTCGTGAAGCCGCACGACGCTCCCAATGTTCCAATCATCTTCGTCAATTGGGTATCGCCCTTCACAACTATCATGACACCATGAAAGCGTTTCCGCCCATCCGTACCGGAACATCCAACACGAATGGTTGGGGAATTTTTTCATTCCAAGTTGCACTCTTGCCGTTCATCGAACAAAAATCGTTGTATGATGGGGTTATCGGAAGCGATTGGTGCGGAAGAGATTACGGGAATTTGAAAGCAGGTCAATACCGATGGGATGATTCCGCGTATTGGGGCAACAAATTGATTTCGTATTTCGGTTGTCCGTCGGATGCCAATGCGGCCAAGGCCTCGTGGCGTGCGAGTCACCAACCCGCGAGTTACATGGGATCGCTCGGTGACTGTATCCGTAACACGAGTGAGTCGGAGGAGAACACACGCGGATTTTTCCCAGGTGGTATGGGATATTTCTCGGTTAAATGCAACACCTTTGCTTCAATCACCGATGGAACCAGTAATACGGTCGCGCTTGCGGAGACCTGTGTCGGCTCAATGGCAACAGACACTCGTAAACGTGGCGGTATCGCCATTGATACGACGCTGATCCCGTCAGTCTGTCAGGCGCACGGAATGGGAACTAATAACAACACATTGGTGGGTTCCGCGACCTATTATACCCGCGGTTGGACGTTCGCCGATGGTCGATCCCGCGTGATCGCGGTCCAGACGATTCTTCCGCCGAATTCGGTCAGTTGCTCGCAAGACATCACCTCCGGTCACCCGGGCCATGGTTATGGTTTCACGACGGCGTCGAGCTATCACTCCGGCGGTATCAACGTCTGTTTGGCGGACGCGTCGGTGCGTTTTGTGTCCGATTCCGTGAACTGCGGCAATCTCGATTGGAATGTGGAATCTCCCCCAACAGCTTACCCTTCGAATGGTAACGAACCGACCGGTCAGAGCCCGTTTGGAGTTTGGGGTGCGATGGGAACGATCCGCGGTGGCGAAACCATCACCATGCCATAATTGAATATACAAGGTTTGCGTTCCCCTATTTTCATGACGTTTCGATTTCGTTTGAGCAAAGAGACGCGAGAATCCATGGGGCCTCGCGGCTCCTTTAGTGCTCTCCGGTGCAAAATAAAGTGGAGTGGGACAAAGCCGAACGGGCGGGTTAAAAGCGGAATGGACTCGAACTCCGCCAGCGATTGTGTCATGAAAAAATCACGGACGTAAACGTAAAATCAGACGGAAAAATATAAACTCAATCATTAGGAATAGAACATGAGTACACGTAGAACCTTTTTGCTTGCGACTACGGCAAGCCTCTTATTTGCGGGATGCGGTCAGGGGCGGCCCCAGGGATTTCCACGTCCATATCCTTGTAAAATTACCGTGAAGAACGGTGGTCAATCCGTTGAGGGTGCGCAAGTCGTGCTTTTCAATTCGGCTGATCGTCAGTCCCAAACGGTCGTCGCGGGTACAACAGACGCAAACGGTGTCGCCGAGATTTTCACCTCGTTGAGCAATTACAAGGAATCTGGCGCACCGACGGGTGAATACAGCGTGATGATCAAGAAAGATGTGATCCTCGAAGGTCTGATTCCGGCGGATGAAGTCAGTAAGATGGGTCCCATCGAAGCGGCTAAGTATGGAAAAGAACTGGAAAAAAAGCGAGCTGCGGCCAAACACGAAACGCCGCCGGCGACCGAATCGCCCAATTCACCCGTCAAGTTGTCCGTGAAGAGCGAACCGGTCACGTTAGAGGTCAATGTCGCAGAATACTTCAAAAAATAGCATGACCACCTATTCAAATGACATAATCCCGGTGATGCCGGGCGGACGCCTTACGAAACAATCGTTGGAACGCACGTTTGTGCATCCCCATATTTTGGCCATCACCTCCCATCCGACCACCCAAAAGGCCGGATATGGGAGACACGTTCTATAAGCTATAAGCCATAAGAAATTTTCAGAAACTCGGTGTCCACGGTCCACCGTTGGAATGACAGGTTGGATGGCTCATGAACCGCTCTGCACCTCGTCCCAATACTTGCTGATGATCTGGGTTTTATCGCCTACATCCTGAAGCATCTCCGCATGGTCCAATACCTCTTTCGGAAAGAAAATCATCGGATTTTCACGCATCTCCGGTGGAAGTAGTTTAATCGCCTCTGTATTGGCCGACGTGTAACGCACGAATTGCATATTCTGAGCGCAATGCTGTGGATCAGTCATGAAATTGATATATTTCATCGCCAAATCAGGATCGTTTGCGTTGGACGGAATCACGAAATGATCGCCGCCGAAGATGCAGCCTTCTTTCGGAATGGCAAAATCAATGTCCGGATTATTTTGGTTAATCTGCAAAATATCGCCATTATACCCATGGATGGCATAGTACTCGCCATTTGCAATGCCCTGTTTCACCTCGTCCACGCTATATTTCGCGATGTTCTTTTTCCACTCTAAAAGCAGATCACGGGCCTCGGTAAGTTCTTTTTCATCCACCGAATTGCAGCTGTAGCCCAGCGTAATCAGAGCTGCGCCCATCGTTTCACGCATATTGTTCATGAGCGTCACGCGATTTTTATACTGGGGATCGCCGAAAATACGCCACGAATCAGGAGGAGTTGGAAACGCGTCCTTCCGATAACCAATACCGGTGAGGCTGATAAAATAGGGTACCGACCACTCGCATGTGGCGTCGCCCAGCTTCTCCGCAATCGCCGGATCAATATATTTGACATTCGGAATTTTCGCGTGATCCGGTTTCTGAATCATCTGTTTCTGTTTCAAAATCGGAATCATATAGTCCGTCGGCGTAATCAGATCGTAACCGCCGCCGCCCGCCATCAATTTTGCCAACAGTGATTCATTCGATTCGAAATAATCGAAAACGACTTCGCAGTCGTTCTCCTTTTCAAACTCTCGAACGAGAGCGTCATCTACATAATCGGCCCACGAACAAATGATCAGCTGTTTTTTGGATTGCGATTGAAAACAACCGGTCACGATCGACAACAGACCTACGGCACATATCATCCATAGCGAATGTCGCATTGTTTTTCCTTTGCTAAAAAATTTCCACTTGGGAGGAACGCACAGGGATACTATACTATATTACACTAAAACGGGACAAACTCAAACTTCGCCGAAAGCGATTTTGCAACGAAAATCGCGCACAGAAACGCAAAATCAAATGGAACAGGAAACTAAAACGTATTGGATTCACCGCGGCGTGACGTCAACATTTGTGAAACGCCAACCGTCAAAAAAGTCACTGTCAACATCACCGTCGAAAGCGCGTTGAGCACCTCCGGCGAGCGCATATGTTTCATCTGACTGTAAATATAAACAGGCAGCGTAGTATATCCCTTCCCTGACACGAAAAAGGTCACAATAAAATCGTCGAGCGAAAGAGTAAACGCAAGCAGAGCACCGGCGATAATCCCAGGCCAAAGCAGCGGTAACATGATACGCAGCGTCGCCTGAACGGGTGTGGCTCCAAGGTCACGAGCGGCATCCCACAGGCTAAAATCGAAATCTTCCAATCGAGCCAAAACGACGACCGCCACGTAACTCGTACAAAACGCGGTATGTGCCACGATCACCGTACCGCGTCCCAATGGAATGCCCAACGAGGTAAAACAAACCAATAGGCTAATGCACATCAGAATTTCAGGAAGGATGAGTGGAATATGGACCAACGCTTTATGCAACACCTGAAGACGGCTATGAAAACGATAGAGAACGACC
>JAQVKF010000028.1 GCA_028694795.1 Thermoguttaceae bacterium | reverse complement strand
CGGGGAAGTGACGCTTCTCCCCCCGGACGATCCGGCTCGACGTTATCAGGACGGTGTGGATCCGGCGATGGCGACCGTTGGCGCGGCCAATATGCCGCAGCTCGTTTCACTCACAGGGCGAGTATTGCACACCGATTTCGGTGAGACCGGTTCGTTTACCAGTTCCAACGAGTTGCTCAACCGAACGCAACAAAATACAATTTGGTCGTATCGAAGCAACTTCGTTGGTATTCCGACGGACTGTCCGCATCGAGAAAAAAATGGCTGGACAGGCGATGCGCAGCTGGCTTGTGAAATGGCCATGTTCAACTTCGACAACGCTCCGGCCTATGTCCAATGGCTTCACAGCATGGAAGACGAACAGGGTCCTGAAGGGAATTTTACCGGAATTGTCCCGTCGAACAACTGGGGTTGGTGGGCTGGTCCGGCGTGGGATTCCGCCATGATTGTCATTCCATGGTACCTGTACCAATATACAGGTGACACGCAACCGTTGGCCGATCACTACGCGGCAATGCAGCGATTCAACGATTATCTGTACGGCAAACGCAACGCGGATGGCATTGTCGATATGTCGTTAGGTGATTGGGTTCCCGCCAAAACAGTGACACCGCAAGGCGTCACGAGTACGGGATATCTGTACTTTGATACCGTGGCCCTGTCGAAGATCGCGGAAATCCTCGGCAAACCGGAGGACGCCGCGATGTACGCTGAACGCGCGAATACGATCCGTGAATCATTCCGTAAGACCTATTTGAAGGAAAATGGTACCGTTTCGATTGGCTCACAAACGGCTCAATCGACGGCGATTTTCATGGGTATTTCCACCGATCCCGCAGAAAAAGCGAAGATCGAATCGAAACTTCTCGACAACGTGAAAACCGAGGGATATAAAATCGACACCGGTATTTTCGGTGCGAAATATCTCTTCCGTACCCTGAGTGAGATGGGCGATCACGAGGCGGCATATCAGGTAGCGATTGGGCGTGAAGCCCCGGGTTATGGAGCGTGGATCGAAGCGGGAGCAACGACGCTATGGGAAGCATGGAGTCTCGAACAAGCATGGGCGGCCTCGCTCAACCACGTCATGTTTGGCGATATCTCCGGTTGGTATTACGAATATCTGACCGGGATCCAACTCGCCCAAGATCCGAATCAACCGCTCACACTTGATCCGAAGGGCGTTGCGTTCAAGAAAATCAAACTCGCCCCGCGACCGGCTGGCGAATTGACTTGGGCCAAAGGTTCCATCCGTACCCCCTATGGTATGTTATCGAGCCAGTGGCAGATCGAGAACGGCACCTTCACCTATCAGGTCGCAATCCCGGTAAACACGACGGCGACCGTGGTCCTTCCGTATGACGGTGGCGTAAAAGAGATCGGATCGGGTGAATACACCTTCACGATTCCAGTTCGCTAAACACTTGTTGCTAGGACGTGTTCACATATAATCACATGGTAAAAACCCATAGCCAGGGATAAAATGACCGCAATTGGGGTAGTTTATGTCGGTTGATATCGGAGTTCGCGTGTCTGGTAAAAAGTTTTAGGAAAAAGCATTGTCATAGAAAATGCGCAAACTTTTTTGAACTTTTTACCTGACGCTGGTACAGTCGATCGCTCCGATTAAGGTGGCAACTTGTGTGAACACACCCTAGACGCTGGTGCTGCCGCTTCGGTGGGCAGGCTCCAATGGTCCGCGGATGACGGTCGCCTCGCTTCCGGTAATCCGTGTCGCGAGCCAACGCCGGGTACGAAGTCACTGCGTCGGCGAACCATCAGCAACCGCGCGGTAGTACGAATTGGGTTGCGGCGGTGTTGCGGTGCCGCTATCGCTGGTTAGTCGCCGCGTCTTGAAATTTCTGGAAAACGCATGGATTCGGCAAAAATACGACTAAACTGCGGATCCGTCGAGAGATCCAGATGATGTGTCGATTGAGCAATCATAACGGCTTCCTGACGTTTCGTGAGCGAAATGCCGCACATTGCCGCACCTGCAAGCGAACTATTGCCGACCGACACGATCCGTTCTTCCGGCAACGTCGAAGGCAGCAAGCCGATTCGCTGCGCACTACGACAGCGTAAAAAGTTGCCAAAACCACCCGCTAGATAAACTCGTGCCAGTTGGGATTCTTGCAGGTTCGCACGTATCAACAAAATCCGAATGCCGGCACGAATCGCCCCCGCCGCCAATTGCAATTCTCGAACATCTCGCTGGGTGAGCAAAATGGGTTCGCCCAATGTCGTCTCAGAAGCGTCCGCCAAGACGAACGCCATGCCACGACCATCCGGCACAATCCGACGGCGTAAGTCTGCCGAAAGATCCGCCGGAAGTTTCGCCCCGGACAAAATTCGACCATCGCGCGAAAGAATCCCCGCATCGAGCAGTTCCGCGACAATATCCAATAACGCGGAACCACATAATCCGCAAATGGTATGATCATGTGTATATCTAGAATCACGATCCGACTCGCATGCCGTGTCGCCGCCCATCGTGTTAAAATCCGCACCAGAGCAGGCGTCTCCAAGCACATCAGTGAACAAAATACCATGAATAATCTGTACATGATGGATCGCACCAGTAGTCGCTCGCATTCCGTAACGAATTTTCGCGCCCTCGAAAGCGGGTCCCGCCGCTGTCGCCGCCGCGATCAGAGCAAAACCCGGCGATTCCGTCCGCGATGGAACTCGCAATACCATCTCACCATTCGTGCCGATATCGATGAATAGTTCCGCCATTGTGCGAGATGGTTCCCAAGTCGGACTTTCGCAATCCGGGCTAGTCGCTCCTTCATCTATCGTTTCCTCACACGTTGTTTTCCGCGTTTTGGGCCGTGGATCGGACGAGGACAATGAGGTAAAACCCGTGGCAAGCATACCGGCCACGATATCGCCACCGACAAAACCACTGATCACCGGCAGCGTCTGTACGGTGGCGGCGGGATGGAGCGGCAATGCAAGTTCCTCTGCATTTCGAGTCACTACCTCGCACGTCGCTGGAGCAAATGGCACCTCGCCCAAACCTTGGGACACGACACCCATGAACAATTGCTGCATCGTCGTATTGCCCGCGACGATCAGCTCGGTCACATCGCTGGGAAGTGTTCCCGCCGTGCGGCAAAGTTCCAAAAGCATTTCTCTAACCGTTTCGAGAATCACTCGCTGAAGCTGTTCCGCCCCCCGCGGCAAAAAAGTGGTTGGTAACGTTGGCAAATTCGATTCCGTACCCAATGGTTCCTCAGCAAAAGATTGGCTGGCGTATTGGATTCGAGAAATGACATCTGCCCCGAATGCCGTTTGCGGATTGAGCCGCGAGGTGACGGCCAGCTCACGACCAGTAGGCAATGCGAGCAGGGAGGCGGCGAGTGTCGTCGTGCCAAGATCCAATACCATGATCGTGGGCATATGCAACGCACAATCGGGTAAAAAATCAATCGCCTCAGAACGTTGACCATCAACCAGTACGCAACCATGCCACTCACAGGCGCGAAGCAAGTGGGGTAATTTTCGGAGCAGCGTAGGATGAATGGAACACATCGGCTTGGAATATCGCCGACGAAATTGATCCATCAAACGCTGCTGATCGGCTCGATCATCCTCACGCCGCGGTGGTGGAAGTTCGAGTGGATACCATTGAATCGGAAGATCGTCCAAATCGCGTGGTGACTTCTTGTCAACCGAAAGCGACGTGGAAGACTCGGTGCATTCCGCCAGCGAACAACCGGAGGTTTGAGTTAAAATCTGATGGTCCGTGGAACCAAAAAGCGGGCCATCTACCGCGATGCCAATCGAGGCAAGCACGCGGGTCTCACACGCTAAACGCTCATCGGCGGCCAGTAAACCACGCGACGCAAGTGCTTTCTCATTCGTGGTCGGTGACGTAAGCTCCGGATATTCCGTGAGTTCCCCCGCGATATTCGCCGTCGCGGCAGTGGGAACAGCAGCGTGAACGACCGTGTCAACAGGAGCAACATCGCCGGCCGTAACAACATTGGCCCACTCCGTGGCCAAAACGGTCTGCGATAAAGGAATGATACGGACACAACATTTACCACATTGCCCCGTACCACCGCACGGCCGGTCGAGCAGTACGCCCGCCGTTCGCAGCGCGTCAAAAAGTAAGCCCCCATAGGCCACAGGAATGGGACGAACAGAGATGGTATTCGCGTTGGGGGCTTCGGTTTGAAGATAAAGGAAAATGGAAGACTGGTTCATCGGTAATGCTTTGCGTCCTGATTCCATGACATCGAACGCAAATGTCCTCCTTACGCCCTCTTTATTCGAGGACGCGTTTACCGATGACATGGGGCGAATGAATGTCATTTAAGACTAAATTTTCAAATAAATCGTCCAACGCTTCGTGCGGATGTTCCGCGCGAAGCTCCGTGAGCGAAGCATGAAGCAACACATCGCCATGATGTAAAATCACCACACGATCGCAAATACGTTCCACCTCTCGCATCACGTGGGTAGACCAAATGACCGCCTTGCCACGTTCACGCAAGCTTTCCACGGTCTTCAAAAGTGAATGGGCCGCTGGCACATCCAGACCGAGAGTTGCCTCATCTAAAATCAACACCGAAGGATCGTGAATTAAAGCCCGCGCGATGGACACTTTTTGCCGCATACCAGTGGACATCTGTGCGACAAAACGATCCGCAAAGGGCGTGATTTGCAGCTGGTCGAACAACTGGTACAAGCGTGACTCGCACAATGCACGTGGAATTCCATGCAATTCTCCAAAAAACAAAACCATCTCGCGTGCCGTCATGCGATCATATCCCGCTGTGCTTGCGGAAACAAAACCAATCTGACGACGCACCTCCACTGGATTGATCGTCGTGCGATATCCCGCTACGCTCACATCCCCAGTCGTCGGACCCAATAGCGTTGCCAAAATACGCAATAAGGTCGTTTTTCCCGCTCCGTTGAGTCCCAAAAGACCCACCACCTCGCCGGGATGGACCGAGAAAGTGACCTCCCGCAATGCAACCGATTCCTGCTGCAACGAATCGCGATAAATTTTACCCACTCGCTCAATTCGGACAAGTGGCTGGGTATCCGGTCCGTCTGTGGTCGATTCCAACGTTTGGGTCGGCGGCGTTTCCGGAAACGTTCCATGTGGTAAGATTTTAAGAGCGTGTGCGGGAACGGATGGCGAGGTCAACGTATGTCCTACTTCCCTGCCCCATGAACTCGCCAAAAACAACCTACCGATGGAATTTCCCCATCGCAAATATCCAGTCGTAAGATCTTGCCATCGCGGACGTTCTATGGTTAAACGTCGGATCGCACCCCGCTTGGAACGGTGCCTTCGCGCACCGCCTCCACCCCATAATCGTTCGGAAAAACGGGCCAACCGTTGGAAATTGGACTGGAAACGCCAGTTCGCATGCACGAGAGAAAGAAAATGAATGAGGGACACTTTCGTTCGGGTGGAAGCCTTTTTCACCCAAAATATTCCCGACGAAAGAATCGTCAGAAGCGATTTTGCGTCTGAAAAATAGGTTCGGGAATTCCATGGGAAATCTGGCAAAAACCATTTAGAATTTAAGTTCCTCATCCTCCTCATCCTCCATTATCGGTGGAAATTTTTCGAGTAGATAATCAACCGCTTCACGCAATGCCCGAAAACCAACGGGCATCTCAAGGACGAGTCGATGTGGTGCGGGGGAAAGCTCCTCTTTCCACTCGGAATGCTTCTCGTCGAGAAGTAGAATCGCGGGAACCTCCTGGGTCGCCAATTCATCCTTAAGCGAGTTAAATGCGTCAAATGCCGCACGTCCTAGTTTATGGGTACTGAAAAGTGCACAAGCGACCAGTGTGGGAGACTGTTGAATACGCTCTGCCCCACGCTGCGGATCGCTAGTCAAAATCACTCGCAACCGATTTTTACGAAAACCATTACGGAAAAGATCCTGAAATTGTGGATCGGATTCCACCACAAAAAATGTTCCACGGCATTTTGCTTCGACCTGCACGGGAGCGACGGGCGTGGCGAGTGCCGTATCATCTACTTCGACCGAAGACGTGTCTCCCTGTTCAAGCTGTTCCAACCGAGTGAGCACATTTTGCAGATCGTCCGCAAATTCGCCAGGCGTTTGATAACGCTTGTTCGGATCCAACGCCATGGCTCGCTGAACGACCGTCGCTACGGAAATCGGAATATCTGGAAGACGTTTTTGGATCGGCTCCATTTTTTTGAAGCGATCCGGATCCACACGTTGACTGCGACCTTTCGTCTCCTCGTAAGCCGACTCACCGGCGAGAAGATGGTAGAGAATCGCGCCCGCAAAAAAAATATCCGAACGACGATCGTCACGCGGCGCACCCGTAGAATTTTCCAATGCCGCGTAATCGACTGTACGGGAGGTGAAGTCGTCACTATCCGACTTTTCCATCGCCGCCAAACCAAAGTCGAGAAGTTTAGCCTCACCAGTCGAAGACACCAGCACGTTACTCAATCGCAGGTCGCGATGGGTCACACCAAATTTGGACGCAAACTCCAATCCTCGCGCAATCCCCAACGTCATACGGACCGCTTCAATGGGCGACAACGTGCCACGAATTTTCAAAAATTCACGAAGATTCGAACCTTCGATAAATTCCATCACAAAATAATGTTCCGAACGAGAAGTGTGAACCTCTCGAATCGCGACGATATTTGGATGCTGTAATTTTTTACCGAGATTTCCTTCTTCGATAAATTGTTTCGCGGCTTCCGGATCGTCGCTATATTTTTGTCGCAGCACTTTTAACGCGACCATCTCGCCCGTAATCCGATGTACCGCGCGAAACACACGTCCAAACGTACCTGCTCCGACGAAATACAGGATTTTATAATCGCCGTAAAACAAACCGGTCGGTTGATCACTCAGCAAACGTTCGACCTGATAGGGCGTGAGAAAGTTACGACGTGTGGCCGCATTCAGGAAATCTTCACCAGAAATCGAATGATTCCCCGTCGCCGCACGAATTTCCTGTACCTGTTGCGCGGTCATCAAACCGAGTTCCAAAGTTCGATTCACCGCCTGTTCCATCGAAATATCACTCATAGCACGATTCCCATCTAACGATCGTTGATACCAGTTCCGTTGGGTATGGAATGGAGTTTGCGATTATTTGCCGAGAAACCGCTTTTGCTCCTATCCAAATCCACCACATATTCCACTGGAATTCGTATCTATTCCACGAAATGAAAAGCCAAAACGCCGCCGACTCCTCGCTCACCTTGAGTGTAACCGAAAACATACCCCATAGCAAATGAGAAAAAGAAACTTTTTCCCGATTTTTGTCCTCCAAATCAAATTTTTGCCAGATAGGACACCCGAGGCGTCGACCATGCTTACTACCATGAAACGTCTTTTGGCGGAGGATGGATATGGCCAACATCAGGGATATAATAGAGGCGTCGGGGTATGACTGGTCCAAATCGACTCGGTCTGTTCGATGGACGAGAAATACAGTGATGATTTGATCACATTTTCCAATTCCGATGGACTAATCAACAATGAACCCAGAACCCGGACTAACCTCACCCAATTCATAAGATGCGGTGAAACGGAGATATGCTATGAAATCAACGAAACTGCAAACTTGCTCGCACATCCTTCCCAACGGGGTACCGAACCTCCAGTTTCTCGGCATGATTTTCGGTACCTTTCTCAACCTCATTTTCGGTCTCGGAGTTCCCGACATCGGAAGTCACACCCGCGTAAGTCACCTCGGTATCAGAGGGCTTTCCATGGCCATGGCACAATTTGGGGCCCAATCCTTTGGTTCCCATTTTACGGGACAGGCGGCCAACCGGGTACAAAATGGAGCGGTTTTTCGAGAAACGCCCCGACAAACGGAGACTCGTTACCAGCAAGATCAAAATTTTCAGCGTCAGACGATGGCTCGTCAACAGGCGGAAACGTGGCAAGATTTCCAATCGCGGCAACAGGGAGAATTGCGAGTCCGCCAAGCGCAACTTGAAGCCGACGCCACACTCCGAGCGCGCGAATCAACACGGTTACGGCGTGCATCGGACACCCAACGGCTCAACGCGATCGAACAGCAACGGCTCCGCACATCCGATGGAATGGATTTCTTCCGCGCTCCATACCCGCTTCCCGATGCAATTCGAGCATATCGTGAAACGGAATACCAACCGGGTCCACCATGTTGGGTTACACCGGAAGCCGATCCCGTTCGCCCCGGTCCGCGATTCACTCGTCCGAATCACGATTCATCCGAAGTATTCAAAAATCCATCATGGGCCAAGCCGCAATACCGCGATACCTACCTCGCATTGCAAACCGACATTCAATGGGCCGAAACACGCACCGATCCCGGACGATTCCGATGGGCTCCACCGTCTTCCGCGTCAAAAGGCCCACTTTCAGAGGTATCCACCCCAGCACCACTCACACCGCAATGGCAATTGGCATCAGAACGGACTCGCCAAGCGGAGCTTTGGCGACGGCAATTCGCCACAGAGTTGCGTGAACATACGCCACACTGGTACCATCGAGACTGGTGGGCAACGCATCCGCCCGTCATCGCACCGTGGTGGCACTTTCAGTATAGCTATTTACACTATCCTCCCGAATATTGGTGGAAAACGCCCGCATGGCAGGATTTAACGATTTGGTTGGCACCGTGGAATTGGTACGAACCCCTGATTTACGAATATGGCGTGGGCGGCAACGCGATTTATGACGCGCAATCCGTTTGGATCAACGGAGTCAGGGTAAGCAGCATCACGGATTTTCGAGATAGCGCGGCCACGCTCGCCACACCGCAAGTCGTGCTCACGCCAGCCGTTACGCCGGCACCGGTAACGGCGACGACACCACAAACCGCCCTCGATCCCGCACAATCCACCTCGTCCCCGGTCACACCAACGAAATCGGAAGCCCGGAGATCCATTCCAGATCTCACGGAACCGTCGACCATCGGAACCGTTCCACCGGATACGCCAATGGATACGGCGGAACCCTCCGCAGACGCGATCATTTCACCAGCCGAACCGGTTCAACCCGTGGACCGGTCCACGGACCGGTCCACGGACACAACGGCCTTGTCAACGGCTCGCCGCATGGAATGGTTTGCGTTAGGAACATTCGCTATGGTCACCGAATCCGCAGTTCCAACGTCGGCCCAACAGAGTCTGATCATTCAATTGGCGGTGGATCGAAATGGTTTGTTGAGTGGAAATTTTTATGACCCAAGCAAACCGGACGCAACGTTTGCGGTGGTGGGGCGTATAGATGGGCAAACAGAGCGGGCCGCATTCACGATTGCCTGTTTTGACAACCTCGTTTTCGAAACAGGAGCTTATCACTTAACACAAACGGAAGCGACGATTCTCATTCACGATGGCTCGCAAACACTTCGAACCTGTCTGCTCATTCGATTGGAGCCGCCTAGTGATATTCACCCATAAATATTCCACCACAACCCGACCGCTTGCGCAGCAAGCTGGGAGGGAGATGGCAGCCGCACCTTGCGGCCCGACCGCTTGCGCAGCAAAGCCGAGAGAGAGATAAAAGGGTTGATACGGTCCCGCAAGTGCGCCGTGCGAAGCAGCAGTACCGGCGTCTGGTAAAAAGGCCTAGTTTTCCGCATCAAGTTCCTCTGTGACATTATCCTCATACGATTCGGGCGTGTCCTCCTCTTTGGGAGAGGTAAACGGACGCTCACCAGTCGTTCGCGCGGGCTTTGGCGGCGTCGGACGTTCCGCGTCATCCGTTCCATCCCCCTCCTTTGTCTCGGCCTCAGGGGAATCATCCGCATCCGATTTTTCCGTAGTGTTATCAGCACCGGCGGTATTCGTATCAGGTTCCGCGGCATCGGCATTTGGCGTCACCTCGGTACCGGCTTCCGCATTTTTTTCCGTATCCGCGTTGGCGTTTGCGTCCGCGGCGTCGGCACCACCCACACCACCAGCGGGATTGGCACCCACGGCAACACCATTGGCCCCCGGCGCATTCGCTCCGTTAACGTTCTTCGTGTCAATCGGTTCCGCAACCGAAGTACCGCGATCAATCACGAGATATCCACTCCAGAAGAGCGGATGACTTCCGGAAATCGTTTGGTCGTCGTTTGGAGAGAGTTGAACTTTTGGTTCTTCCACCAGTTTCAATTTGGACTCCCGCATCAGCAGCACGGCCCGCTGCCACGCTTCTGAAGCGGTCGTTGCAGGCGTTTCACGCAGCAATTCCTGCATCAGCATTCCGGTGGAACTTCCGCCCATTTTCCATCGGCTCAGCACGATCGTTCGTGTTCCGGTCGCCATCATGGCACACGAAGTGAGGAAGAATTCACGTCCCGCCCACGCGGGCAGCGTTTTCAGCCCATTTTCCGCTGGAGAATGGAACCCAGGCAGAGCGACGAAGTCAGGGCCACCCCATGGCAATAACAACCACTCGATGAGTGTCGAGCCAGGTTTACCACCACCGAAACCGGTCGGCACAAGCGTACCCGGATCCGCCGGATTGTTCGCCACGTCATGCCAGACAATCAGCCGCTGAAGTGCCTGTTTGTACGTAATGACCGGTTCTGGCATTGGGGCTTTCGTCAGACGAATCGCATCCGGAACAGCGTCGTTTATCCGATCAAAAATTTTCGTCGGAGCCAAAACCTCTGTACCGCTATCCATTTTGCCCGTTACGACAAATGTGGTCGGATGTGGATTCATCGAGCGATCGTCCGCCATTCCGAGCGCGGCGGTCGGCGCGTAACGCACACGACGGTAAGCCACGAGCGGTTCGAGCTTCTTATTGCCGAAATCGAGATGAAACGCCTCGAACGGCACATACCAAAACAGCCCGTCAGGCACAATGACTAACTCCTGAAAATCGGTAGTCGGATCGAATTGCGAGCCGGCCATCACCGTTTGAGCCAAATCAGCGGCGGCTTTTTCCCACCCTTGTTTCTGGATATCTTTCACGTCAATCGCTTTTTTCGGGTCCAATAATCCAAGCGATTTGAAATACGCCGCCGTCGCGCGTTGGATCGCCGCCGTATTTTTCACATCCCACATGGTGATACGGTCTTTGTTGAACAGGAAAGCGTAATATCGACGGCCCATGCCGATATAGGTCAACATCGCCGTTCCATCGGCCATTCCCATCTGAATTTCCTTTAGCGTTCGTTGAGGTGGAAAGGTCTGTGGCGCGTAAATACGTCGCAACGCGATACTTTGCAGCATGATTTCCTGAGCCTTGGAAATTTTCGCCAATTCGCCAGCCGCCGCAGAACGTGCCGTCGCATTGGCATCATCCAAATCACCCAACCCTTCAGACGCGATCTGCCGTTTCAGCTCCGCCGCCCGCCGCGACGACGCATCCCAATCGGGCAACAACGCCAAGACCGCCTGTCGGCTTTTGCGCTCTTCCACGGTCAGCATTTGGGGATCCGACTCCAGCAACATCCGCAGCGAAAACAACCTCGCCCCAGCAGGTCGAGAATCAAGCGCCGCGAAAAATCGCCGCCGTCGAATCTGTTCGGAGACCTCAAACGTATCACCAATGGCGGCGTTTTGATCGGACAGATTTTGCGTCGCGACAAAGAAATTCAGATACGCCGTCTCGTCCACCATACTTAACATCGTCAATGCTTCCAGCGGATCGTTGAGCCAATCAGCGGGCGAAGGATCGGTAAGCAACTCGCGATACAATTCCACCTGACGCCGCGCGGTCGCCGTGCTATTCGTTTTACTATAGTTCAAAACCAATTGGAGATGGAACAAACTCAACGATTGTTGTACATTTTTAAGCAATGCCCCTGCCAACGCTTTATCTCCATCAACAGTATTTCCCGTATGATAGGCGAGGGTCGCCAGCAAGAATTGGTGTCGAATTCCGAGCGGTCCCAAACCAATCGTACGTCGGGTGAGAATCGTTCCCGCCTCGGTCAGAAATTTTGCCGCCTCATCCGCACGCCCACCGCCGAGCGAAACTTCCGCCGCCGCAAGCGATAGAATCACACGAAGCGTGTTGAAATCGCGTCCACCTTTCGCCTTTTGCGGCGTTCCAGCCCCACGTGTCCACGCCAATCCTTCCACCAACAGCACCGGCTTTCCTGTGGCCACACCGATTGCCGCAAGCCGCCCGAACGCCATCTGCAGCACAATTGGATCTTCATAGGGATACGCGGCGTAAGTCGCTTCCTGGTAACAGTTGATAGCCGCGGCAATATTTCCACGTCGCTCCACAATGCCGCCGAGCATTGTATAGACCAATCCGGAAAGCGGGTGGAGGTATTGTCCCGCGACCAACGTACAACGTGACAAAACCTTCTCAGCCTCATCGTCTTTTCCAGCGGCAATCAAAGCGGCTCCCTGTTGGGCGTCAGCCCACGCGATCATCCAATGGTTTCGTGGACATCCGGAATTTTCCACTGCCTTCAAAATTCGTTGATTCATCGGATCGAATTTTGCCACCGCCCCGAGCAGCTCATAACGTCGCATCGTCGCCAACGTCGTCGCGTAACAGATTTCGTGCGGTTGAAGCACCAGGTAGTGCGCTAATTCGAGTACGCCGCCCTGTTCAAACGCGGCCTCGGTGTCAGGATTTCCGCGAGCGATTTGAACATTTCCATATTTGGCCGGAATGCCCGGAGTCCGTGAGACCCCCCACGGCGCGGGCGAGACACTTGAACGCGGCTGAGGCATTTGCGCGGCATCGTAATTGAGCCGTGACATCCACCCGTTATAATCAATCGCCAATTGCAACGCATCTTCATAACAGGCCAGCGCTTTGAGATTCTGTCCCGCCTCGTACCAACATTCGCCCAACATGGTCGCATAGCAGATTGAATCAATCCATCGCGCGTTCCCCGTTTTATACGCGCGTTTTCCGAACGATTCAAACGCATCCGAAGCGTCTTTAAGATTTCCATCGGCAATCAACATAAACGCGGAACGATACTCGGGCAGCGGATAGCTCGTCGATCCAACGATCCCAGAGGTCAGCGGCACGGTCAGCGCATTAGGCCCTTTCGTGTTGATGCTATTTTGTCCGAATCCTTGAGCGAAACCGATCGTCGTCCATCCGACTATCCACATCACCATCAGGACACAGGTTAAAATCCCAAATTCAGACGTTTTACATGGTTTATTTTTTTGCTGCATCCATAAATTTGGCAATTTTAGCAATCTAGTTAAAAACCGACTCATCGAATCGCTCCTTCAAAAAAATCGTGGACTCGAATTTGGGTTGGGGATTCTTAATCGAATCTCCAGCGGTATATCCCATTATATCGGCTATGATATCCTATTGTCAGCAGTGCAGAGAGCGGAAAGATGAATTTGGGGGTTTGCGGCATTTGTATGGTCGGTTACAATCACGGATAGGAATTTTTATCAGGCCAGTCACAGGATTACAGTGGGAAAAATCGTAAAGATGTCACTGACTCCATTGGATTCCGTATTTTCACCGGCGATTTTTGGGTAAAAATCGCTTTTGACAGGGTTTCCAACGGTGGCATTCGACTCAATCATATTTTCACCAAACCATATTTTCATCACAGGCAACGCACAGAAGCACTGTACGGTGAAGCACATTTATATCCGTTCCATTTGATTTTGCGTTTCCATAGGCTGTTTTTCGTTGCAAAAACACTTGTGGCTAGGTTCAAATTTGCCGCATTTTCAAGCGGAATAGGTATACGTGGTGGATAAGGCATCAACAGCGTCAAAGGCATCGGGAAGGATTTTTAGAATGGCGACAAAACCCCAAGTGTTGATTCTTCGCGCTCCAGGAACGAATTGCGATCTGGATACGGCGTACGCGTTCGAGTTGGCGGGAGCCACAGCGGAACGATTCCATATCAATCGTTTGCTTGAAAATCCGTCACTGATCTCGAATTACCAGATTTTATGCATTCCAGGCGGTTTCAGTTATGGAGACGACGTGGCGGCGGGTCGTATTCTCGCCAACCAGATGCGAAATCACCTTGCGGAGGCGATGCGTCAATTTCGTGACGCAGGCAAACTCGTCCTCGGTATTTGCAACGGCTTTCAAGTGCTGATCAAATCGGGTGTACTGCTCGAAGACGATGCGGACGGTACGCTGGCGACGTTGACGTGGAACGAATCGGGGTGTTACAACGACAGTTGGGTACGTCTCGGCGTCCATCGTGGTGAACAGGTCGATGAACCGAACGAAAAATGTGTATTTTTACGTGGTATTGATCGTATGGAGCTGCCTGTAGCTCATGCGGAAGGTCGTTTTGTGGCACGTGATACCGCCACACTTGATCAGCTCAATCGCGCAGGTCAGCTCTGTTTGCGTTATCTGAAGAAGGATGGACTTTTCTCGGACGAGGTATTATCCTATCCCGATAATCCTAATGGAGCACAGCGGAACGTAGCGGGAATTTGCGATACGACGGGGCGTATTTTCGGTCTGATGCCCCACCCTGAACGCTATCTTGAGGCGACGCATCATCCGCGTTGGACACGCGGGGAAGCGCACAATCCTGGCGACGGTTTCGCCATCTTTCAGAATGCCGTGGCATACTTCCAGTAAAGACCCGTTTCCGCTCAAAATGGCGGTTGAATTGTAGATAAACCATGCCATTTTGAAACATACCCCAACGAAGCTCCCCCCCAAACACGAATATTCAGCGCGTGAAAAAGCGGTATAATATTTCGACCTGGGGGTTGACAATTTTTTTTGAATGGATAAATTTATAGCGATTCATCCGATAGATTGCACCATGAGGAGGGCTTTTTTGGCTTTCGTGGGGTATTTTTCGGAGGAAGGAGATACCGATGGTATCGCGGCGTCCGAAGGAAACGGAGCATCCAGTTTTCCCACTTGTGGAGGCGATGCGTTGGACGCAGCGGATCACAGGTGTGTCGTGCGAGATGGTTGCGCCGATTTTGATCGGCTGGTTTGCCGATGATCGTTTGGGCACCCTGCCCTGGTTTACGGTCGTGGGAGCGGGAGCGGGATTGGCTTTGTCGATGCGTTCACTGCTTCTCATCGCAAAACAACAGCGAGAATTACAGCGGTCTGACGATTCGGAATCCTCGGAAAAGGAAGATTCGGAAAAAAACGCGTGAGATTCTGGACAAAGTTTGCGGTTTACGGTAAGATGGGTAACATATAGTGGGAACGCGATTCTGCGAAAAGGTGCGGTAGGAATGAGAGGCGTCTGGAAGCGGATCGTTTTGCTGGCAACAGCATCCGTTGTACTGTGGGGAGTTGTCGGTGGCATAGGTTGCTGGCAATATCTGGGCGGAGAGTCATTCTCCGTGCGAGAGGTGTGGTACTGGTCGGGTTTGGCGGCTGCGGGCTGTGCGGTGGGCAATCTCCTTGCGATGATGGTTACCGTACTCGTATCGAGGGGGCCGTCAAAGGAACCGACGGAAGTGCCGTTGCAGGAAACGGATCAAAAGAATCTACAGCGATCACACAAGAGTCCGCTTGTTGGTTTGCTGGGTGCGATGTTCCCACAAATGGGAGTGCCGCTGACCATGGCGTTGATCGTCCGTGTCGCGGCCTCGAGTGCGGAGCGAACGTTCTTCCTTTATGCGATATTGGTGACTTGGTTGCCGCTTTTCGCATTGGAAACGGTATTGGCGTTACGATGGTTGAGCGAAAACCGGAAGGGCGACGAGCCTGGCGGTTCGGATCAAACCTGAGCGGAGTCGGGCGGGTGTAAGAACGGACATGGGTCGCGAATGGTGTTTGGGACGGATTAGAGAATTTTGACACATTTCAGATGGATGAATTTTTACGGGATATAGTCGTTCCGATTGGAATGCGATTCGCCTGGACATCACGAAAACGATCGAGAAAAAGATCAAACAGGTGATGATTCAAACGAGTACGGCGGTGGTTGAAGCTGGCCAATTGGAAGTCAGATAAAAAAATCGGGAGAGAGTGGGATGCTTGACGTTCAAAAGTTGATCAATGGTGCGGTCGAACACGTGAAAGACGCGACGGCGCTCCATTTGCCGAGCCATACGACGATTGAAATTCCGCTAATCACGAAATACATGCTAATCGAACTGGTTGCGGTGGTAATTATCTGTGCGATATTTATCCCGTTGGCTCGTAAGATTCGCACGGGAGCGGCGCCGAAAGGACGATTTTGGAATCTCTTTGAGGTTATACTGCTGTTCGTCCGCAATAATATTGCTCGCCCAGCGATTGGTGAACACGCGGATCGTTATCTTCCGTTGCTCTGGACGATGTTTTTCTTTATTTTGATGTGTAACCTTTTGGGGTTGGTGCCTTGGTTGGGTTCTCCGACGGCGGCGCTTTCGGTCACAGCGGTTTTAGCGTTATACTCGTTCGGCGCGGTGCTTTACACCGGTATTCGCCAGTTTGGCGTGGCGGGTTTTCTGAAGAATCTCGTGCCGCATATGGACCTGCCTGGGCCGTTAGGCTACATTCTTCGTCCGATGATTTTCGTGATCGAGCTGCTAAGTTTGCTGATCAAACACGGCATTCTGGCCATCCGACTTTTAGCGAATATGTTTGCCGGTCACTTGGTACTGGCGGTGATTTTGGGCTTTATCGCGGCAACGGCGAACACCTGGTTGTGGTATGTGGTCGCGCCATCAAGTGTTTTGGGGTGCTTAGCGTTGAATATGTTGGAGTTGTTCGTAGCGTTCCTGCAAACATACGTGTTCGTCTTCCTGACGGCACTGTTCATCGGTCAGGTATCGCACGCACACTAAAATGCGGACGGTCGTATCGTAAGGACACGACATTAATGTGGGTGATAAGAAGTAACTAGGTAAAGAGTAAAAGTGCCGAATGAGTCGTTTGCCTTCCCTAGAAGGTGACCGGGTGGTCGTCCAAGCGAAAACGGACGGATGAGACATCAATAAGATCGATTGAACGAACAATCGTCGATGAGGATTCGAGTTCGATGGACGTAGCAATCCATTTGACGGCATCGTAAATAAGGCTGTTATTTTAACAGATAGAACAAGGAGAGAGATTCGTGAGTAAGCTTTCGAAGATTCTGGCGGCGTGTTTCGCATTGGCGATGGTACTGGTTTCGACGACGGCGTTCGCGCAGGACGGCGCGGCGGCGGCTGGGGCGACGAGCACGGCCCTGAAGTTGGGTAGTTTGGGTGCTGGCCTGATCATCATCGGTGCGAGTCTTGGTATTGGTCGTATCGGTGGTTCGGCGGTCGAGAGCATGGCTCGCCAGCCGGAAACTGCGGGGCAGGTTCAGACGGCGATGATTATTGCGGCCGCGCTCATCGAAGGTGCGACGTTCTTCGCGTTGATCGTCTGTATGCTCTAATTGACGGTTTCACAACAAGTTCTCCGCGGAACAAGACCGTGGAAAAGCAGTGGATCGGGTCTTTTTCACGGAGGCGGTTCTGTGAGAAGAGATAGGGTGAAATCGTGGAGAAAGAGGGAGTCCGCAGATGATTCATCGAATTCAAAAGGCAGGTCTGGTAGCAATGGCTTGGCTTGGCAGTGCGACTCTAGTGCTTGCGAGTGACGCGGGGGCGGCGACGGAAGAAGCGGCTGGCAGCGGTAAACCGAATCCACTTGCGTGGCAAACGGATACTGCACTCTGGACAGCGGTGGTTTTCCTCATTCTGCTGCTCATCCTTGCGAAGTACGCATGGAAACCGATTATGGAAGGGCTTGCGGCTCGTGAAAATCGGATCGCGGATGATATTGCCAACGCAGAGAAGGCGAATACCGATGCGAAAGAGCTTCTCGCACAATACCAAGCTCAGCTGGAAGCGGCAGCGGGTAACGTGCGTGAGATGCTTGAGCAGGGTCGTCGTGACGCTGCGGCGCAGGGGCAGGCGATGGTCGATAAGGCTCGCGAAGAAACACTCGCTGAGAAAGAACGTGCTCGCCAAGAGATTGATCAGGCGACAACTAACGCGCTGACGCAACTGGCTGAAAACAGTGCTTATTTAGCGATTGATCTTGCTGGTAAGATTATCAAGTCGAAGATCACCACTGAAGAACAACAAGTGTTGGTCGGTCAGGCGATGAACCAGTTTGGCGCGAAAAAAGCGTAAAAATGCCCCGAATGTTGCGGATGGTGTGGGCCATTGGCAAATAATTCTGGGTGGGTCCGAACGTCCTCGGTGGACGAGGCGAGGCGAATCGACTGAGAATGGGGCGTCTTGTGGAGCAATCCAAAAAGCAACGGATACGGACTCCATGGAAGCGTAACGTTCGATGGTGTTTCCGCCATGCGTTAAGATGTCGGAATTTTGAGGATGTTACGCTTCGTCAAGCGGTGAGTTTCCAAACAGAGCTGTTTTAAGTGGAGTTGGTATAGATCAAAAACGAAGGACATTCATCCGACGTAGGAGGTGTCTCATGAGAGGTTTCGCCGCATCGGGTGATTGGGACAAGGGTGGTAAGAATCGACAAGGTGGTTGGAATATCCAGCCGTCGCCATGGCAGCGAGTGACGAATCAATCGTTCGGTACATCGGTTTTTTCACGTTTGTCAAAGAGTTCAGACTTTTTGAGCCGGAGTGTTTTTTTGCAAAATAATGATTCCAACCAGTGTATGGGGCAGGAACAGAGAGGAGCGGGCGCAATGTCCGACGATGCTTTGCAGTCTGGCGATCATTTGCCGTCCGACGATGTTCGGCGGGTCGCCTGTACAGAAGTTCGGCTAGTCGCCGGTACAACGAAAGCGGATCCGAGTGTGGACGTCGGGGTCGAAAAGATCGCGGGAGTCTATGCGGAGGCGTTCCTCGAAGCGGTGGTGAGAGCTTGTGATTCGGCGGAAGTCGCAACCCAAGTGGAACCATTCGTGGAGGAACTGGAACAGATAGTATCGGATGTGCTCAACGTGTATCCGCAATACGAACAGCTTCTGGATTCCGCACTGATCACCGAGGAAGAGAAGTGCGATCTGTTGGATCGAACATTCCGCAGTAGCGCTTCGTCGATGGTGTTGAAATTTCTAAAAGTTTTGGCGCGACATGATCGTTTAGGCTGTTTTCGAGCGGTGGCGAAGGAAGTTCGCGTTTTGTACGAAAAGAGTTTAGGCCGCGTTCGAGTAACGGTAACGACATCGGTACCGTTGGTGAACGATCTGGTGCAACGATTGTGCGACGGTATCGCCCCGCTTGCGGGTGGAACACCGATATTAGAGACGGTGGTCGATCCGGAGTTAATCGGCGGCATAGTCGTCCGAGTCGGCGATACGGTGTATGATGCGTCAATAGTCACCCAATTAAAAAATCTGCGAGAGCAGTTGGTTCTGAGGAGTACTCATGAGATTCAAGGCCGACGAGATCGCTTCCGTAATCCGGAGTGAGATTGAGCAGTATGAATCACGGATTGACGTGCGCGAAGTAGGTCGCGTTCTGGAGGTTGGTGATGGTATTGCACGGGTTTACGGTCTTTCGGGCGTCATGTCCGGTGAGATGGTGGAGTTTCCGGGAAATATTTTCGGATTGGCTCTGAACCTAGAAGAAAATTCCGTGGGTGTAATCATCCTCGGAGATTATTTGAAGATTCAGGAAGGCGATGAAGTCCGCAGTACGGGTCGTCTTCTGAGTGTTCCGGTGGGCGATGCGATGTTGGGTCGAGTAGTCGATCCGCTCGGTCAGCCGCTTGATGGTTTAGGTCCGATTCAGACGACAGAAACACGTCCATTGGAATCGGCGGCTCCGGGTATTGCTGGTCGTCAACCGGTGAAAGAGCCGTTGCAGACGGGTATTAAAGCGGTCGATGCGATGACGCCGATTGGTCGTGGTCAGCGTGAGCTGATCATTGGCGACCGTAAAACGGGTAAAACAGCAATCTGTATCGATACCATTTTGAATCAAAAAGGTAAGGACGTGAAATGTTTTTACGTCGCGGTTGGTCAAAAGGAATCGAACGTAGCGGCGATTATTGATGTGTTGCGTCGTCATGGTGCGATGGAGTATACGACGGTGGTGCTCGCGGGTGCGAGTGATCCGGCATCGCTCCAATATATCGCGCCGTATGCGGGCACCTCGATGGCGGAATATTTCATGTACAAAGGCGAACATGCCTTGATTGTGTATGATGACCTTTCGAAACAGGCATCGGCATATCGAGAACTTTCGCTGTTGTTGCGTCGTCCGCCGGGGCGTGAAGCGTATCCTGGTGACGTGTTCTACTGCCACAGCCGTTTGCTGGAGCGCTCGGCGAAACTGAGTAAAGAGTTGGGTGGTGGTTCGCTCACGTCGCTTCCGATTGTGGAAACGCAAGAGGGAGAAGTGTCGGCGTATATCCCGACGAACGTTATTTCGATTACAGACGGTCAGATTTATCTGCAGCCAGACCTTTTCTTCGCGGGTCAACGTCCTGCGATGAACGTGGGTATTTCGGTCTCACGTGTAGGTGGTTCGGCACAGATTCCAGCGATGAAGCACAAGAAAGTTGCGGGTGGTCTTCGATTGGCTTTGGCGGCGTTCCGTGAATTGGAAGCGTTCGCTCAGCTCGGTACGGACCTTGACGCGGCAACGCAATCGCAGTTGGACCGTGGTTATCGCATGACAGAATTGCTGAAACAGGGCGTTTACGGCCCGATGGCGGTAACGGATCAGGTGTTGGCGATTTACTCCGGTAACGCCGGTGCGCTGGATAAGGTACCGATAACGCGAGTTTCGGAATGGGTTTCGAAGATGTTGGAATTCGTTCACACGAAGCACCAGGATCTGTGGAATCTGATCGAAACGTCGAAGAAATTTGAGCCGGATACCGAAGCGAAGGTCAACGCGATGTTCGCCGAGTTCAACAAAATGTGGAAGTAGAAAAGAGGAGAGTGGGCGAGGCATTTCAGTAATGAGGCCGTCCACTTTCGGCTCAAAAGGATATAGTCATGGCAAAAGCACGAACACTCGATAAGCGACGCAAGTCGGTACGTAATATCCGTAAGATTACGAGAACGATGGAGTTGATTTCGACAGCACAGTTTCGTCGAGCGATGGATCGGGCGTTATCAGCGGCGGCGTATACGCAACGAATTACTTCGCTTGTGGGCCATTTAGCGGCGGCAGGTCATTCGGTCAGTCATCCGCTTTTGGAACCGCGTAGTCAGGTGAAGCGAGCGGCGTTACTGGTGTTGACGGCCAATCGTGGTATGTGTGGAGGGTACAACAGCGGCGTGATGCGTCAGGCGTTTACTCAATATCATGCCCTTTCGGAGCTGGTCGGCGCGGCGAATGTATCGCTTTCCGTTGCTGGCAAACGTGGTATTAGCACGTTCCGATTTCGGAAAATAGGGCCGGCTCGCAGTTTTATGCAGTTTGACGACAAGCCCGCGTTTGACGAAGTGGACGAGATAGCGATGGGCTACTTGAACGCTTACCTTGCGGGTGAGATTGACCGGCTTGACGTTTGTTATACGAAATTTGAAGGGATGTCGAAGCAGTATCCGGTCACGGAGACGCTCCTTCCGCTTGGCTCGTTAGAATCGGCCACGCCAAAGAAGGACGCGGCAAAATCTTCGGAGAAATCGGAAGCCATGTCGGGCAAGAAGCATACCGAAGCGCAATATGAATTTTTGCCATCTGCGGCGGGGATTCTGGACGAGATCGTTCCGATGAGTTTCCGAGTACGGATGTTCAAATGTTTCCTTGACGCGGCGGTGAGCGAACAGGTCGCACGTATGGTGGCGATGAAGGCGGCGACAGAGAATGCGGATCAGATGATCAGCAATCTTTCGGTCACGTACAATCGTGCTCGTCAATCGGCGATTACGAATGAATTGTTGGAGATCATCGGCGGTGCCGACGCGATCAGCAAAAGTTAATTCTTAATGAAATAATCGGGATAAAAGTATGAGCAGCACGCAGAATATCGGAAAGATCACGCAGGTGATTGGTTCCACATTCGACGCGGAGTTCGCGGCAGAGCGTCTGCCAGCGATTTATAACGCGGTTAAAATCGACGCATCTCACAAGGGTGTGACGCTGAAACTCACTGGCGAAGTACAACAGCACTTAGGCGGTGGTAAGGTTCGTTGTGTCGCGCTCGGTTCGACGGACGGTTTGGTTCGTGGATTGGATGTGTTGGATACGGAAGCACCGGTGAAGGTGCCTGTGGGTAAAGGAACGTTGGGTCGAGTATTCAACTTGCTCGGCGAACCGGTGGATGGCCGCGGCCCTGTAGAAGCGGACGACTACTGGCCGATTCACCGCAATGCTCCGCCTGTGACGGATCTTTCGACGAAGACAGAGGTTTTTGAGACCGGTATCAAGGTGATTGACTTGCTCACGCCGTTCGTGCGTGGTGGTAAGGCGGGGCTTTTCGGTGGTGCGGGTCTTGGCAAGACGGTTATTTTAACCGAGTTGATCGCTCGTATTGCGAGTGCTCATGGTGGTTTCTCGATTTTCGCGGGTGTGGGTGAACGAACTCGTGAAGGTAACGACCTTTGGCTCGAAATGCAGGAAACGAAAATCGGTCAAACCGGTCGGAACGTGTTGAGTCAGACGGGCATGGTTTTCGGTCAGATGAACGAGCCGCCAGGGGCACGACTTCGAGTCGCGCTTTCAGCACTAACAATGGCGGAATATTTCCGTGACACGACGGGTACGGACGTGTTGTTGTTCATCGATAACATTTTCCGTTTCTCACAGGCAGGTTCAGAAGTCTCCGCACTTCTCGGACGTATGCCGAGTGCGGTCGGTTATCAGCCGACATTGGCGACGGAGATGGGTGCGCTCCAGGAGCGTATCACATCCACGTCGAAAGGCGCGATCACATCCGTTCAAGCGGTTTATGTGCCGGCGGACGACCCGACAGACCCGGCACCAGCCGCGGCGTTCGGTCAGTTGGATGCGTTCATTTACCTTGAACGTCGTATTTCGGAAAAAGGTATCTATCCGGCGGTCGACCCGCTCGCCTCGTCGAGCCGAGTATTGGATCCGCAGTACGTGGGTGAACGCCACTACAAGATCGCTCGTCGTGTCCAAATGACGCTTCAGAAATACCGTGAATTGCAAGATATCATCGCGATTTTAGGTATTGATGAGTTGTCGGAAGATGATAAGCTGACAGTCCATCGCGCTCGTCGTATGGAACGATTCCTCTCGCAGCCGTTCCTCGTGGCGGAAGTATTCACTGGTAAACCGGGTGAAATCACACCGCTTGAGGACACGCTTCGTAGCTTTGAGGAGATTGCGGACGGCAAATGGGATCATCTGCCAGAGCAGGCGTTCATGTATGTCGGAGCGATCGAACAGGCGGCGGAAGCGGCGGAACGTATGGCAGCGGAAGCAGCGTAATGTTTTGAATAGCATTATTCCGGACGTATTGTATTCCGGGCGTGTTGGCGTATGGGACGTCGGTCGGCGATGAGACGGTATATGAGCGAATGACGTATACAGCGGCATTATGTAGTGTACAGTGTATGTGTCATGTTGATAGTCGTGCGGATTCCTGTGGAAAATCAAACCGTTGGAATCCGTTTTTTTCAGGGTTGAATCGACCGAATCCAGTGGTACAGACCGTGCGACATCGGGTCGATCGGGGTCGAAATTAAGCGGGAGTAGCTCCAGTAGAGGATACACAAAATGCGTTGTATTGTGGTTACGCCAGAGAAAACGGTTCTCGAAACAGAAGCGACATTTGTTGCGTTGCCGTTGTATGACGGTGAATTGGGTATTTCGGAAAAGCATACTCCTCTGATTGGTCGTGTGGGTGCCGGTCAGCTCCGAGCGGAAAAAAATTCCAGCTCAGAAAAGAAATCCGTCTCGTATTACGTTGAGGGCGGGTTTGTCGAGGTATTGAACGATACGGTCACGCTGTTGACCAGCCGTGCGATCCCCATTGATCAATTGAACGCGGATACGGCCAGTAAGCAATTGGCCGAAGTATTGAAGCGTAAAGCGACGACGGAAGATACGCTGAACGCACGTGAGAGAGAGTCACAGTACTTACGAAACCTCATCCATCTCGCGAAACGTGTTTAGTGCCCACCAAGGTTTGAGGTGGCTCTAATCCAAGATGGCACTAACGCCATTCGGTCTCAGCTCGGCGACACGTGTCGCCGTGAGCTGTCGCTATTGTGTGTCATGGCAAAAATTCATCGAATTGGCAGAGACAAGACACCACTGTCCACCGATGGCAATTCCCTCGTTTTAGGTATCAGCATCGGCAGACATGCTATTGAGGATGTCGAGACGAGTGGTTATTTTCCACACATCATCGCGGCAACATCTTCTTCAGGCGTGGTAATCGGTTTCACATCGAAATGCTTGACGATCACATCCAGCACCGCCGGCGTCAGAAATGCCGGAATTGTTGGACCTAACCGAATTCCCTTCACCCCAAGCGACAATAGAGCTAGTAGGACGGCGACCGCTTTTTGTTCATACCATGCGATGTCGTAGGAGACCGGCAACTCATTGAGGTCTTTCAGACCAAACGCGTCTTTCAAAGCCATGGCGATTTTCACTAGGGAGTAAGAATCGTTACACTGCCCGGCATCTAAAACACGCGGAATCCCGCCGATATCGCCCAGCGGTAACTGATTGTACCGATATTTCGCGCAGCCCGCCGTCAAAATAATGGTATCCTTGGGCAATAGCTTCGCAACTTCCGTATAATACACACGCTCCGTATGTCGTCCATCACACCCAGCCATGACGACAAATCGACGAATCGCTCCCCCGCGGACCGCCTCGACCACACGATCTGCAAGCGCAAGCACTTGGTGATGAGCCAGCCCCGTGACCATCTCCGGTCCCGTATCAGGCAAATGCATCGGTACCGGACATTTTTTCGCTAGCTTAATCACCTCGGAAAAGTCTTTCATTTTACCAGGTTCACGTTCCGGGATCTGCGCGACACCAGGGTATCCGACCACACCTGTGGTGAAAATACGGTCTTTATACGCATCTTTGACTGGAACAATACAGTTCGTCGTCATCACAATAGGACCACCGAACGCGGCAAACTCCTCCGGTTGATGGAACCAAGACCGTCCATAATTTCCGACCAAATGGGGATATTTTTTCAACTCGGGATAGCCATGAGCCGGCAGCATTTCACCGTGGGTGTAGATATCAATCCCCGCGTCTTTCGTCTGTTCGAGCAGCTCTTTCAGATCAAGCAAGTCGTGTCCGGACACCAAAATACCTGGCCGTGTGCCGGGCGTTGTTCGGACAGAAGTCATCGTTGGATTGCCAAACGTTTGCGTGTTGGCGGCGTCGAGCATTTCCATCGTTTGAACCGCGACTTCGCCCGTTTTCAAAACCAGTGCCACCAGCGCGTTGACCCGTTCCGCCTTATTTGAGAAGTCGGTATTTTGCTGTTCATTGGCAATCGTCGCCAAAGCCTGAACGATAAAAGCGTAAATCGAGTCTGATTCCAAACCAAGCACCGCGGCGTGTTCCGCATATGCGGAAATACCCTTGATACCATAGGTGATTAACTCGCAAAGAGACCGAATATCTTCATCCGCGATTTGCAACACCCCAGCGGCAAGCGGCTCGCCGGCCTCCGTTTTTCCACACTGCATCGCCTGTTGCGTCCGCATGCATTTCACTTTTTCGACCCATTCCGTGATTTGGTCGGTATCGAAATTAGCGTTTGTAATGGTCGCAAAAAGGGCTTGAATGATCGACCGTCCCTGTTCACGAGTCGGTTTTCGGCCGCATTTTTGCAGCATTTGCGCAAAACATTTCAGTTCCGCGACCACGCGATCCATCTCTCCAGCCGTTTCGGGGCGTTTTCCACAACGTCCCGCCAACGTGCATCCCTGATTGTGATTCGTTTCCTGACACTGAAAACAAAACATTCTAAGATTCGTATCCATCGCTAGCCCCTTTTCCATATCGAGTTTGTTGGGTTGCTGATTCCGATTGAAGATGTGTTTTGTCCGAACTCATCAAAGGCATTCCACGACGAACAATCATGAACGTCAACATATCACCAGTGGAACAAATATACGTCCCTATACACCCTCCCAAAAAACATACACATCAGATGGAATACCTGCGGCCGTATTCCTGTCTGGCGATTTTCCCATCCGACAAGGGAAGTTCACTCAATGGTAAACCCCTGTTCATTGGCAGGTACAAAAGTGCGTAAAACACCCTACTGAAAAGGCTTCTTTACATAGGTAACGTAACGAAGATTCATTGATTGTTCATCGAATTTCGCGTCTTCCACAAGTCGCTGTTGGCATTATAGAGACTGATCCAAGCTAAAAAAAGAGGTCCACTCATTTTGTCAGGGATCCGCGAACGATTCACCCGACTCCATGTTGTGTTCGGCAACAGCCTGGGCAATCGGCGAGAGTACGGCATCGACTAGGTATTCATCCATGATTCGCTCCGCACACGCCGCGATATATCGTAGCGTTTTTCCGAGTAAATTTTCTGTGCTTTCTCTTGTCGGATTTTTTTCATCGGCGACAGAAAATCTGTTCAACGCGGAACTGTCCGGACATCCATAACGTCGGACAGTTAGGAAAACAGTCAGTATTTCGTCTTCTTCCGTTTTTTGAGTAAGATGGTTTTGCGTTTCGAAGTGGATTCGTATCTGCGTTCTCGGATCCCCGTCATCAGCGATGGTGATCGCAGGGCTGTAATGCAAGATTTGCTTGGCACTTTCGCACTCGCACAAAGGTTCCAACATAGGCGGGACCCCCAAAGTGTCCACGAGCAATTTAGAAGGATTCCCACGACAAACGAAATCGAAGCCGTAAATGAGATCCAGTGATTCGCAATCGAGCGGCGTGAGCGACAAAGCCCACGTTGCGGTGTCGAGAATTTGGACGTGCATGGCAATCGCATCATTCATGGATTCCGGAAACAAAATACCACATCCAATACGTTTCCGTTCCACCACACACCAACGATGCGTTTCTTGAGTTGCATCGTCTTCAAGGAGAAATTTATCCGGACTTTGGTGGCGAAAATTTCGCATTGAAGGATGATTTTTTCGTAGCAGCTCGAAAAAATGGAGTAACGTGTCACGGCTAGCGGGCAGTTCCATTTCCGTATTCAAACTCATATGAATGTAAAAATGATCGCACAAAAGATTCAAGTGGGTCATCATTTGGGTACTACTAACTTGGTTAAATTAAACGGAATGAAGTTTTATGGATGGTCATCGGTACGTCCAAACCATCTAGGGAATACATTTACGTTCCTCCCCCTACTTTCCAACACCACCCCCTTCCCTTCTTCGGATTTTTATAGGGATGGATGAACGCCGCGAATCTCATCGAATGCGGGGATTTTGACGATGGGCAGACCTATGATACAAACCTTCGGGATCGTTGGAGCATTGGCCCCTCAAAAATCCATTCCAGTTCGCTCAAACGACAAAAAATAACTCCATGGATTTCCCCTATTTTGATCGCGGCATTTGATGCTTCAATGCGAGCTGACACGCAAGGTATCGCCT